>NZ_JBGLYM010000026.1:0-89461 GCF_047303955.1 Pseudomonas sp. Pseusp88 | reverse complement strand
TGCGGGAATAGCTCAGTTGGTAGAGCACGACCTTGCCAAGGTCGGGGTCGCGAGTTCGAGTCTCGTTTCCCGCTCCATTTATATAAAAACGCCGCTCAATAGAGCGGCGTTTTTATTTGTCTGCGTTTTGTTGCTATCGAACTGACCGACTGGTGAGCGTTGATATTTGCATAGAACAAAAATGCATTATTTTTATAATCGGCAAGATGCTACGGTTACCGACCGCCGCTGAGCGACTGTTGTCGCAAGGCTGGCGCACAGTCGGCCACCGCACGAGCGGACCCGGAATCTTCAAGTGATCCGGCTCCTTTTGAGCTCGTGCAGGTTATCTATATATGCTGATCCCCCGCAAAACCCTTCTGCTCAGCCTGATTCTGGCCTTCGGCGGCCATTTGAATGCCAATGCCGCCGATCTGGTCGTCGGCGACCAAAGCTACAGTGCCCGCACCGTCATGGAAGCGTCGGGCGTGCTCAAGGACCTGCCTTACAGCCTTGAGTGGAAGCAATTCACCGCTGGCTCTCCGGTAGCCGAAGCCCTCAATGCCGGCAGCCTGGATGTGGGTCTTTTGGGGGATGCGCCAGTGCTGTTTCTCGGTGCCCTGGGTGCGCCGATCAAAGTGGTCGGTGTGACGCGGCAGAACCTGGACGGCGTGGCTATCGTCGTGCCAAGGGATTCGCCGATCAAGACCCTGGCCGATCTCAAGGGCAGGAAGGTCGCAATCTGGAAAGGCTCCTGGAGTCAGCAATTGATGTTGACCGCACTGGACAAGGCCGGTGTCGCCCGCGACGCCGTGGACTACCGTTACCTCAGCGCACTGGATGCCTCACATGCTCTTGACGGCGGTTCGGTGGATGCCATTGCCACCTGGGACCCCTATGTCACCCAGCAGGAGCGCCAGGGCTCGCGGATTCTCACCACCGCAAAGGGGCTGATTCCAGCGCAGAGTTTTATTGTCGCCAATGACAAGTCGATCAAGGACAAGCGCGCACAGATCAGTGATTTCCTGCAACGCCTGCAAGCTGCCCGCGCCTGGTCCGTCAGCAACGCGCAGAACACCGACACCTACGCGACCGCCTGGGCCGGCCTGACCAAGGCTGACGCCGAAGTGGCGCGCTTGTGGTTCGCCCGCTCGCAGATCGTCATCGTGCCGGTAACCGCCCAGGTCATCGCCGGTGCCCAGCAGACAATCGACTTTTTCAGTGGTACCGGGCTGACGAAATCCTACCCGGCAGATAAAGTCTTCGATCAGTCGTTCAGCCAGGTGCTTGAGACCCAAGGGCAGGCTGGCGCTCAGGTCTCACGCTGATATCCGTTCCGTCGGAGCTGCTCCCATGACGTTCACTTCATTGCACTGGGGCGCCTTTCTCCCGCAGGTGGTCGATGGCAAGCTACAAGCCCTCAAGCCGGTTGAGTGGGATTCGGACCCTTCGCCCATTGGTGATTCGGTAGCCGAGGCGATCACCTCGCCGACCCGGGTCATGCGTCCGGCGGTTCGCCGCAGTTTTCTCACGGAGCAGGGCGGTCGTCCGGAATTACGTGGCCAGGAGCCTTTTGTCGAAGTGTCCTGGGAGGTCGCTCTGGATCTGGTTGCCAGGGAGTTGCGCCGGGTCAAGGCACAACATGGCAACCAGGCGATTTTCGGCGGCAGCTACGGGTGGGGCAGTGCCGGGCGCTTTCATCATGCCCAGAGCCAGTTGCATCGTTTTCTCAACAGCTTTGGCGGCTATGTCTACAGCACCGACAGCTATAGCCTCGGCGCCGGGCGCGTACTGATGCCGCATATCGTCGGCAATATGGACTGGCTGCTGGCCGCCCATACGTCCTGGAAAAACCTCGCCGAACACTGCGAGCTGTTCGTCGCCTTTGGCGGTCTGCCCGCCAAGAATGCCCAGACCAGCCCTGGCGGCGCCAGTGACCATCTGCTGAGCAAGGCGTTGGAAAGCATGTCCGATGCGGGTGTGCAGTTCGTCAATGTCAGCCCTTTACGCGACGATCTGACCGGGCCAAAGCAGAACCAGTGGTTACCTGTAAGACCGGGCAGCGATACGGCCCTGATGATGGCGCTGTCCTACGTGCTGATCAGCGAAGGCTTGCACAACGAGGCGTTTATTCGTCGCTATACCGTCGGCTACGAGCGCTTTCGTGATTACCTGCTCGGGCAGACCGACGGCCAGGCCAAGACCCCGCAATGGGCCGAGGCTCTGACGGATATTCCCGCCGCACAGATCATCGAACTGGCCCGACGCATGGCCAGCAAGCGCACCATGATCAATATCGCCTATTCACTGCAACGCTCGGTGCATGGCGAGCAACCGTTCTGGATGACCGTGACCCTGGCCGCATTGCTGGGCCAGATTGGCTTGCCTGGCGGTGGTTTCGGGTTGGGCTATGGTTGCATGAACAACACTGGCAGCGGCCGCAAGGCGTTCTCCGGGCCGCGCTTCTCCCAGGGCAGCAACCCGATCAAGGATTTCATCCCGGTCGCGCGAGTCACCGACATGCTGCTCAATCCCGGCGCGCCCTTTGATTACAACGGTCAGCGCCGTCACTATCCGGATATCCGCCTGGTCTACTGGGCGGGCGGCAACATCTTTCACCACCATCAGGATCTCAACCGCCTGCTGACCGCCTGGCGACGCCCGCAAACCATCGTCGTCCACGAGCAATACTGGACCGCCCAGGCCAAGCACGCCGATATCGTCCTGCCCGCAACCACCGCCCTGGAGCGCAACGATATCGGCAGTTCCGCCTCGGACCGCTTCATGATCGCCATGCAGCAGGCCATCGCGCCGGTGGGCGAATCCCGTGACGATTATTCGATCTTTGCCGATCTCGCAACACGTCTGGATATTGGCGAAAGCTTCACCGAGGGGCGCGATGCCGAGGCCTGGCTACGCGCTATCTATGAAGAATCCCGGGGGCGGGCCGAGGATTTCGGTGTCGAGCTGCCGGACTACGATCAGTTCTGGCGCGATGGATTGTTCGAGGTCGCCTATCCGCAAACCGATACCGTCCTGCTCAAGGCTTTTCGCGACGACCCGGATGCCCATCCGTTGCCGACCCCATCAGGGCGCATCGAGATATTCTGCGAACGCATCGCCGGTTTTGGCTATGCCGATTGTCCTGGTCATCCGGTGTGGCTAGACAAGCCGGATCCTGAAGCCCCGTTGCACTTGCTGTCGAATCAACCGAAAACCCGTCTGCACAGTCAGTACGATCACGGCTCATACAGTCGCGCGTCGAAAATCCGGCAGCGCGAACCCCTGACCCTCAACCCCCTCGACGCTCATGCGCGGGGCATCGTCGAGGGTGATGTGATCAGGGTATTCAACCAGCGCGGTGCCTTCCTGGCTGCCGCGATCCTGTCGGAAGGCATTCGCCCCGGTGTTGTGCAGATTGCGACCGGCGCCTGGTTTGATCCGTTGGTGGCGGGGCAAATCGGCAGTCTGGACAAGCATGGCAACCCCAATATGGTCACGGCAGATATTGGCGCGTCGCTGCTTTCTCAAGGTTGCAGCGCCCAGACTGCCGCGGTGGAGATCGTCAAATGGCATGAGCCGCTGCCGCCAATCAGCGCTTTTGAACCGCCGCAATTGCAACAGGCGTGAATCGGCTCTCCATAGTCCAGGGCATCATTCGGGTCAGTCATTGACCTGGATGATGCCCTCGCGTACGGCAAACAACACCAGTCCGGCTATGTCGTAGATGCGCAGGCGGTGCATGACCTGGGAGCGGTGGGCTTCCACGGTCTTCACGCTCAGTCCCAAACCTGTGGCTATGGAGCGGGTTGATTCACCCCTGGCGATCAAGCGCAGGATTTCTATCTGGCGCTCGGTGAGGGTGCCGGGGCTGCCGTCGGTGCTGGCCGGTAGCGGCGCGCTTTTTCTCACGGCCTGGCTGACCACCAGCGGGATCACCGCCGGCGACAGGTATTGCCCGCCACCGCGAAGGGCCTGCAGGGCCATGTCCAGTTCCGGTACCGTGGCGTTCTTGAGCAGGTAACCGTGGGCGCCCAGCTTCAGGCATTTCATGACGAAACCTGCGTCGGTATGGGTCGACAGCATCAGCACCTTGCTGTCCGGGGCATGGATCGACAGTTCCTTGAGGGCCGTCACACTTGAGCCGCGCTCCAGGGACATGTCGAGCACGACGATATCCGGCAATAAGCGTGAGGCGAGTTCGATGGCGCTATGGCCATTGTCCGCCTCTCCGACAATCTCGTAGTCATTGCGGTTTTCCAGAAGCGCTCGCAGTCCGGCCCGAAACAAGGGGTAGTCATCGGCGAGCAATATTCGGCAAAGCATAAGTACAGGTCCGTATCGCAGGGGAGGGAGTAGCCGCCTATAAGGGCAGCCAGGTTTTTTGTTTTCCCTGGAGGCGAGCTGTCCCGGTGATGCGGGGGGCGCCTGAGTGGCTGTCCCGGACCGGCAGCGAAATCGCGCCTGGTGGGATTAGAAGACCTTGAGTGACCTGGATCGGGTGGCGCCGGTCACAGGCGTTCGTACACGGACGGATGGGTCAGGCGTACGGGCAGATTCAGGTCGTAAATGTTTTCTGCGTGGCCGATGAACAACAGCGCGCCGGGATGCATCTGGTCGATGATTCGCCGGGCAATGCGCGGTTTTTCTTCCTGGCTGAAATAGGTCAGGACATTGCGCAGGAACACCACGTCAAATTGCTCGAAGTCGGTGTCCAGCGGCTGGATCAGGTTCAATTGGCGAAACTGCACCCTGGCCCGCAGCTCTTCGCATATGCGCAGGCACAGGCTGGCGTCAACGAAGACGCTCTGGCAGTAACGCTGTAAACAGTCGTCGGGCAGGTATTTGGCCTGGGTCATGTCGTAAATGGCCGCGCGCGCTTTTGCCAACAGGGTGTGGCTGAGATCGCTGGCCAGAATCGACCAGTCGTGATGGCGCGCGTGGCTGCTGAGCACCATGGCCAGGCTGTAGGCTTCTTCGCCGGATGAGCAGGCCGCACTCCATACCCTTAAGGGGCGCTGCTGATGTTGCAGCCAGTGACCAAGGAAATCGAAATGCGTGTGTTCGCGGAAGAAATAGGTTTCGTGGGTGGTCAGCAGATCCAGCACCAGACGTTGCTCGTCGAAATGGGCCGGATCTTCGAGCAGATCCAGGTACTGGCCGAAGCCGGTACAGCGAAAATGGCGCAGACGCTTGCCCAGTCGGCTGGCCACCAGCTTGCGTTTGTTGGCGGTCAGGAGGATCCCGCTGATGCTGATCAGCAACGCCTGCAGACGCTGGAAGGCGTGGTCATCCAGTATCGGCGTCATCTTCAGGGCATCGGGCATCAGCGCCTCCCGGCTGCAATGATGCCAATGCTGATTACACGATAACTCTGCATCCCGCATCGATCCGTTGTCCAAGATCGCCGGATGATAACGATAGCTTTTTGATATCAATATCGGGATAACCCCTAAGCCAAGGAGGTTAACGCCTGGGGAATATCAGCGGGGCATTGTGCAGGGTTAATGATCCGATGTTGCCGCGATGTAAACACGGATCTGTAGGAGCTGCCGAAGGCTGCGAAGGCGGTGTGTCAGTCAGACCCATTCGCAGCCTTCGGCAGCTCCTACAGAATCTCATTTCAAATCAGCGCTGCCTTGCCCACGGACAGCAACACCACATCATTCTGCGGCGTGTGAATGCGTGCACACAGCACGTTGCGATAATGCCGTTGCAGCGCATTGCTGCGTGACAGGCCAGGGTTGCCGGCGGCCTCGACGGCCAGCTCCACGGCGCGGATGGCGTTGAGGGTCACCAGGTATTTGATCTGTGCGGCGTGGGCCGGCGGGGTCAGGCCCTGGACTGCTGATTGCAGCAGGGTGTCGTTGGCAAACAGCAGCGTATCGATCTCGCCGACCACCTCTTGAAATCGCGGCAAGGTCGAGAGCGCCGCGCCGAGATTGGATGGCTTGCGGGTTTGCAGGAACTGCACCAGCCAGTCCCGGGCCGAGCGGGCGACGCCGTCATAGACCGACGACAACAGTACCGACATCCATAGCATGCCCGCAGGGTCCAGCTCGGGCTGTGGCGTACTCCACGGGCTGACGCTGACCGCATGTTCCAGGGGCACCAGCACGTCGTCGAACACCACTTCATGGCTGCAGGTAGCGCGCATGCCCAAGTGGTCCCATTCTTCGACGATGCTCACGCCGGGACTGTCCTTGTGCACCAGCCAGGCGCCCACCAGCGGGTCGGCATCGTCACTACGCGCCCATACCGCGAACCAGGTCAGGCCATGGCTGCCGGTGGAGTAGATCTTGCTGCCGCTGATGCGCCAGCCCTCAGGCGTGCGCCGGGCGATGGTACCGGGCAGGCCGCCGCGGGCAGGCGTGCCGAGGTCCGGCTCGACCCGCAGGGAATTGATCAGGGCGCCATCGCGCACGGCTTCACGGGCGACCTGCAGGCGCAGCTCCTGTGGCCAGTTCTTGTTGTCCTGCAGACGGACGTGATGGATGTATTGCATGACCAGAATAAGTGCCGTGGACGGCTCGCCCCGGGCGACCGCACGGATCACCTGTTGCGCCCGCTTAAGGTCTGCCGCGCCGCCACCCAGGCTTTCCGGGACGGTCAGACCAAGCAGACCATGTTCGTGCAACAGACGAAAGTTGGCGTAGGGGAACTCACCGCTGGCGTCATAGCCCTCGGCGCTTTCGGCCAGGGTCGCGCTCAGGGCGGCCAGCCGTGCGCTGAAGGCTGCTTCAGACTCGGGTTCTGTATCGATGTGGCGTAGGGTGGAAAGGCTCATGGGATGAGGTCCTTGAGAGTTGCATACACCAGGAAATGGCGCGTGGAAGTGAATTCTGTGGGAGCGAATTCATTCGCGAAGGGGACCTTACAGGCGACACATTTCTATCGCCTGCAATACCGCCTTCGCGAATCAATTCGCTCCCACAATGAGTCGGGTCTGCCCCAGGTCCAGAGCCTCAGACCGCCACGGCAGGCGCAGACTCGGCCAGCAGTCGCTCAACCACTTGCAACACTCCGTCCGCCTCGGTGCGTACCAGCCAGTCCGGGCTGACTTCGACAAAGGCCACGCGGCCATCGCGATCCAGTACCAGCACGGTCGGTTGCGGCAGTTCCCAGGTTCCGGTACCGGTCACTTCGCCTATGCCGTTGCCGCGGCTTAAGGCCGCCTGGCGCGAGGCTTCGTCGAAGCTGTAGAGAATCCCCAGGCGTCGCCCCAGTTCGTTGTCGCGGTCGCTGGCGACCTGCAATTGCAAAGAGTGGCGTAGCTTGATCTCGATCAGCCGCTCCGGGACTTGCGGGCTGATCGCTACCAGCGGCACCCCCCATGCCTTAAGGGTCGGGAACAGACGGCGCTGGTAGTACGGCAGAGCGATATTGCACGCCGGGCAGCCGGCAAAACGGAAAAACACCAGCACCGCCGGGCCATTGGCCGTGAGTTGTTCGCGGGTCAGGCTGCCGCCCTCGACCTTGAGCAGTTCAAAACTGTCCAGTACGTCACCGGTCTTGATCCATTGCGCAGGATCGGCGCTGTCGACCAGACGCTGGCGCTGATCGATATTGACCTTGAGCGCTTCCGGCGCCCAGTTGGCAACCCGGTCGACGTGCAGGTCGGCGAGCAGTTGGTTGAGCGACTCACTCATGCCAGTGCCTCCTCGGGCTGCTCGACAGCCTCGTGCTGTTGGGCGTAGCGATTGACCGGTACCTCGAGGCCGAAATGATCGCGCAGGGTGGAGCCCGCGTATTCGCTGCGGAACAGGCCGCGTTGCTGCAGCACCGGAACCACCTGTTCAGTGAAGGATTGCAGGCCGTCCGGCAGCAGCGAGTTGATGATGAAACCATCGGCTGCGCCCTGTTCGAACCAGGTCTGGATGGCATCGGCCACCTGCTCCGGGGTGCCGACGAAGTCGCGCTTGGGCCGGGAGAAGTGCAGGGCCACCTGGCGCAGGGTCAGGCCTTTTTCCTTGGCCAGTTGCTTGATCCGGTCGGAGCCGCCTTTCTGGCTGTTGGAGCCCAGGTCGCCGACGTCCGGGAAAGGCGCGTCCAGCGGATACTGGCTGAAATCATGGTCGTTGAACGGTCGGCCCAGGGCAACGATAGCGTCCTCGATGCTGACCAGCTCCACGGCCTGCTGATAACGGCTTTCCACTTCGGCCTCGTCGCGACCGACGATAGGGCGGATGCCGGGCAGGATCGACAGGTCCTGCGGGTTACGGCCAAAACTCTTGGCGCGTTTTTTCAGATCGGCGTAGTAAGCCTGGGCCTCTTCCAGGGATTCGGCATGGACGAAGATGGCGTCCGAATATTCAGCGGCGAAGTTGCGTCCGTCCTCGGAGGTACCGGCCTGAAAAATCAGCGGCTGGCCCTGCCTGGAGCGAGAGATATTCAGCGGCCCTTTGACCGAAAAGAACTCGCCCTTGTGGTTCAGCGCGTGCAGCTTGCCGGGGGTAAAGAATTCACCGGTCTGCTTGTTGCGGGCGAAGGCGTCATCCTCCCAGGAATCCCACAGGCCCTTGACCACATTGACGTGTTCCTTGGCGATGCGATAACGCACGGGATGTGGCGGATGTTCGGCCTTGCCGAAGTTGTCGGCGGTGCCACTGAGCCAGGAAGTCACCACGTTCCAGCCGGCGCGACCGCCGCTGATGTGATCCAGGGACGCGAACTGGCGGGCGACCTGGAACGGCTCGGTGTAGCTGACGGTCACGGTGGCGACCAGGCCGATTTTGTCTGTGGTTGCGGCCAGGGCCGAGAGAATGGTCAGTGGCTCGAAACGATTCAGATAATGCGGGCTGGATTTCTCATGGATATGCAGGCTGTCGGCGATGAACACGAAGTCGAATTTGGCCGCTTCGGCCAGACGTGCCTGCTGCTTGTAGAAGTTGAAATTGACGCTGGCGTCGGCCAGGGCATCAGGGTGGCGCCATTCGCCCCAACCGTGCCCGACACCGTGAACCATGGCGCCGAATTTCAATTGACGTTGCTTACTCATGATCGTGCTCCTGAATCTTGTAGGTCATTCACTGACGGTGGGTTTATTGAGCGGTTGCCTGGGCAACCCGGGCACGCGAGGCGTTGAAACTCTTGTCGAAGCCTTGAGAGACGTCGATCTTTTTCGTGACGATGCCTTCCTGCTGGTAGATGTCCGCAGTCTCCTGCAGGCCCTTGATGATCGTGTCGTCGATATCCACCCGCTGCATGTGTGTGGCCTTGTCGATGGCCAGATGCACGTCTACGGGCAGACCGGTGACCTGGGCCTGGGCGGCGGCATATTGCTCGGGGTGGGTGTTGGCCCAGTTGTACGCGCGCTCGACCCGGGCGACGAAATCATCGAGTTGTGCGCGCTTGCTCTCGATGGCCTTGCTGGTGGCGGCGAAATACAGGTTGTTGGTCAGCAGTTCATTGCCACTGGCAACAACTCGAGCCTGGCTCTGGGTGATGGCGATGGTGGTGTAGGGGTCCCAGGTGGCCCAGGCATCGGCATCACCGTTGTCCAGCAACAGGCGCGACTCACTGGGCAGCAGGTAGACGAACTTGACGTCGCTGGTCTGCAAACCGGCGCTGCGCAGGGCCTTGATTGCCAGGAAGTGGCCGATGGAACCACGGCCGGTGACGATGCGCTTGCCCTTGAGATCGGCCACGTTCTTGACCGTCGAATCCCTGGGCACCAGCACCGCCGTGGTAAAGCGGCCTTCCATGTGCACGATGCTGACCACCTTCAACGGCGCCCCGGCGCCGTAGGCAAATACATAAGGCGCATCGCCCAGACCACCGACATCCACGGCCCCGGCATTCAGGGCTTCACCCAAGGGAGCGGCAGCAGGAAATTCGGAAAATTGAATCTCGTAAGGGACGTTCTTCAGCTCGCCCGAGACTTGCAGCAGCACCTTGATACTCTGCTTCTGATTGGCCACCAGCAGCGGTTGCAGATCCGCCGCCTGTACCGTTAGGCCCAGACTCAGGCTCAGCCCGAGCAGGCTGCCCAGCAGCAGATGTTTGAGGGGATAAAGGCGCGACATAGGGATGGATCTCCAGGCGGTAAGAGGTGTGCTGACAACCTCCGCCTGGAGAAGGGGTCGGTCTGGGTTTGAAAGTATTCCTATAAGAAAGGCTTGTGAAGTATCTTTTGGTTATAAGCTAATGATGTGTTTTTGTAATTTTGAGAGTTTTTAATATAAATATAATGTATTTAATGTTGGGTGCTGATGGATTGTGGGAGCGGATTCATCCGCGAAGGGGCCGGTACAAGCGATGAATATCCATCGCCCTCAACACCGCTTTCGCGAATGAATTCGCCACGGAATCCACTCCCAAAGATTCGGCTTTTAACCCTTAAAAGGCATACGCCAACCGCGTGTAGTAATACGACCCACCCAGCCCGAATGGCGAGAATTGCCCGTACTTATAGGCCCCGCTCCAGTCCTGGATACCTTTCTTGTCCGGGTAGACGTTGAACAGGTTATTACCGCCCAGGGCTACGGTCAGTTGCTTGCTGAGCTTGTAGGCCACATCCAGGTCGGTGATCCATTTGGCCGAGTATTTGCGGTCGTTGACCGGGTTGTTATCGCCTTCGATATAGCTGCCGAAACGGGTCACGGCCAGGTTTGTGTCGAAGTCGCCGAGCTTCCAGTTCGAGGCCAGGATCAGCTTGGATTGCGGTGTCGCTACGGTCAGGTCCTTTTGCAGGCGGCGGTCAAACAGCTGATATTGCGAACCGAGCCCGGCCAGGGCCGACGGGTTGTCCTGCAATTTCTCGATCTTGGTCTGGTTCCAGTTGTAGGCCGCGCTCCAGCGCACCTGGCCCAACTCGCCGAGCTGCTGGCGATACTCGTTGACCACATCCAGGCCACGGGTGCGGGTGTCCACGGCGTTGGTGTAGTACTGGGCATACAGCGAGGGCGGCAGGCCGTTGGCGGCCAGTACCTGGGAGATCGCCGGACCGCCCAGCAGGCTGGTGGAGACGATGCGGTCGCGAATGCCGATCTGATAGAAATCGGTGGTCAGGCGATAGTTATCCAGCGGCTCGAAGGTCAGTCCGAAGCTGTAGTTCAGCGACTTCTCCGGCTTGAGTTTTTCCGCGCCCAGGGCCTTGGCTTCGGCGCTGTCCACGGGCAGTACCTTGACCGGCACCGACAGCTGTTGGCCATTGACCACGCCTGCCGAGGTGAAGGTCGATGAGGCGTAAATGGTCTGGGCCAGAGACGGCGCGCGGAAGCCATTGTTGATGGTGCCGCGCAGGGCCAGTCCCGGCAGGATTTCGTAGCGGGTCGAGAACTTGCCGCTCCAGGTACTGCCAATGTCCTGGGTGTAATGCTCGTAGCGCCCGGCGACACCGACGTACCACTTGTCGGTCAGGTCAAGGCCAAGGTCGAAGTAGCTGGCGACGTTATTGCGGCTCATGCTGCCCGCGTCGGCTTTGCTGGTGCCGTTATAGGAAGCCAGCCCCGGCAACGGTGTCGTTCCGGCAAACGGCCCGGCAGGCAGCACATAGTTGCCCGGTGTGTAACTGGCGTAGTCCCCGGCCTCGATCTCGTAGCGCTCGAAGCGGTGTTCGAAACCGAAGGAGGTTTGCAGTGCATGCTTGAGGCCAATATCGAAGCTGCGGTTGAAGTCCAGATTATTGGTCACCTGATCGAAGATCTGCGTCGCCAGGTTGAACGAGGTCGGGCTGGTCGGGCCCAGTGACGGGTTTAAGGTGTTATTGGCGTTGAGTGTCGAATTGTCCTCGCCCCAGGTCGAACTGGCGTCGTAGTTCCAACCGCCGACCTCGCCCTTCAGGCCGCCCGCGACCTGGAAGTCGAGGGTGCGGTTGCGGCGCTGGGCGTGGATGCCGTCGGGGTATGGTGTATTCGGGTCGCCGGCCAGGGAGGTGATTTCGTTGGGCCGATAATTGCCGGTGACCTTGGTGGTTTCCATATAACTGAAGGTCGAGAAGGAATAGAGCTTGAGGTCATCCTGCAGGGGGATTTCCAGGTTGTAGCTGCCGTTGGTGACCTTCTCCCGGCCAAGGCCGTAGCTGGGGTTCCAGCCGTGGCGGTCGGTGGTCTGATCGCGGCTGTCCGGGCGCCCGGCCGAGGAGTACAGCGAACCGGTGGCGCTGCCGGTGCGGTCGAAAGGTTCCTGCTCCTTGCTGTCCAGGGACAGGTTGAGAAAGCCGTCGTTGGCCAGGGGCAAGCCGTAGTTGAAGGTCTGGTGGACGGTGTCGCCGTCACCGCTGCCATAGCGGCCGAAACTGGTCTCGGCGCTGCCGCCGCTGTCGTTTTCCTTGAGGATGATATTGATCACCCCGGCAATGGCGTCCGAGCCGTACTGCGCCGAGGCGCCGTCGCGCAGCACTTCGATATGGTCGATGGCCGACACCGGGATCAGGTCCAGGTTAACCGGCACGGCAGCGGTGCCGACCCGCGCCAGGTTATTGATCAGCGCGGTGTTGTGGCGGCGCTTGCCGTTGACCAGCACCAGCACCTGATCCCCCGACAGCCCGCGCATGGTCACGCCACGCACCGACCACGAGGTGCCGCCACCGTTGATGGCCGGCAGGTTGAACGAGGGTAACAGGCGCGACAGCACTTCCTTCAGGCCGACCTTGCCGGTGGCCTGCAATTGCTCGCCACTGATCACGTCGATGGGTGAGGGGCTGTCGGCCACGGTACGCGGTGCACTGCCGCGATTGCCGGTGACGACTACGGTATTGAGGGTCTGCTCCTCTTTGTCGGCAGCATGGGCGGCAACGCTGCCCGCCAGCAGGCCGACGGCCGCCCACGCCATGTAATCTGGGGTGTAGCGCAGTTTTCTTGCACGCATGGGGTAACGTCCCTTGTTCAAGGAGAAATAACGATCAGTTCATAAGAGCGGAGGGTAGGAGCTGCCGAAGGCTGCGATTGGATTCGGGTTTTGTTCGCAGCCTGCGGCAGCTCCTACAGGAAAGGCTCAGGCCTTTCGGGTGCGATGCGGAATATCGTCGTAAGCAATCAACACCCGTTCCATGACGCGGGGGTAGTCGCCGTAGTTGTAGACCGGGTAGTGCAGGGTCGAGCGGTTGTCCCAGAAGGCGATGGAGTTCTTGCGCCATTTGAAGCGCACCTGATGCTCCGGCTTGCTGAAGGCCTTCAACAGCCGGTCGACCAACGCCTTGCTGCGTTCCGGTTCCCAACCGATCACCGAGGGGTTTTGGGAGAAGTTGATGAACAGGGTGTCTTCACCGGTTTCCGGATGGGTGCGTACCAGCGGATGGGCGAGGATCGGGTAGTCGTAACCGACCTGATCCAGGGATTTCTTGAAGTCATGTACCACATACAGCGTGTCGATTTCGGCGCGCAGGTCTTCCGGCAGATCGCGATACACGGCACCGGCATCGGCCCACAGGGTATCGCCGCCGACTTCCGGCAGATCCACCGCGCGCAGCACCGCACCCAGGGTCGGCTGCAACAGCCAGCTGGTGTCAGTGTGCCAACGGCCACTGGTGCGCGGGCCATAGAGTTTGCGCGCATCTTCGGCCTGGATCAGGTGCGCCTGGGGCTTGCTGGTGTCGTTCTGTTGCGTGGTGGGGTGTACGTACAGTTCGCCGAATTGTTTGGCAAAGGTGATCTGCTGTTCAGTGTCGATGTCCTGGTCGCGGAAGAACAGCACCTTGTGCTTGAGCAGCAGGGCGCGCAGTTCATCACGCAGGGAGGAGGTCAGAGGCTGGCTGAGGTCGATACCGTCGATTTCGGCGCCTATGGTGGGTTCCAGGCGGGTGACTCGAAGTGATGCGGCATCCTGAGCAGGGGATTGCAGATTGAGAACGTTGGACATGGTGGGTGAAACCTCTCGTTTTTGTTAATCAATAACCTCCGCCTGGAGAGGGGTCGGGTAGGGAAGTTTGTCTGGACGCGAACCCTGTGGTCCGCGCCCGATAAACCAGATCAGATCACGTTGAAACCATGGGTACCATCGCGGCCCAGTTGTTCGACCAGGCCGAATTCCCAGTCCAGGTACGCCTGCATGGCTTCCCGTGGCGCGTCGGTACCTTCGTACGGACGGCGATAGCGATCGATGCGTGGCGAGGCCAGGTGGCTTTCGCCGCTTTCCAGTTCGAAGCCGGCCTTGATCCAGCCCGGCGTGCCGTCCTTGAGCAGGAACACCGGCTTGCCGGTCAGGGCTTCCACTTCGGCCACGGCCAGACGCGCCAGGCGGCTGCTGCCGCAGGTCAGCACGTAGCGCTCGGCGTTGGGGATGGTGTCCAGCGCATCCTTGAGCTGGGCACGCAGGGTCCACCAGGCACCGGGGATATGCTGCTTGACGTAGTTGGCGCTGGTGGTGAAGTCCAGTACCGCAACACCGCCGTGGCTGCGCCAGTCGGCCAGGGTCCGGGCGCTGATTTCCTCGACCTGGGGCGGTGTCGGAATCGGCGCGTTCCAGTCGCCTGCCTCGCTGAAGTCTGTGGCTTGCAGGCCATCGACCACAAACACGTCCCAGCCCAGCTGTGCGAGCCATGAGGCCGACATATTGGCGCGTACGCCGTCGTCATCCACCAGCACGATGCGGGCACCACGTACGCTGGCGTAATGATCGGTTTCCTGCACCAGCTGCCCGCCAGGGGTGGAGCGAGCGCCAGGCAGATGACCCTTGGCGAATTCTTCCGGAGTGCGGACATCAAACAGATAAGTGGTGCGTGCGGCCTCGTTCTGCCAGCGTTGCAGGTCGGCAGGGCTGGCCCGCTGCACACCGGCCTTGTCGGCAACCAGACGCGAGTCGGCGCTGGCGCGCTGGCGGGTTGCGTCGCTGACCTCACCGAAGCGCCGTGACTGGCCGTGATCCAGAGTCTGTCCGGCCAGCAGCCAGCCGATAGTGCCGTTGCGCAGGGCGCTGATCGGGTTGGGCAGGCCGGCGTTGACCAGGGACTGGGTGCCGATGATGCTGCGGGTGCGCCCGGCGCAATTGACGATGATGCGGGTCTTGGGATCCGGTGCCAGCTCACGGGCGCGCAGCACCAGTTCGGCGCCGGGCACGCTGACCCCGGTGGGGATGCTCATGGTCTGGTATTCGTCGAAGCGGCGGGCATCAAGCACCACCACATCGGCTTTGGATTCGATCAGCGCCAGTACTTCCTCGGCGGCCAGGGACGGCGTATGACGGTGATGCTCGACCAGTTCGCCAAAAGCCTTGCTCGGTACGTTGACGTCGATAAACAGTTCACCGCCTGCGTCGCGCCAGCCCTGCAGGCCGCCTTCGAGCAGTTTCACATCGCTGTAGCCCAGGCCGTGCAAGCGTTGCACAGCGAGAGCGGCAAGACCTTCGCCATTGTCGTAAACGGTGATGGCGGTGTCCTTGCGCGGGATGCGCGAGAGCACTTCCAGTTCCAGTTTCGACAGCGGGATATTGGCCGCGAACAACGGATGGGCCTCGGCGAAAGGTGCTTCTTCGCGGACATCGACCAGGGCGACTTCTTCCTTGGCGAGCAGGGCGGCGCGAATGTCTGCGAAGGATCGGGTTGCGTGTGTCGTCATTGTGCTTGGCTCTCTTTGGACAAGTCCCAGATGTTCGGGAGAAAGGCGTTGGAATAGCCGGAAATAAACAGTTTTTCGCTGCCGTCTGGCTGATACACCGCACGGCGTACCGCACCGATATTGGCTCCATAGACGTGGATACTGATCGATACCCGGTCGTCAAAGGCATTGCTGACCTGATGCACATCGTTGCTGCGCGGTGACAGCGCTTCGACCTGACCGGGCAACAAATGAATGGCCGGACCTTCCTTTTCCAGGCGGCCATTCTCGTGGCGGGCATAGCCCTGGGAGTATTCGGCGCCGCGCAGCATGCCGATCAGGCCCCAGACCCGATGGTCGTGGATGGGCGTCGACTGCCCCGGCCCCCAGACAAAACTCACCACCGAGAAACGCTGGCGTGAATCAGCATGGAGCAAGAATTGCTGATAACGGGTTGGATCAGGAATGGCAAATTCCTCGGGCAGCCAGTCATCAAAACTGACCAATTGCCCCAGCAGCTTGCCGCCGCGATGAAGCAGGTCGCCTTCGCGGGGGTTGCTGTCGATCAATTCAGCCAGGGCGCCAATAAAGGCCCGCAGGCGTTCCGGGTGTCGGGCTTGGGTCATGTCGAGTCCTACGTGTCCATGTGCTGATAGGGCATGGACTGATCTAAACATAATCTGCAGCTTTAATATGCTATTTTTTAATGATTAGGTTATAACAAAAAACGCTTTTATCGCCGTTTCATCGCAACTCCGGGAAGAAGATGCACTGAATTGCAGCATCCTGCTGTTCAGATCAGACAAATCTCACTATGCTTTTTACCTATGTCTTCCTTATATTTTTATGTGCGGTCCGAATGAAAATCGATGATATCGACGCCTTTGTGGCGGTGATTCGCTGCCAGTCCATCAGCCATGCGGCAGAGTCTCTGGACCTGACGCAGCCGGCCATTACCCGTCGCGTACAAAATTTCGAGCAGGCATTGGGGGTCGAATTGTTCGACCGCAACACCAAGCCGCTCAAGCCTACGCCCATGGGCCATCAGGTCTATCAGAAGTGCCTGGCGATCCTGCGCGAGATGGACTCCCTGCGTGAACTGGTGGCCAGCGACACCCCGCCCAGCGGCCTGTTGCGTCTCGGTGTGCCCCAGACCATTGGCGATGTGGTGCTGCTTGATGCCTTGAAATACCTGCGCGGCCAGTTCCCCGACCTGCGTGCCCAGGTGGTCACCGGCTGGGGCAGTCATTTGATTGGCAAGATCGAAAATGGCGAACTGGATGCGGCGGCGGCACTGTTTCCGGCGGGCAAGATCTTCCCGGAAAATATCATTGGCGAGTCCATCGGCAAGATGGAACTGGTAGTGGTCTGTGCCAAGGATGCGCTGCCGAAGAAAGCGGTCAAACTGGCCGACTGTTACAGCCAGGGCTGGGTGCTCAACCCCGATGGCTGCGGCTTCCGTGCAGGGTTGCAACGGACCCTGTCCGACCAGGGCCTGACCTTGAAGGTCAATCTGGAAACCTTTGGCACCGAGCTGCAACTGGGCCTGGTGGCCGACGGCATGGGGCTGGGCCTGGTGCCGCGCCCGTTGCTGGAACGCAGCGCCCACCGCCATCTGCTGGCGGTGATGCCGGTCAAGGATTTCAAGCCGGTGATGGACCTGTGGCTGATCTATCCGCGCTTCCTCGGCAACCTGCAGGGGCCGGTGTCATCGTTTGGCAGCCTGGTGGCGCAGTCGTTGAAGCAGGAGCGGGATGCCGCGTAGGAGTATCAGACACAGGCAGGACTGATGTGGGACCGGCTTAAGCCGGGAAGACGATTTTGTTGGCGAAAGAAATGTATCGCTCTTGCCTACGCCTTCCCGGCTAAAGCCGGTCCCACAGGTTCTGCGTGTATCAATCGGTCAGGCGACTTTCGCCTCACGCTCGCGTTGCGCCACCAGTTCCCGCGTCAGCGGAATCAGCTTGCGGCCATAGTCGATGGCATCCTCCAACGGGTCGAAACCGCGAATCAGGAAAGTGGTGATGCCCAGGTCGTAATAATCCAGCAGTGCTTCGGCGACCTGTTCCGGCGTGCCGACCAGTGAGGTGGAATTGCCCTGGGCGCCAAGCAGGCCAGCGATCCCGGTCCATAAACGCTTGTCCAGCCGCGAGCCCTGGGCCGCAGCGGCCAGCAGGCGGCGGGAGCCTTCATTGGGCGGTTCACGACGGACGAAGCCGTTGCTTTCTGCCAAGGCCTTGGCTCGTTCCAGAATACTCTGGGCGCGGGCCCATGCGGCTTCTTCGGTGTCGGCCAGGATCGGTCGCAATGACAGGCTGAAACGCACGGTACGGCCGTGTCTGGCAGCTTCGGCACGCACTTGTTTGACGATGTCGCGAACCTGTTCGTAGGTCTCGCCCCACAGCGCATACACATCGGCATGCTTGCCCGCCACGGCAATCGCCGCAGCCGACGAGCCGCCGAAGTACAGCGGGATATGCGGCAACTGCGGCGATTTCACTGCCGAGTGCGCGCCTTCGAACTGGTAGTAGGTGCCCTGATGATCGAAAGGCTTGTCGCTGGTCCACTCCTGACGCAGCACGCTCAGGTATTCATCGCTACGGGCATAGCGCTCGTCCTTGCCGATATAGCTTCCGTCCGCTTTCAGTTCCTGATCGTCGCCGCCGGTAATGATATGCACCGCCGTGCGCCCGCCGTTGAACACGTCCAGGGTCGCGAACTGCCGTGCCGCCACGGTCGGTGAAATGAAACCGGGACGGTGGGCGATGAGAAATTTCAGGCGCGTGGTGACGCTGGCGGCGTGGGCGGCGACGAAGGCACTGTCCGGGCTGTTGGAGTGGTAGGCCACCAGCGCGCGGTCGAAACCGGCTTCTTCATGGGCCCTGGCGACTTTCTCGACGTACTCCGGCTGCACGGTCGGGCCACTGCGCGGATGGATTTCCGAGCTGTGCTGGGTGGCGATATAACCGATGAATTCAACGCTCATAAGAAGGCTCCTTGCGTGGCTGCGATGCAGTACGTCATCGCGTTATGGCAGCACCATAGGACCTGGGCGCAAAGCTGTGAAATTCTATTTAGGTCTAAGTTAATTATAAAAAATATGCATTTTATGTATTGCGCATGATCAATAAAATTAACTATTAGGTTATTCCTAAATAGAATTTCACGAGGGTTTTTTATACGAATAGGATGGATTCATGGGCAGCCCGGCCCGCCAAGAAAGGATGTCTTCATGTCTGAAACCACCCTCGCTCCCGATTCGGCGGCGTTCCTCACGGTCAACAAGACCGAACAGGCCGCCGCCACCCGCGCCGCGCGGCAACGCAACTGGCGCGCGCCGGACTTCATCGTGCGGCTGATCAGCCCCCTGGTATTGCTGCTGCTCTGGGAGCTGGCCTCGCAGACCGGCCTGCTGCCGAGCCGGGTCATCGCCGCACCCTCGCAAATTGGTGGCACGCTGTGGTCGATGATTGTTTCCGGTGAGCTGGGCAAACATTTGTGGGTGTCTCTACAGCGGGCGCTGCTGGGGCTAAGCATCGGCGTTAGTATCGGGGTGGTTGCGGCGCTGATCAGCGGCCTGTCGAAGAAGGGCGAGGTGATTCTGGATTCGCCGCTGCAGATGTTGCGCACCATTCCTTCCCTGGCCCTGGTGCCGCTGTTCATTCTCTGGTTCGGTATCGGCGAATTCACCAAGGTAGCGTTGATTGTCATTGGCACGACCTTTCCGGTTTATCTCAATCTGTTTGCCGGTATCCGCAATATCGACCCCAAGCTGATCGAGGCCGCCAATACCCTGGGCCTGAGCCGTCGTGAGCTGATCTGGCACGTCATCCTGCCGGGCTCTCTGCCCTCGTTTTTTGTGGGCCTGCGTTATTCCCTGGGGATTTCCTGGCTGGCTCTGGTCTTCGTCGAACAGATCAATACCACTGCGGGCATCGGCTACCTGGCCAGTGACGCCCGCGACTTCATGCGCACCGACGTCATTGTCATCTGCCTGCTGATCTACAGCGTTCTGGGCCTGGTCATCGACGGCATCATCCGCACGCTGGAGCGTTTTGCCCTGGCCTGGCGCCCGACTTTCGTGAGGAATTGAACATGGCTGCTCTTGACCTTCTGCACACTGAATCACTGCCTGCAACACCGGCACCGGTACAACTGCGCAACGTGGTGCGTCAGTTCGGCGCGCAACGGGTGATCGACGGCCTTGACCTGGATATTGCACCGGGCGAGTTCGTCGCCCTGCTCGGCGCCAGCGGTTCCGGCAAGACCACTTTGCTGCGTGCCCTGGCCGGGCTGGACAGCATCGACAGCGGCCAATTGCGCGTGCCCCTGGCCCGGGCGGCGGTGTTTCAGGAACCGCGGCTGATGCCGTGGAAGAGTGCCTGGCGTAACGTTGTGTTGGGCCTGCGCATCGGCAATGCCAAGGCCCGGGCCCTTGAAGCTCTGACCGAAGTCGGTCTGGCCCATCGCTTGAATGCCTTCCCGGCCACACTGTCCGGTGGCGAAGCCCAGCGCGTGGCGTTGGCCCGTGGTCTGGTGCGTGAACCGAAACTGCTGTTGCTCGACGAACCTTTTGCCGCCCTGGATGCCCTGACCCGCATTCGCATGCATCAGCTGATCATCGACCTGTGGCGCAAGCACACCCCGGCGGTGCTGCTGGTGACCCACGATGTTGACGAAGCCATCCTGTTGGCCGATCGGGTCATCGTCCTCGACCAGGGCCGGATTGCCGATCAGGTACATATCGACCTGCCGCGCCAGCGCGACAGCGGCCAGGCTGGCTTCCAGGCCATTCGCTCACGCCTGCTGGGGTTGCTCGGTGTACGGACCGGCGCGGCTCATGACATTGAGCCGATAGCGGCCGAAGTGCAGGCGCAGTCCGCTGCGCAACCGCTACGTCGTATTGCCAACGCTCGCTGACTACTTTCTGCCAAGGATATGCCCTGATGCTGCTGCGCCCGGTTTTTCGCTCCATCGTCTTGTTGTCTGCCGTGCTGTTTTCCTTGAGTGGCTGCGGAGGTGGAGGCGACAAACCGGCCGCCAGCGCCAACCTGTCCGGGGTCAAGCTGATTCTCGGCGACCAGGCCAAGGGCCTGCGCACCATAGTTGAGGCCTCCCACGCCTTTGACGGCTTGCCATATCAGGTGGAATGGGCCAACTTCCAGGGCGCGGCGCCGCTGTTCGAAGCCCTGCGCGCCGGAGCGGTGGACCTGGCTCCGGCAGGGGATACGCCTGTGCTGGCCGCCGCCACGGGGGGAGCGCCGCTGCGGATTGTCGCGGTACGCCGCAGCCAGTCGCGCAGCATCGCCATTCTGGTACCCAAGGACTCGCCCATTCACAGCGTCGCCGACCTCAAGGGCCGCAACGTGGTGGTGTCCTCGGCCCGGGGCAGTATTTCCCAATACCTGCTGATTCGTGCTCTGGCCAATGCCGGGGTCAGCGAGAATGACGTGAAGATCGGCTTCGTCCTGCCTACCGATGCTTTATCGGCGTTCAATGCAGGCAAGATCGAGGCCTGGGCGACCTTCGGCATCTATCAGGCCTTCGCCGAAGAAGCCGGGGCGCGAGTGCTGCTCAGCGGCGAGGGCATCAACACCGGCCTGACCTTTATCACCGCCTCCGACGCGGTGCTCAGCGATGCGTTGCGCCGCCAGGCCCTCAACGACGTTCTGCAACGCATGGCCAAGGCCTTCTACTGGGCCCGCAACAATCCCGACGAATACGCAAAGATCTTCGCCAAGACCAACGACATCCCCCTGCCGGTTTCACAACGCCTGCACAGCTGGGGGCTGGAAGCGCTGCTGCCGGTGGAAGAGCGGGACATAAAAGCGTTGCAGGGCGTGGATGACCTGTTCGTCGAGAAGAAGATCTTCCCGCAGGCGGTGGATGTGGCGAAGTTGGTGGATAGGGAGATATTCACCAAATAAGCCATGGCCCCGTAGGAGCGAGGCTTGCCCGCGAATGATTCGACGCGATACATCTGACACACCACGTCATATTCTTCGTGGGCAAGCCACACTCCCACGGGTTTGGGTGGTTTCGTTGGAGCCGGGCTTGCCCGCGAAGGCCTCACTGCGGTGTATCTGAATCTCCCGTCGTTCGTTCGCGAACAAGTTAGCTTCCGCCTCCGATTATATTTTCGTCTGAAAGAGTTGTAGTCCATATCTGTGGACGATTAAAAAATATCGCGATATTTAAAAGATCGCTGCCCATTAAGTGGCGGCGATTTTTTATTTTATCACTGGGGTAACTATATATATCAGATAGTTTGAAAGCCATGGATACATTGCTGCCTCGCATACAAAAAAGGAGGTATGTATGAGCAGCAATGGAAGTAATGGACCGATTGAACTTCCCCCGACCGTTATTACGCCTGGTCCCGATAAACCTTCATCTTCAGGACGTCCGGGAGGAGGAGGATGTGGTGGCGGTGGCGGTGGCGATGTCAGCTTCGGTGGGCCGCCAGGTTCTGGTGGAAGTGACGAAAATGAACAGGCTGCGCGTGAACAGGAAGAAGAAAAAGCAAGAGCGGATGCCGAGGCGCGTGCAAGGGCTGAGGCTCAAGCTCGTGCCGAAGCGGCAGCCCGCGCTCAGGCTGAACGGGAACAGGCGATTATCAGGCATGGGCAACGGGTCGAAAGTCTGACGGGTAGTTTTCAATCGCAAAAGATCGAGCTGGAACAGCGTTATGCGGCGAAGTCTGCGGATTTGCCGCGTGCGATTCAGTCTGAAATCAATCTTGCTGTCGCGCCATTAAATTCACCTGTAAGCAGTGAAGAGCAGCTGGCGCATATTGTCCGGCAAAAAGCGCATATCAATTACCTGATTAACTCCAGGCGTGATGAACTTGGAAGAAGCAACAGTATTGCCCAAGCGTTCAATGGCGGGGATCCTGTCCTGCAATCCGCGCAACAGTATAAAAACCATCTTGAAGCGCACAGTAACGTTGACTCGAACAATGCCCAGCAGCTGCATCAATCGTGGCTGGAGTCTGCGACCCATGCCCATGAAGCGAAGCTGCTTGCCGAAGCGCTAGCACTACTGGAAAGCCAGTCTGCCAAGTTGTCCGCACAGCATGCGCAGTTGGCTGCAAAGATGGCCGAAGAAGGTGCCGCTTCGACCCCGTCTCAGCGGCCGGCAGCGGATGCGACGCGCCTGTGGGCGGTCGTCGCACCCTCTGCTGCCGCTCCGGCAACGGCAGGAATGGGAAGTGTCTGGCGCCTGGCCTCACAGATTGCCAGGCAGCAGTTCCTGCGTTCTGCAACACGTGCGCTGAGTCGCAGCCCGCTGATGCTGGCCGCTTACTCGCCCAAGCTGGCTGATGCCGAGCTGCCCCCGCCAGTGCTGGGCGTTCCGCTTGCTCAGCTCGATCTGCCCGATGGCCTGGATCTTGAGTTTGTCGCCAATCGAAATGGCTCGGTCGATGTACCCCATCGACTGCACCTGGGAGAAGACGGCACAGCAGAGTGGGTTGCCGCTGATGGCGTCGAGGTCGGCAGCAAGGTCCGCGTCAGGTCGTTTACCTGGAACGCTGAAAACAATACTTACGAATTCATTCGTGATGGCGAAACCGAGCCCGCTCTGGTCTGGACACCGATTGCCAGACCCCAGGACAGCTCGACCAGCACACCGACCCAGGCGCCGCAGCTGCCAGTGGATCCGGGGGTTTCCGTATCACCTGTTGTACCGGAGTTGGAGGTCTATCCGGAGGTTGTTCGGGGTTTTGATGACTATATTCTTATCTCTCCTCCCGGCTCTGGATTGCCGAACAGTTATCTACTGTTCAATACTCCACGGAATACACCGGGTATTGCCAGTGGTTATGGGAAGCCAGTTTCGGGTACCTGGTTGGGCGACAATCTTTCAAAGGAGGGCGCCGCTATTCCATCTCAAATTGCCGATCAGTTGCGAGGGCAGAGATTTAGCACGTTTGATCGACAGCGCGAGGCTATTTGGCGTGCCGTCGCTAGAGATCCGGAGTTAAGCAAGCAGTTTTCAGCGCTCAGTCTTGAAGAAATGAATAACGGGAATGCCCCTTATGCACCAGAGACTACTTGGGTCGGTGGAAGGAAGAAGTTTGAGATTCACCATAAAGACTGGATAAAAAATGGCGGCCCAGTTTACGATATGGACAATTTTGTTGTGCTGCCGCCTAAGCATCATATAGATACTCATCAGAAGGAGAAGTGATCTTGAATATAGACTATAGTAAAAAAATATCGGATTACACTGAGCTTGAGTTTTTGGAGCTTCTTAATTATATATTTTACGGCAGAAAGCATCTTAAAGGTAAAGAGCACGAAAGATCTACTGAGGCGTTTGTTGATTATTTTGTGGAGGTTACTGAACATCCTCGTCGTGGGGATGTACTCTTCTATCCCAGCGAAGGACAGGAAGACAGCCCTGAAGGCATCCTCAAAGAAGTAAAAGAGTGGCGAGCACAAAATGGCAAGCCCGGGTTTAAAGCTTCCTGAATTATCTTAATAAGGCCTGCCTGACTAAGTGTAAAACCGGCAGGCCATAATACCAGTCACACTAAATTTTCAAGAGAGTTATCCATCATGGAAGAATTCAATCACCATCTGCACCAACTGCCTGATTTCCTGCAGGGCGAACTCCACGCCCATGCGGGTTCGACCCAAGGGATATCCCCGGTTCAAATTGTCGCGCGTTATTGGGCAATGGCCAATAACCTGATTGGCGCCAAGCATGCCGGACTTGATCCTGCACATGTGGCAAACGTCCAGTTCATGTGGGGCAATGTCCAGTCCAGCAAGGCCGATGTTGAAAACATGATGCAACTGCGAAGCATGCCGGGGCATGGCGCGACCGATTTCTACTCGATGACGGTCAATGCAAATTTTTTCTTGCAGTGCATTCGCTTCCTGACTCAATTCCGCGATGCAATGGCCAGGCTTCAACCACGGCTGGAAGAGCAGGAGCGGCAGGAGGCCCGGCGTCGAGCCGAGGAGCAGGCTGCGCGTGAGCAGGCCCGGCTTCAGGCAGAGGAAGCGGCACGTCAATTGGCGCAACGCTTGGCCGAAGAGGCAGCGGCGGCTCGCCGACATGCTGAAGAAGTGGCCCTGCAACTGGCTCAGCGACAGATCGAGGAGGCGGCCAGGGCTTTGGCTCAGCGCAAGGCTGAGGAACAGGCTCTTCAGGCCGCTCGCGAGGTGTTGGAGCAGGCGGCGGGCGAAGCGGTCGTCGAAGCCGGACCCATTGATTCATTGCCACCCGCTGAGACCTCCGTTGAAGGTCGTGGCGACTCGAAGTCAGTTGTTCATGTGGTAGCAGGGCCCAAAATGAGCGCCGAAGTTGAGAAGGCTGTGCTTGAGCTGCAAAAGGATATCGAGCGAGCTGTCCTGGCGTTTGCCGGAGTGTTGAACGCTCAGGCGGCTGCTTCGAGCCCGGTTGCGTTGGCTGAACTGCGCTATACCGGCGCGTGATGAAAAAGCTGCCTTCCAGAGATGAACTTGTTTTGTCCTGAAAGACGTCCTTGAACTGCCGAAGGCTTCGAATCGATGTATCTGATACACCGCTTTCGCAGCCTTCGGCAGCTCCTGTGGGACCGGCTTCAGCCGGGAAAGGGCCGGTTCAGTCGCTGCATTTCTTTTGTCAGGAGCGCAGCCTTCCCGGCTAAAGCCGGTCCCACATTAGCTCGTGTTTGCCCTGGATTATTTCTTGTCGTAATCCACATGCAGATCCTCATCCAGTCGATTACTCGACGAGCCGCCTTTCTGTGGCGTCTCGTCGAAGTGTTGCCATTCGGCGCTCTGGAAGCGGAACAGGCTGTCGTCGTCCGGGGCTTCGCGGTCGCCGTAGCTGTGGATCGAGTAGTGGGCATATTCGACCTTGTCGGCCCAGTCCGATTGCAGCAGGCCGTCGGCGGCGAGGTCGCGGTACCAGTCGTTTTCCTTCTCGCTGGCCTTCTGTTTTTTGTTGTGGTCGACGAAGTAGCCAATGATCCCGCCTACCACTGCCAGGACCACGCCGACCAGGAAGAATGGCCCGGTGAGGGCCGCGGCGGAACCGGCGCCGACCAGGGCGGCAGCACCCAGTACGCCCGCCGATGCACCGAATGCGCCGCCGGCGATCTGCAGGCCGCCTGCCGCCTTGGCCAGGGGGTCGCCGGTTTCTATACCGCTCTTGATGGTGAAGGCGCCGAGGACGATATCGGCAAAGCCGCCGACGATATCGGTGGCCGGGCCAAGTACCTTGATCACTGAACCGGCAATCTTGCCGGCCTTGCCTGCAGCCAGCTTGGCGCCGCCCGCGCCGGATACCGCGTCGTCGAGGCGCTGGCTAATGCCGTCGTAGACCTTGTTCGCAGCATCGGTGTTACCGGCGCCGTCGCCGAGGATATCCGAGAGGTCGCCGAGTTTGGCGCCGGGCACCGAATCCAGAGCCGTGCTGATCTTGGCCTTGGTCGCTTCCGGCAGATCGCTGACCTTGAGTTCGAACTTGTCGCCCTGCACACCGTTCTTGCCCCAGATTTCCGGCAGGGTCTTGTCCAGGCCGAGGAAGTCGACCATGCCGCCTTTGCCCATCAACTCGCCGATCTTGTCGCCGAGACGGACGAAGTGGCTGCCCGAACCGGCAAAGCTGAGGAAGTCTTTGGCGATGGACAGGCGTTGCAGCGGCGTCTCGCCGAGTTTGCCGCCGTCGCCCACCAACTGGTAAATCCCCGAGAACAGGGTCACGCCCGCGCCCAGTGAGCCGAGGATACCCTTGGTATTGAGGGCGCTGAACACTTCGCCGAGGGCGCCGCGGTCGGCAATCGGGATATAGGGCTTGGACAGCGCGGTCTTGAGGTCGGCCTCGCTGATGCTGCCATTGGTCTTGTAGACCTCGCCCAGTTCTTCCAGTGCCTTGGTCACGGCCGAGGACTTCTCCTTGCCCTGCATGCCTTCTTCGAGAAATTTCTCGATGACTTCCTGGGTACGTCGCGGCATGTCCAGCAGCTCGCCCTTGAGCACGCCCTTGAGCAGGCCGAACAGGTCCTTGGTCGCCAATTCCTTGTTCTCGTCGCTGATCTTGCTCGGGTCGCCGATCAAGTCGTTGAGGTCGCTGGTCAGGCCGTCGGCCTGGATCGACTGGGCGGCCTTGGTCGCGGCGTCCTGGTCGAACATCGACAGCGAGGTCAGGGTATTGCTCAGGTCTTCCTGGGCTTCGTGGGCCTTGCCCTGGCTTTGCAGGTCCTTGAGGTAGGCCACGTACTCGGGATTATTGGTCAGGTCGAGGAGCTTCTGCTTGATCTCATCCTTGTTGGGGATGCGGTTGATCGCATCGTTCATCTTGCCTTTGTAGTCGGCCTGCACCGTGGGATCGGAAAACAGTGTGGTGATCTGCTCTTGAAGTTTGCCGCCGTCGATGATGTCGTGCATGTCGGCCGAAGACAGCTCGGTCTGCTTGTCGTCGAACACCCGCCAGGTGCCACCGAACGCGCCGGGTTCTTCTTCGTAACCGGTGAGGCCACGACCGTTCTGGTAGGCGGCCTGGGCTTCCAGGGCACGGACCAGCTTGGCCCGTGGATCGTCCTTGGCGATGGAGCCATCCTTGACGCCTTCGCGGTAGGTGTCGAGCAGCTCCTTGGTGGCCAGCTCGCTGACGGTTAATTCCGGTGACGAGTCGTCCTTGTCGTCGGCCTTGACCCCGGTCTTGAGATTGAGCACGTCCAGCTCGTCAGCAGGCGGCAGATCGTGCTTGCTGCGGGTGTCGTCGACGGCGCCTTCGGTGGATGCCTCCCACTTGGCTACGACATCGTCGTAGAGCTGCGGGCTGAGTTCCTTGGAGACGATTACCTTGCCTTCGTCGGTTTCATAGCGGATCAGGCCGTCACCCAGCTCATCGGGGGAGCCGAAAGTCATGTCCTTGTTCTTCAGGAAATCATCCGGGCCGGCCAGTTTGTAGCCTTCGGCTTCGCTGCTGTGGATCTTCGACCAGGTATCGTTGGCAGTGCTCGCGGCCTTGAACAGTTCTGGCGCCAGGTCCTTGGACACCACCACTTTTTGCCCGTCGTGGGTTTCGTAGGTCAGGGTGTTGCCTTCCTGGCCGATGGTCCAGTTGAAGTTCTTGAAGTCGTTGAGGGTCGGAATAGGTGTGTTGGCGTCGGCCAGGATCGCGCCGTTATTCAGGGCGGTATTGATATCGCCGGACTTGGCCGGGTCGGTGATGACCTCGTGCAGGCCGGCGAGGTAGTCGAACAGTTTCGGATTGTCGTCCTTGGCCACCACGACCTTCTCACCGTCGCCAGTCTGATAGCGAATCAGGCCGGGCCCGACTTCATCCACCGGGCCGACGGTGATACCGTTGTAGGGCGGCCAGACTTCGTTGTCACCGGCGCGGCGGTAGCCGTCGGCTTCGCTGCCGGTCAGGCCGGATAGACTGTCGTAGGCGCCGGTGACCTGCCGATACAGCTCGGGATTGTCGCGCTCTGACACCACGTATTTATGGCCGTCCTGGGTGACATAACGGACTACGCCCGGACCCATTTCTTCCGCAGGGCCAACCGCCAGGTAATCACCGAGTTTTTCCGGCGCGTGCTGATCGGCACCAACCCGCACATAGCCATCGGCCTCACTGGCGTTGATCCCGGACAGAGCCTTGAAGTCTGCCGAAACCTGCTTGAACAGCTCGGGGTTTTCCTGCTCGGAGACGATGAAGGACTTGCCGTCCTCGGTCACATAACGGATCAACCCCGGGCCTTTTTCGTCGGGCGGGCCGATGGCTTTGTAATCACCCAGAGTTTCCGGCGCCGTGGCATCCGGGGCGGTCAATTCATAGCCTTCGCCAGCGCTGTCCTTGATGCCCTGCAGCGCCGGCTGGGCGTCGACGATCTGCTGATACAGCTTGGGGTTGGTGGATTTGCTGACCATCACGTGGTCGCCGTCCTCGGTAACGTAACGCACGGTATCGGCGGCCACGGTGCCCGGTTTTTCGATTGACTTGAGGTCCTTGAGGGCCGGGGACTTCTCGTCGGCCGTGGCCGGACGGTATTGATCGGCTTTCTCTGCGCTGCTCTTGAGTAACGTGGTGAACAGGGTTTTCGGTATCACCGCCGCCCGGGTCAACGGTTGGCTGTCGGGCGTGTTGGTCAGGGGGCGGGTCGACATACGATTGAACTCCTGATGTAACCGTTGCGGCAGGGGCGAAGTTTCTTTTATGGCGCCGTCATTACTGTTGGCGTCTTTATTGAAGAATGTGATGCGTTGCACGTTTTATCTGGTCAGCAGTTCACGAGGGTGCTGGAACTTGCCGGACACTATCAGTCCGGCAGGGGAAAAACACATGAGGTCGCTTTGTTTTCGCAACATTTCACGACTGCGAAACCGGCCTTGCGCTTAGCATGCAGTCCTTGATTTACAAGCGTTGCAGCCCTTGGAGGCGGCGCAAAGGTCGCGTTATTCATGGTGGTTTGCAAAATAACTGAAAAGTTCAATGGCGCAGACTAAAAATGCTTTGATACAACGTGTTCTCGCCCTTGTCGGCAAACGTGTTAATTCATTGCGCGCGACTCGTGCATAAGGTTTCACAAGTTTTCACAGCATCAAACAATTGGCCCTGCCTACTATCGATCCGTGCAAAACAGCAATGTCAGCCATGCCAGGTTATTCATCGATATTCGTTGTTCGCACAACTTTTCAATGCGCTGCCCTGTAGCGTTTGAAGTTTGCATACCTTCACCCCATACCATCAAGGAGTTCCAAAATGAGTGATGTTCCTCCAGTAAGCTCCGGCGGCGCCGATGCAGCCATCGCCAAAATGGAAGCCACGTTCAACATGGCAATCGAGAAGTCGGCAAAGATCACCGAGCTGACCACAGCCAAGAAAGCTGAGCTCGATGCAACCAAACAACGTCCGCAGAACTGATGTTGTCATGCGGGCTGCGCCGGTGCGGCCCGCATATCCTGCCGCTGAGTTGGCGATGCCTGTGGACCCCTTGATGGTAATCCGCCCATGACAGCCCTTATTTCCTTGACCTCGGTGCCCCGATCCTCGGCATCAGGCAACAGCACACCTGTGCTCAGCATCACCCACGGCCTGCACCAAGGCGTCAATCTGACCCTGGACAATGCCGTCTACATTATCGGCAGCGCCTCCAGCGCCGATCTCATTCTCAGCGACGCCGGTATCGCCGAACGGCATATGGTGCTGCGCTTCGTCGATGGCCGGGTGGCCGTCGAAGCCCTGGGTGGCGACGTTGTGGTCGTCGGCCTGCATGGGCAGCAAATCCTTATCCCCAAAGGCAAAGGTCATCGTGCCCGTCTGCCTCTGCAAATCGGTCTGGGCGAGGCGCGCCTGCGCCTGGACAACAACAGCAGATCGCCCGAGCGCGTGCCTGCCGCTGCACCCGCTTCGATCTGGCGCCGCAAGCTGCACTGGCTGCTGGCATTGGTGTTGATGGTCCTGTGTGTGAGCGCCTTCGCCTTGCGCATCGAACCGACCGCTCCGGCGGCAGTGGCTGTCAGTGCCCCGGCCCATGCATCCCAAGTGCCGGTGAATACAGCCCAGGCGCATATCTGGCTCGAGCAGCAACTCTTCGCCGCCGACCTCAAGGGGATCCGGATCAGCGAGTCGGGCGGCCAGTTGATCGCCGAAGGCGCCTATGACCCGACACAAAAGCCGCGCTGGATTGCCCTGCAACAGGCTTACGACCAACAGTTCGGCCAGCAGGTGCTGCTCCAGACCAATGTCGCCCCGCACAGCGAAATCGCCAGGCCGAGGGTGCGTTTCCAGGCGGTGTGGTTCGGCACCAACCCTTATGTGATCAACGACAGCGGCCGGCGCCTGTACCCCGGCGCCGCCCTGGCCGATGGCTGGATGCTGGAGCGTATCGAAAATAACCAAGTGATTCTGGCCAAGGGTGAAGAGCGCTTCACCTTGACGCTGTAGCCCCTTTGCAGGAGCTGCCCAAGGCTGCGAATGGCCCTCAAATACTTTCGCGGCCTTCGGCAACTCCTGCCAAACACCTGATCAACTCGAATAATTGAAGGTTGCCTGATGAGAGTCGATCCGCGCCCGTTACTGCCAACACCCACCGACAAGACGGCTGCGGTCGAAAGCATTCGTCCGATCGTTGCCCGTCAGGGCGCGCGTTTCGAGGCAGTGCTGAGCAGGCGCGAGGGTGTGGCGCGGCGCTCGCTGCGCGGTGATGTCGAGCAGGCCGGCGGCAGCGAAGGCATCAGCCCGGAGCTGTTCGGCAGTACACGCTCACTGGAAATCCTCAACTACCTGCTGGACGAAGTCTTGCCGGGGCTGGATGCCGAGCCAGAGATCAAGACTCTGGCCGAAGACCTGATCCGCGAGGAGATCCATATGCGCCAGACTCTGGAACAGCAGCGTGCCGAGGTGCAGGTATGAGCACCCTCTTGGGCACAGGAGCAGCAAACACTTGGCAGAGTGGAAGCGAATTCAATCGCGAAAGCGGTATTTCAGAAGACAGCGATGTATCGACTGTACTGCCCCCTTCGCGAATGCATTCGCTCCCACAAAAAATGATTTATTTCATAGGGTTATCCCGTGTTCGCTGTCACGAGGGGGTATTCGATGACCGTGCGTGACGACCAGGACTGCATCGAACTGCTCAAAGGCATGGGCGATCTTTATCGCCGCAGCGGCCAGGCCCAGCGTGCGCTGGTCATGTTGTTGATCGCCGTGCAAATGGCCCCCGAGGACACCACCCTGTTGCGTACCCTGGCCATGACCTTCACCGACAGCGGCGATGCTGAGCGCGCTCTTAACGCGCTGAATCGCCTGGCGGAGCAGGAAGGGGAATCCAGCAGCCTGTTGTTGCTGCGCAGCCGGGCCTTGTGGCGCGGCGCGCGCAAGGAAGAAGCGCGGCAGTGCTTCAAGCGCTACCTGGCGGCGCGGAGGGCGGCGGCATGAGTCTGATGAACCGGCTCAACGGCCTGGCCCGTATCGCCGCACAACGCACCGACGTAATCATCGTCGCCTTTATGCTGATGGCCATCGTCATGATGATCATCCCGCTGCCGACCTGGCTGGTTGACCTGCTGATCGGCCTGAACATTGCTCTGAGCATCCTGATCCTCATCGTCGCTTTCTATATCTCCCACTCGGTGGAGTTCTCGGCGCTGCCGCCATTGATTCTGCTCAGCACGCTGTTTCGGCTGTCCCTGTCCATCACCACCACGCGCCTGATTCTGCTCGATGGCAACGCCGGGCATATCGTCAAAGCTTTCGGTGATTTCGTGATCGCCGGGCAGGTGGTGGTCGGCCTGGTGGTGTTCCTGATTATTACCGTGGCGCAATTCGTGGTGATCACCAAGGGCGCCGAGCGGGTCGCGGAAGTGGCAGCGCGTTTCACTCTGGACGCCATGCCCGGCAAGCAGATGAGCATCGATAACGATCTGCGCAACGGTGATATCGATCAGCCGCAAGCGCGGCTTCGGCGTTCACGACTGGAGCGGGAAAGCCAGATGTTCGGCGCGATGGATGGCGCCATGAAGTTCGTCAAGGGCGATGCCATTGCCGGTCTGGTAATCCTCGCGGTCAACCTGCTCGGCGGCATGCTCATCGGTATGATCGAGCGGGATATGCCCTTCGGCGTGGCGGTGCATACCTACTCGCTGCTGACGGTTGGTGACGGCCTGATTGCGCAGATTCCGGCGCTGCTGATTTCCGTGGCGGCGGGCACCGTGGTGACCCGGGTCAACAGCGACAACACCGAAGGCAACCTCGGCACCGAAATCCTTGCCCAACTGGGCGCCAGCCATCGCGCCCTGAGCCTGACCGCCCTGATCCTGCTGGGTGTCGCCCTGCTACCAGGCTTTCCGGCGATGGTATTTATCGGTCTGGCGGCGATCCTCGGTGCCTCGGCGTTTTTCATGTGGCGGCGGCAGAGGGTGCAGCCGGTTCAGGCAGTAACGGAAGACGCGCCGGGTGAAGTTCTGGAATACGAAGCGGTTGAATCGGCGCCGTTGCTGATCAAGCCACTGGACTGCCGTCTGCTGCTGATCCTCGGACCGGGCCTGGCCGCAGCGGCTCCGGAACAGCCCCTTCGCCAGCGCATCGAAGCCCTGTGTCACGAGATCCGTGGCGACCTGGGTATCGAGGTGCCCGAGGCCGAGATCTATACCGAACGCAAGGCTGCGGCCCAGCGCTTTGTCATCGAACTGGAAGGCGTGCCTGTCTGTGAAGGCGAACTGCCGGTGGATTGCCTGTTGCTCAAGGACGATCCGGTGCATGCGCAGTTGCTCGATATCCCGGCGCTGGAAGCCGATTCCCCCCTTAGCCAGCGGCCGGGCCAGTGGATTGAACGTCACCATCAGGCACGCCTGGAAGAAGCCGGAGTCGGCTTTCTGTTCCCTGACGAAATTCTCCGGGCTGTGCTTGAGCGCACCCTGCGCCGCTATGCCGCCGATTTCCTCGGTATCCAGGAGACCCGCGCGCTGCTCGAGCGCATGGAAGGCAACTACGGCGAACTGGTCAAGGAAGTGCTGCGCAGCGTGCCCTTGCAGCGAGTGGCCGAGGCCTTGCGTTGCCTGGTGGCCGAAGGCGTATCGATCCGCAATCAGCGCGCGTTACTCGAAGCCATGGTCGAGTGGGGCGGTCGCGAGGCCGATGCCTCGCGTTTGGCCGAGCATTTGCGTGCGGCCCTGGCGCGGCAGATCAGCCATCAGTATGCCGATCGCAATCGGGTAATCAGCGCTTTTGTCCTGGCACCGGCCCTGGAAGAACAACTGCGTTCCAGCCTGCGCCGTCAGGACGGCAGCCGCGACTCGATCCCGGAACAGACCAGCCGCGCCGTGCTCGTGCAACTGCGGCATATCTGCGACCGCTTGCCCGATGACCGTCGCACCGTGCTGCTGGCTCATCCGGAACTGCGCCGCGCCCTGCGTCGCCTGATCGTTCGCGGCGAGATCGAGCTGGCGGTGCTGTCGTTCCGCGAGCTGGCGGGGGAATACAACCTGCAGGCCGTGGGCACCGTCAGCCTCGGTGACAGTTCACCGCGTTCCGGCACTCCGACTCCTTCTTCTCTGGCGAATGCTTCATGACCTGTTTTTCCCCCGTGCGCGTCATCCGCTATTTGGGCCTGCTGGCGACTTTTTTACCGCTGCTGGCTGCTGCCCAGGACATCGCCAAAGGCAGTAATGCCACGCTTGATCTGGCTTCCGGCGAAGGACGCATCCTGCATTTCCAGGCACCGGTGGAGTCGGTACTGGTGGCTGAGCCGGGGATTGCCGACCTGCAAGTGGTGTCTCCCGGTGTGATCTATATCTTCGGCAAGGCGCCGGGCCAGACCAGCCTGATTGCCTTGGGCGGCGACGGCCAGCAGGTCGCCGCGCTGAGCCTGGCGGTGAACAGCAGCACCCAGGGGGTCAGTCGTCCGCTCAAGGACCTGCACCCTCAGAGCAGTGCCCATGTCAGCGCCACAGGCAATCGTCTGGTAGCCAAGGGCACGGTGCAGGATGTTGGCGAAGCCACTGACCTCAACGCCTTGCTCAGCGTGCAGGGCCAGGGTATGCAGCCAGCCTTGAACAGCACCGAATACAGCGGCTCGGCTCAGGTCAATATCCGCGTGCGTTTTGCCGAAGTCTCGCGCTCGGAGCTTTTGCGCTACGGAGTGAACTGGAACGCCCTGTTCAATAACGGCACTTTCTCTTTCGGTTTGTTGACCGGTGGTGCATTGGCTGCCGATGCCGCCAGCGGCGCGTCCAACGTGATCAGTGCCGGGCTGGCCTCGGGCAACCTGAATATCGACGCGATGCTCGAAGCCCTGCAAAGCAACGGCATTCTGGAAATTCTCGCCGAGCCCAATATCACCGCCATGACTGGCCAGACCGCCAGCTTCCTCGCCGGTGGCGAAGTCGCCGTGCCGGTGCCGGTCAATCGCGACCTGGTGGGTATCGAATACAAGTCCTATGGGGTTTCGCTGCTGTTCAGCCCGACCCTGCTGCCCAACGGCCGCATCGCTCTGCAAGTGCGCCCGGAAGTCAGCAGCCTGATGGGGAGCAATACGGTCAACGTCAACGGTTATCTGGTGCCGTCGTTCCGCGTGCGCCGCGCCGATACCCGAGTGGAAGTGGGCAGCGGCCAGACCTTCGCCATTGCCGGGTTGTTCCAGCGCGAAAGCAGTCAGGACGTGGAAAAGGTACCGATGCTCGGCGACATGCCGATCCTCGGCAATCTGTTCCGCTCCAAGCGCTTCCAGCGTAATGAAACCGAACTGGTGATCCTGATCACGCCGTACCTGGTGCAGCCGGTACGTGGCCGGACCCTGGCCACACCCCTTGATCCGCTGCCCGGTACCGCGACCACCACGGCCTCGGCCGGACCGCGCCAGGGCGGCCGGTTCGGCTTCTACATGAATTGATCACGGAGCGACCATGAAGCCCTTTGTCCTGCCACTCCTGATCCTGCTGCTGGCTGGTTGCAAGAACCACCTGGAGCCTGCGTCCTATTCGCCGGACTACCAGCGACTGGTCGGCGCTGATGGCCGGGTAGAGCTGCTGCCGGTGGAATGCCTGAAGCCGCCTGCCGAAGACGTCTTCGATACCGATGAGGACTATGTACCGCTTCTGGCGCCGGGTTGCGCCAACAATCTCACGCTCCTGCAAATGGTCGAGCGGCGCGAGGACCTGTTCCAGGGGCGTGCCACTGGGCCGACCATGGCGGCGCCTGTGGGGCGGGCCGCCCAAGTGTATATCGACGGATATGACCGTGAAGAATTGCGTCGGCGCAAGGACGAACAAGAGTCCCGCGCCGACAAGCAGGAAAAGCAATGAAGGCCTTAGCGAGCGTCCACCAGCCCCAGTTCCCGGGCCTGCACGGCCGGGTCGTCGATGGCCTTGATGCGTCGGGCTTCGATCAGCAGGGTCTGGCGTTCGGCGGCGGGAATGTCTTCCAGGGTCATGCCGGCGACATCCTGTTCGCGTCCGGCCAACACGGTGATCAGCAGCTCGTTGCGCTGATGCCGGGGCTGTGCCCGGGGCGACAGGGCGACACTGTGAATGGTGTCCAGGGCCTGCTGCGCCTGCCCGCCGAGCGCATAGGCCAGGGCCAGGTTGCAGCGGGTGTCGAGGTCGTTGGGCGCCAGGGCGACGCTCTTGCCGAAGGCGCTTTGTGCGGCCGCAGCCTGACCACGGAGTATCTCGGCGATGCCCAGACGGTTCCACGCGTCGGCGCGATTGCCAGTGTTGGCAGCCTGGGTCAGGGCGGTGACGGCGCGATCCAGTTTGCCCAGGCGCACTTGGGTTGTACCCAGGCCGAGCAGGGCGTCTACGTCGCCGGGTTTGAGTTCCAGGGCTTGCTGATAAGCCCGCTCCGCACTACGGGCGTCGCCGCTGGCCAGACGGGTTTCACCCAGCTTCAACCAGGCCTCGACATGGCTGCCGGGCTGCTGCGTGGCCTTCTCGTACAGCGAGGCGGCCGTGGTTGCATCACCGCGTTTCTGCAGATCGCCGGCCAGGCTCATGAAGCGTGCATAGCTGTCATCGGTCGGTGGCTGGCTGGCGCAGGAAGCGAGCAGGGCGGTGGCGATCAGCAACGGCAAGCGGTTGAACATAAACAGGTCTCGGCCGGTAAGCGGGATGGTCATCTTAGCGATTTGACGGCCAATAGCGACCGTTATGTACACGAGGATTTCATATTGGCAGCACGGTCCACAGAAGATCCCGCCGCGTCTTCGACATCGCGCTGTCGTGCAGCAGTCCCTGGGCAGGATGGGAGCGAATTCATTCGCGAAGACGGTATCTCAGGCAACGACAATGCGTCGAATGCGCAGGCATCTTCGCGAATAAATTCGCTCCCGCAAGAGGGGTTTTTATCTCAGTTGGGCATGTGGTGTATGAATAAAGTGAGGCTTGTATTGTGCCTGCTGCTTTTGGCGCCGCTGCCTGCTTTCGCGGAATCGACAGATGATCCCGCCTGGTTCAGCCAACCCTATGCCTACGTCCTGGTCGAGCAGGACGTGCGTGCCGCGCTCACTGAGTTCGGCCATAACCTGGGCCTGATCGTAGTGCTCTCGGACAAGGTCCGGGGCAAGTCGCGCAGTGTCGTACGCGGCACCACTGCCGGGGATTTCCTCACCCAGCTGTGCGACATCAACGGCCTGGGCTGGTACTTCGACGGCAACGTGCTGTACCTCAATGCCGACGATGAAATCGCTACGCGCCTGTTCAAGGCCCAGGGCCATCTGAACCTCGATCAATTGCGCGGCTACCTGGCGGACCTGGATGTCTACGGCAAGCAATTGTCCATGCGCCCCAGCCCCGATGGCGACGAACTGTTCGTCTCCGGGCCGCCGCCGTACCTGAACATGATCCAGCAGCATATCGACCAGCAACCGCGGCCTGTCGTCGCGCCTGTGGCCCGCGAGCGCGGCATGCGGGTGTTTCGCGGCAGTGTCGTGAGCGACAACTGAACCCTAAAGCCAGACCAGGAGAAGCCCCATGTCCGTAGCACCGATCGACAGCAGCATCAGCACCCCGCCGGCCAGCGCCGAAGCCAAGTTCAATGCCGCGGTGGACAAGTCCAAGGACGAAATGAGCGACGAGGATTTCACTGAAGCCCTGATCACCCAGGCCGTCACCATCGGCGGGCAGTTCATCATCATGCCCAAGGCCCAGGAAATGCTGAACGAAGCCCAGTCCTCGGAAGACGACGAAGAATAGAGGCCAGGCCATGACCGCAAGTCTCGCAGCCACGGCGGCATTGCCGCCGTCAGGAGGACAGGGAGGGCTTCAGGCCTCCCAGAACCTCTTTGAACACATGGCGACCACCTCCAAGGGCATGCCCGAGGGGGCCAGCCCCCACCAGCTCGGCGAAGGCCTGATGGAGCGGCTCAATAGTTTCATCGATCGTTCCCGCAGCTTTTCCGAACGCGCCGAAGTACTTGGCAACGGTGCGCCTTCGGGCGCTTCGCTGCCGCCGTCGGCCTCGGAAAAAACCGCCGCTACCCCGGCCACCGCCAACGCTGAAGGGGCCAAGAAGGTCGGCGACAAACAGGTCGATCAGATCGTCCATTCCCTGGGCAAGATGTTCGACTACTCCATTGAAACGCAGATGGTGGTGCGGGGCGCGACGCAGATTTCCGGCTCCGCCAACACCCTGCTCAAAGGTCAATAAGCCATGCTCCGTGCCGCGCGTTTGATCATCATCGTCGCCCTTGCCGGGCTGTTGCAGGCCTGCGACATGGACCTGTACAGCAACCTCAGCGAGCGCGAGGCCAATGCCATGCTCGCGGTGCTGCTGCGCGACGGCATCCCGGCGTCGCGCAAGGTCCAGGACAACGGCCAGCTCAAGCTGGTGGTGGACGAGCGCCGGTTTGCCGAGGCCATGGCCCTGCTCGACGAGGCGGGCCTGCCGGGGCAGAACTTCGCCAATATGGGCGAGGTGTTCAAGGGCAACGGCCTGGTCTCGTCGCCCGTGCAGGAGCGCGCGCAGATGGTCTTCGCCCTGAGTGAAGAGCTGTCTCATAGCGTGTCGCAGATCGACGGCATCGTTTCGGCGCGGGTGCATGTGGTGCTGCCGGACAATGACCTGCTCAAGCGAGTGATCTCGCCGTCGTCGGCCTCGGTGCTGGTGCGCTACGACGCCAATACCGATATCAACCCGTTGATCCCGCAGATCAAGACCCTGGTGGCCAACGGCATCTCGGGCCTCAGTTACGACGGTGTGTCGGTGACGGCAATCAAGGCTGCCGTGCCGACCCATAACGCCAGTGGCCAGCCGCGCATGAGCAGCTTCATGGGCATCTGGATGCTGGAAGACAATCTGCCCCAGGCCCGCCTGCTGTTCGGCGGCAGTCTGTTGCTGGTGCTGATCCTCGCCGGGGTGCTGGCCTGGCAGTCATGGCATCGCCGGCGCGGCCAGAGCCTGTACGCCTTGCCGGAGGCCTCATGAATCTGGCGCAGCAATGGCAGCAATTGTTAGAGCAACCCTTGGCGTTCGTTGATCGCCAGCACCTGGCCGCGTGCTTTCCCGCTGAGGTGGCTGCCGAGCGTATTCATGGCCTGCGCAAGGAGCAACGCTTTGAGCCTCGTCTGCTGGAGCTGTTGCGCGCACATTTCCAGCTGCAACCCCTGGCCGCGGCGCCCATGCCTGCGGATGATGACTTGCCGGTGCTGCTGATGACGCCCGACGCATTCCGCCGCCTGCCACGGTTGTGCGGCGCCATCTGGCATGCCGCGACCCTGAGCCGGGAGATCCGCAGCGAAGTGGTCAACCAGTTGCGAGCCACTCTGGGCAACGAAGTGTTCGCGTTGGCCCTGGCCCATCGCTCGCTCGCCGGGGCGGCGGACCTGCTGCGCCAGCCCGACGAACTAGTGGCGGCCATTGATCACGATGGCGCGCTGTGCGTCTCGGCCTGGCTGCAAGCACAGCCGCCATTGCTGCGGGACTGGCTGCGCCTGCGTCTGCCCGATCCGGGCGTGTACGACCCGCGCACACCGGTGGATATCCGCATTGTGCGCAGCCTTGCGGCGACCTTTGCCCGCCGCGAAACCGGGCTGAACCCTGCCGAGGTGACGCATGAGTAATTTGCCGGGCCGCCCGGCCGCGCGCATCCTGCGCGCCGCCGAGGCACAGCTGTGGACCGACGGCTACGCCTTCCTGCAGGCCGCCCGCGATGAAGCCGAGCTGATCCGCCAGGACAGCGGCCATTGGCTGGAACAGGCCCGCGCCGAAGGTTTTGAAAGTGCTCGTCTACAAGGGGCCGAGCAGGTCAGTGCACTGCTGGCGCAAACCTCGGCCAAAGTCGAGGCGTACCTGGCCGGACTGGAAAGCTCACTCGCCGATCTGGCCCTGGGCATTGCCCGTGAGGTGCTGGAAGGCATGGACGATGCCGAGCGCGTGGTGAGCTGTACGCGCAAGGCGTTGGCGGCTTTCCGTCAGGATCAGGCCCTGACTCTGTTCGTGCCGCGCCTGCAAGTGGAGGCGGTACGCCGTCGTTTAAAAAGCGAACTCGATAGCCTGCCTGCCATTACCGTCGAATCCGATGATCAACTGGCCTTCGGTCAGGCGCGCCTGAGCAGCCCGGTGGGGTCGGTGGAACTGGGCCTGGATGCGCAACTGCAAGCCTTGCGCCGCAGCCTGCTGCCCTTTGCCGAGGTCGCGCCGTGAGCCTGGAGCAACTGATCCCGCGCCTGCACGAGCGCCTGGCCGATGCCCGGCCGCGGCCGATGAAAGGCACTATCCGCAGTATTCGCGGGGTGTTGCTACGGGCCAGCGTCGCCGGTGTACGCATCGGCGAACTGTGCCAGTTGCGCGATCCCAGCACTGGTCGCAGCCTGGCGGCAGAAGTGATTGGCTTTGACGAGGACGAAGCGATCCTCTCGCCCATCGGCTCCATGGAAGGCTTGTCTACCCGCACCGAAATCACTGCGACCGGCGAGACTCTTGGGGTCAGCGTTGGCGATGCTCAACTGGGGCGGGTGATCAGCCCCATGGGCGATTACCTGGATGGCGACGGCGTGCTGCCCCTCGGCAACCTGCAACGCTACCCGCTGCATGCCGAACCGCCAGCGCCTTTTGCCCGGCAGTTGATTGTCAACCCGATGTCCCTTGGCGTGCGTTCCATCGACGGTCTGCTGACCCTGGCCCAGGGCCAACGCATGGGGGTGTTCGGCGAGCCGGGAGTGGGCAAGTCATCGCTGCTGGCGAGCATCGTGCGCAATACCAATGCCGATGTGATCGTCATCGGCCTGATCGGCGAACGGGGACGCGAAGTGCGCGAACTGCTGGACGTGCAGCTCGATGCCCAGGCCCGTGAACGTACCGTGGCTGTGGTCGCCACTTCGGACCGGCCTGCCGCCGAGCGGGTACGGGCAGCTTACGTTGCTACGGCACTGGCCGAATATCACCGTGATCAGGGGCGTAACGTGTTGCTGTTGATGGATAGCCTGACCCGCTTCGCCCGCGCCCAGCGCGAGATCGGTCTGGCGGTGGGCGAGCCGCCGACCCGCCGTGGTTATCCGCCCTCGTTCTTTTCCGCCTTGCCGCGTCTGTTGGAGCGGGCCGGGCCCGGCGCTACGGGCAGTATCACTGCGCTTTACACCGTGCTGACCGAAGGCGATGCCGCTACCGATCCGGTGGCCGAAGAAGCCCGCTCGATTCTCGACGGCCATATCGTGCTCAGCGCCGAGCTGGCCCAGAGAAACTATTTCCCGGCCATCGATGTGCTGCGCAGCCGCAGCCGTCTGATGGATCAGGTCAGCAGCGATGAACAGCGCCGCCTGGCCCGACGTATCCGCGAATTGATGGCGCGGCGCACGGAAATCGAAATGCTCATCCGCATCGGCGAATACGCCCCTGGCAGTGACGCTCTGGCCGACGAAGCCATCGCCCGTCACGACGCCATCGAAGCCTTCTTGCGTCAGGCTGCCGGCGAACCGAGCAGCCCCGACGAAACCCTCAGACATATGCGCAAGGTGTTGGCATGAACACCACGGAGACCCTATGAACAGCCATGATCTGCGCAACTTGCACGCACTGCGGCAATTGCGCGAACAACGCGCTTCAAGTCAGTTGGCCGCGCAGCAGCAACGTTGCCGCGAGACCAACGTCGCCCTGGACGATGCCAAGGAAAAACTGCGCCTGCATCGCGAATCCATCGCCCGGGAAGCCGAGAAACTATATGGCCGTTTCAGCGAAGGCCTGTCGATCAATGCCTGGCACGAAGCACAGGAGCGGCTGGCCGAGCTGGAGGACGACAACCAACAGTTGCAAAGCGGTGTGGCAGAGGTCACCCAGTTGCTTGATGGGCAGGAGCAGGAACGCGAAGTGTTCCGCATCGCCCGCGCTGCGCGCCAGCGTCAGGCCGATGCCTGGCAGGTCCTGGTCGATGGCCGGGAGCAGGGCGAGCGTCGGGAAAACGAGCAGCGTGAAGAGGCCGATGACCTGTTTGCGCCCTTGTCGGCGCTGCTATCCGGGAGCGCGCCTTGACCTCCCACGAGGCCATCGTCTGGCCGCAGATCAGTCTGCCCTGGCATGACCCGCAGTGGACGGCGCCGCATAACCGCCTGCACCAACCACGCAGTGACTGGCATGGACAATTTGCCGGGCAGCCGCTCACTGTGCGCTGGAGTGGCGCTGAGACCGGTGCAGGCGTCGAATTGTGGCTGAGCCTGGGCCAGACGTTGTACGCCTTGAACCTGCCGGACGAGACACTGCGAGTGCTGGATCTGCCTGCAAGCGTAACGCCCCACAGCCTGGCGGGCAGCCTGCTGCTGGAACAGGCATTGCTGCCGTTGATCCTGCCCCTCGAACATTTGTTCGGCCTGCCGCTACGGGTGCTCGACAACCCGGCCCCCCGGGTGCGCGGCCCTCTGGCGATGCACCTGACCGTGCAATTGGGCGAGACCGCCAAGTGGCCTGTGCAAGTGCACATGGACGAAGATGGCGCGGAATTTTTGATCGCCGCCCTGGATCTTTACGCTCCGGCCGTGCCCCATGACCTGGGCCATCTGCCGCTGCCCATGAGCGTGGAGAGCGGCGAAGCCTGGTTGACCCTGGCCGAGCTGCGCAGCTTGCTGCCGGGGGACGTAGTGATGCTTGACCCGTGGCCAGCCAGCCAGGTGCGCCTGCGCGCCATGACGGGTCTGCAGGCTCGCGCCCAGATCGACGGGCAGCGCCTGCAACTGCTTGAGCAACCTTTTGCCGTGAATTCTATGAAGGAGCATCACATGTCCGAAGTGGGGGCTGCGCGCGGCCCGGAAACGAGTCTGGAAGCGAGTCTGAACGAGCTGCAACTCAAACTGGTGTGTCAGGTCGGCAGCGTCGAGATGACCCTCGCGCAACTGCGCGAACTGGGCGCGGGCAGCCTGCTGCAACTGACACCGAGCATGCAGGACGGCGTCGACCTGATGATCAATGGCCGCCGTGTCGGCCAGGGTCAACTGGTGCAGATTGGTGATGGCCTGGGCGTACGCCTGCTGAGCTTTGCCACGCCATGAGCGGCTATCAGCCGAACCTGATCGAGATCATTCTGGTCGTCGCCACCATCGGTCTTATCCCGCTGGCGGTGGTGACCCTGACCGGTTTCATGAAGATTTCCGTGGTGCTGTTCCTTATCCGCAACGCCCTGGGCGTGCAGCAGACGCCGCCGAACCTGGTGCTGTACGGCATCGCCCTGATCCTCTCGGTATACGTGACCACGCCGCTGATTGGCGACATGTACCGCCAGGTCCAGGGGCGCGACCTGAACATGGAGAACGTCGAACAGGTCAAGGAGTTCGGCGAGGCCTTGCGCCCGCCGTTGCAGGCGCACCTGTCGCGCTTTGCCAACCAGAGTGAGCGCGGCTTTTTCGTCCAGGCCACGGAGACCATCTGGTCCCCCGAGGCCCGTGCCGATCTGCGCGATGACGACCTGGTGGTACTGGTTCCGGCTTTTGTCAGTTCGGAGCTGACCCGGGCCTTCGAGATCGGCTTCCTGTTGTACATCCCGTTTCTGGTGGTGGACCTGCTGGTGTCCAACGTGCTGATGGCCATGGGTATGTCCATGGTCTCGCCGACGCTGATATCGATACCGCTCAAGCTATTCCTTTTTGTCTCGTTGAGCGGCTGGTCGCGCTTGATGCACGGTCTGATTCTTAGCTACGGGTGAACCCATGGGGCAGGACGTTTTTCTTTTTTCGTTGATGAAACAGGCACTGATGACGGTGCTGCTGTTGTCCGCACCGGCCTTGGGCGTGGCGATTATCGTCGGTCTCAGTGTCGGCCTGTTGCAGGCCCTGACCCAGATTCAGGACCAGACCCTGCCTCAGGTGGTCAAGCTGGTAGCTGTGCTGCTGGTGATCGTCTTTGTCGGGCCGTTGCTGGCCGGGCAGGTGGCGGAACTGGGCAGTACGGTGCTGGACAACTTCCCGTTGTGGACGCGCTGACCGGGCATGGATGCCGCTCTGGTCAACACCTTCCTCGAGGTCGCTTACCCGGTGATCAGCTCGGCGGCGCTGTCGGCTTCCCGGGCCATGGGTCTGGTGGTGATTACCCCGGCGTTCAATCGCCTGGGCCTCACCGGGATGATCCGTGGCTGCGTGGCGGTGGCGATTTCGGTGCCCATGTTCCTGCCGACCTTTACGGCGTTCACCTCCATGCCCGAGCACGGCAGCTTCTGGCTCGCCGGTTTGCTGATCAAGGAGTTCCTGATCGGCCTGCTCGTCGGCCTGTTGTTCGGCATTCCGTTCTGGGCGGCGGAAGTGGCGGGGGAGCTGATCGATCTGCAACGTGGCTCAACCATGGCGCAACTGGTGGACCCGTTGTCGTCCGGAGAGTCCAGTGTCATGGCGACGCTTTTGACGGTGATGCTGATCACCCTGTTCTTCATGTCCGGCGGCTTTATCCTGATGGTCGACGGCTATTTTCATAGCTACCAGTTATGGCCGGTCACTGCCTTTACGCCGCTGTTTGCCTCGTCGGCGTTGCTGGCAGTGCTGTCGATCCTCGATCAGGTGATGCGCATCGGTGTGCTGATGGTTTCGCCGCTGATCATCTCGCTACTGGTCACCGACCTGATGCTGGCCTATCTGTCGCGCATGGCGCCGAGCCTGCATATCTTCGACTTGTCGTTGCCGGTGAAGAACCTGTTTTTCACCATCCTGATGGTGATCTATATCGGCTTCCTGATCCCGCTGATGCTCGATCAACTGGCGGAATTTCGTGGCACCGTGGAGCTGCTCAAGAGCCTGGTAGGCGACGGCCATGGCTGATACCAGCGAAGAGAAATCCCAGCCCGCCACGGATAAGAAACTCAAGGACGCGCGCAAGAAAGGCCAGGTCGCCAAGAGTCAGGACCTGGTCTCGGGCATGGTCATTCTGTTCTGTACCCTGTGCATCTCGATCATGGCGCCACGGGCCGAGGCCCAGGTGCGCAAACTGATCGACCTGACCGCGCAGATCTATATCGAACCCTTCGCTACGGTGTGGCCGCGAGTGCTGGATACCGCCGAGCGCCTGCTGATCAGCATTACCCTGCCGGTGATGGCGGTGACCATGGGTGTGGTGATCCTGACCAACCTGATCACCATGCGCGGCGTGGTGTTCTCGGTGGAACCGATCAAGCCGGACTTCAAGCGGATCAACCCGGCTGAGGGCTTCAAGCGCATCTTCGCCTTGCGCAACGTGGTGGAGTTTCTCAAGGGCCTGGTCAAGGTGCATCTGCTCGGGCTGGCATTCTACGTGGTCGGGCGGCATGCCTTGCAGGCGCTGATGGAGTCTTCACGCTGTGGCGCGGGCTGCATCGAATCGACGTTCTTTCTGGTGCTCAAGCCATTGGTGTTTACCGTGCTGGCGGCGTTTTTGCTGGTCGGCGGGGTAGACGTGCTGATGCAGCGCTGGCTGTTCGGTCGCGACATGAAAATGACCCGCAGCGAGCAGAAGCGTGAACGCAAGGACATCGACGGCGACCCGTTGATCAAGAGCGAGCGCCAGCGTCAGCGTCGTGAAATGCAGGCTTTGGCGACCAAGCTGGGACTGGCCCGGGCCTCGCTGGTGATCGGCGTCTCCGGTGGCTGGGTGGTGGGGCTGCGTTATGTGCGCGGGGAAACTCCGGTGCCCATTGTGGTCAGCCGCACGGAGCCTGCGGATTCCCCGGCGATCCTCGCCGAAGCGACCCGACTGGGTATCGCCCACGCCATGGACCCGAACCTGGCTGGCGAGATTGCCAGGCGGGCAGTGCCGGGGGACCCGGTGCCGGACCAGACCTTTCAGGCTGTGGCGGATTTGTTGGTGGCGGCGCGGTTGATCTAGGAATCAGCGTGCCGGCGGTGATGGCTAATTTTCCGGAAGAGAGTTGCGGGAGCGAATTCATTCGCGAAATGGCCTGTACATTTGACCCATCTTTATCGCTTGAAATACCGTATTCGCGAATGAATTCGCTCCCACAATGGCGCATGCATATCGTCGGACTTGCGGATTCATCCGCGAAGGGGCCAGAACATCCGACACATTGGCGGCGTCCGAAAATAAAGCTTTCGCGAATGAATCGCTCCCACAATAGCGCGTGAATATCATCGATATCTGTGGGAGCGGATTCATCCGCGAAGGGGCCAGTACATCCAACACATTGGCGGCGTCCGGAACAAAGCTTTCGCGAATGAATTCGCTCCCACAGAAGCCGCTATTAATATTCGGCCCATAAGTATCTACGGGTGCGTGCCTAGGCAGCCTCAGCTGTTATCCACATCGTGATATTCACCCCCATACCCATCGGTGGTCCGCCAGATAATGTCGTGGTTATCGTTGGTCCACTCCGAGGGGCGGGTGGAGAACTTGTAATCCTCGGAGCGGCGGTTATTGCCGTCACCGATATAGTCCGGGTGATCGACCCGGTTGTCGCCCTTGGCAGTTGAGCGGGCATCCCATTCTTCCTTGCGGAAGTCGAAGATGCTCTGGTCTCCCGGTGCGTCGCGCTGGCCCCAGTCGGAGAGGTAGGTCTGTAGCCACACGTAGGCTTCGTCGCCGTTGGGTTGCAGCAGGCCGTCGGCTTTGAAGTCCTTGATCTGGTCCCAGTTCTGCAGCGAGACCTTGTGCAGTTTCGCCGACTTGATATCGCCGAGGATCGCGCCGACGAAAGAGAACACCCCGGAGAACAGGAAGCCCACCGGGCCGAGCAGCGGAATCAGGCGCCCGGTCACGCCAATGGCCCCGGCCACGCTGCCGGCCGCACCGACCAGGCTGCTGACGCCGCCGGCCACCGACAGTGAGCCGGAGGCAATCTTTATCGGGTCTTTTTCCCGTACGCCGTCACGGATGGTCAGGCCGCCGGTAACCACGCCTATCACCCCGCCTACCACGTCGGCGGCGGCGCCAATGACCTTGATCGCGCTGCCGGCAATGCGTGCCACTTTGCCTGCACCCGCCACGCCACCGCGTTTCTCGATGCCTTTTTCGATGCCTTCGTGCAGCTTGGTCATCGATGCTTCGTCGAATGGCTGGCCGTTGAGGGCCTTGCCGACATCTTTGCCGTCGGCCATGGCGTCGTCGATGATGTTGTAGTACTTGTTCTGAATCTCCTCGACCGAGCGCGGTACATCAGGGCCGGTGACGCCGCCCGGCTTGCTCCAGATGGCGGGTACCGAGCGGTCCAGGCCCATCATCTTGTAGGCGTTGGTGCCCATGATCTTGTCGAAGGTCTTGGTGCCAAGCGTCGCGAAGTGCGAGCCGGTGCTGAGGAAACCGACGAAGTCGTTGGCGATGCCGACCCGCTCGCGGGGCGTATCGGCCAGGCTGCCGCCCTTGCCGACCAGCTGGTAAATCGCCCGGCCCATGGAAATCGCGCCACCCATGGAGCCGAGCACGCCGTTATCGCTGAGGAAGGCCAGGTTCTTGGTAAAGGCGCCACGGTTCTCGGCGCTCATTCCGGGCATCAGGTCGGCGCTGACCGCCTTGTTGATATCGTCCAGGGTGATCTTGCCGTTGGCCTGCCAGGTGTCGCCCAGGTTGGACATGACCTTGCCGAAGTCGGTCGCGGCGTTCTTGTCGTTCATCAACAGCTCGACGAACTTCTCGTAGGTCGCCAGGGAGCGCCGCGGTATGCCGTCACCGCTGGCCTTGAGCGCCTGCAGAATCAGCAGGGCGTTGTCGGTACCGGCCAGGGCGGTGTTTTCATCGGAAATCTTGCTCGGGTCGGCGACCAGCTTGTCCAGCTCCATGGTGTAGCCGTCGATCTGCACGTTCTGCAGGAATTCGTCGGCCTTGGCCGGATCAATATCGGCAAGCCCGGCGTAAGCGGTCTGGATCTCCTGGGTGGCCAGCTCGGTCTTGCCATCGGCCTGCAGCGAGTCGATGTATTTGACGAAGTTTTCCGACGAGGTGCTGTCGATCAGCTTCTGCCGGGTTTCATCGACCTTGGCCGAACCGCCCTCGACCTTGCCTACGGCGTTGTCGTGGTGGGTCTTGAGGTCTTTCATGATGGTCTCGTCGCCCATCAGGGTACCGATCTGGGCATCGATGGCCTTGCTGTCGAATATATGTTCGCGCACGTCCCGGGAGGTGACGTTCTCCGGGTCCGTGGCGCTGCCCTGGTTGGTGAAGCCGTGCTCGGGAATGATCGACATGCCGTTTTCCGACATGCTCTTGGCTTCCAGGGCGCGGACGAACTTGGCCCGTGGGTCGTCGTGGCCGATGCTGCCGTCCTTGACGCCGGCGCGGTACTCGTCGATCAGGGTCCTGATCGCCAGGTCGCGCACCGACAGGGGCTGACCGTTATCGTCTTTCTCGGTGGTTGCCAGATCATCCACCGACACGTCCTTGAGTGGCGGCAAACCGTTGTCGGCGCGCAGCTTGTCGACGTCGGTGGTCTGTTCGGCAATGTCGGTGCGGTACGAGGAAATCTGATCGAACATCTGCGGGTTATCGTCCTGGGAGACGATGATCTTCTCCTCGGCGCCGCCGGGCTTGTGGTAGGTAAAGGCGATCAGGCCGGGACCATAGTCGCCGACGCCGCCGACGCTCATGATGTCCTCGGTGGACGGTAGATAATCCCCTGGCCCGGCCTTGACGTAGCCGTCGGCCTTGGCCTTTTCCAGGCCGGTGAGGGTCTGGCCCTTGTTCGAGTAATCGAGGAAGGCCTGAGGGCTGAGGTTGCGCGAGACCACCAGTAACTTGCCGTCGCTCTGGGTGACGACGAGGATGCCGTCAGTGGGTGCATCGACCTTGCTGATGCCGCTCAGTGGCAGTGCGGTTTCACCGTTGTTGACCAGGTGCTGGTCGGGCAGGGTGCGAGCATTCTTGATGTAGTCGAACGCCGGGGTGCCCTGGGTCGCGCTCAAGGCATGGAGGAAATCGTACAGCTGGCTGCCGCGATCGGCCGGAGCCGGTTGGCCGCCGACATTGGTATCGAGGGCATCGTAGCTGCGATCGTTGGCGGCGGCGTCGTCCTGGCTGATCATGTATTTGTGGCCGTCGTGTTCGAACAGGATCACGCCGCTGTCAGTGTCTTCGGAAACGATCTTCAATCCGTCGGGCTTGAAGCCGGTGGGCAGGGCGGTGATTTTCTCGAAGCCCTTGGCCTCGCCCTCGCCAAGTTTTTCCAGGGTCTGCCCGGCACCGGAATAGGCCTTGAAGGCTTCCGGGGTAACGCCCTTGGCAATGGTCAGTTCCTTGCCGCTTTTGAACGTGACCTTGAGCACGCCGTCGGCGGGCTTCTCGACCTTGTCGATATTGTCCAGCAGGAACTGGTCGTCATCCTTGCGCAACAACTCCTTGTCCGGGTTAGACAGGCTGTCGCGGATAATCTTGCCCGCAGGCGTGCCCTGGGTCTCGGCCAGGGTGTGCAGCAGGTCGAACAGTTGGGTGCCGTGGTCCGGGCCCGGGTCTTCGCGAGTGGGCACTGCGTGGCCGAAACGCAGGTTCTCTATGGTCTCGTAACCGGGCTGCACCTCTTCGGCGGCGCTGCGGCTGATCTGGTACTTGCTGCCTTCGTGTTCGAAGTAGATCACCCCGCCGTCCTTGTCTTCGGCCACGACCTTGAGTTTGTCGATGTCGAGTTTTTCCGGCAGGGCGGTGATGGCCTTGTAGCTGTCGGCGTCGGTGGGTTTGCTGGTGCCGACTTCGGGCTGATTGCTCTTGGTCAGGACCTTGGGCTTGAAGGTCTTGTCGGACGACGGCTCCTCGGGCGTGGTGGCCAGCAGGCGCGCCTTGTCCAACAGGGTTTCAAAAGCCTTGCCGACGGCTTTGGCCGGTGCCGGGGTGTTCGAGGAGGTGGATTCGGGTCTGGTGATCATTGAGGGGCCGTCCGCTGGGATTCATAACGGTCCGATGGTAGGTCAATGCACCTCTGACAACAGACAACCTTGACAAGGTTGCACAAGCTTTCACGGGTGTGAAATTGGGGTTGTCATATTCACGTTAGAACGGGATGGGGTTTATGGAGGTGAATTGTGAGAGACGATTGTGGGAGCGAATTCATTCGCGAAGAGGCCAGTACATCCGACGCATCTTCATCGCCTGCAACACCGCCTTCGCGAATGAATTCGCTCCAACACAACCGACGATATGCACGTGCTCCCACAGAGCCTGCACAGGATCGGGTTTGATTCAGCTGGTTACGGGGCTTTCACAGGTCGGTTATGTCCGTGCCATAAACGTCACTTCATGGGCCGCAGGTCCGGCCAGCCGCGCCATATCCGCCGAAATCCGCGCCGTCCAGAAACTCGCGCCCTGGGTATCGGCTTCGTTCATGGCTTTATTGAGGATCTGGTGCACCTGAGGCAGCAGCTCCGGGTTGCCCTGGCCAAGCAGCAGCTGGGCCTTGACCCGCAGCAGCTCGGGCCGGAACCAGTATTCCTTGCGGGCGGCGGTGATGAACAGGGTTTCGTCCAGCACCTCCAGGCCCAGTTGACTCAGGCCAAGCATGGCCAGCCCCTGGGCGTATTCGCTGCGCACCAGGCTGTATATCGGGCTGTCGCCCAGTTCATGCAGTTGATTGAGCACTTCGCCCAGGCGCGGTACGCCTTCTTCGGGGGCGCCGTCGCGGATCAACAGGATGTGTTCGAAGCAGCGGGTAAACAGGCGCCAGATATGCAGGTCATTGCGGGCCACGCTGTCTTGCAACAGCTTGAGGAAATGTCGGGTTTTCTGCACATGGCCAACCAGCAGCGTGGCGGGAATGGCGCTCAGGCAAAGGGTGTACCAGAGGCTGGCCGGGTGCAGGGCACGCATCGCTTCTTCGACGTTGCCGTCGATGGTCAGCAGTGCCTGGCCGACGTGGCCCTGTAATAACTGGATCTGCGCCTTGAGTGAGCGTGCGCCGATGCGTTGGTCGAAATGGCTGTCGATGATATGGCTGCGAGGCGACAGTGGCGAACTCAGGGCTTCGCTGATGGCCTGGCGTGCACCGTCCAGGTCAGCCATGTGAAACAGCGGTGCGGCACGCATGCGTCGGCCGAGCAACAGGCGGTCGGCGCTGCCGCTGCTTTCGCTGAGCTGGACGTAGCGGTTGGCCAGTTCCAGGGCTTCCTCATGCTGATTGCTGCAGCAGCGGTCGTTCCATAAGCCCCACAGGCCGCGCAGTTCGTGTTCGGTGTCACCCAGGATGCGGGCGTCTTCGATAACCCGTTTCCAGGCCTCGCGAATCTTTTGCCCGGCGCCGTAGGTCAGCACCATGACACTGGCCGAGACGGTCAGCAGCAGCATGCGCTGGCGCGGCATGACCGAGGCAAAATGTGCAGCGATCTGCAGGCCGCGATTGACCCAGTCATGGCATTCGCCGACCCGCGACAAACGCAGCCACAGTGGCACGCTCATCAGGGTCAATTCGACTCCCAAGGCCTGGTCACCGTCCAGCGAGTAGGCCCAGCTGAGGGCTGAACGCACGCAGTCGATTTCTGCCGCGTACAGGGCCAGCCAGGCGTCGTTGTCCATCCGCTCAAGGTTTTGTACGGCGCGGCGTTGTTCGCTCAGGGTGTAGATGGCGTGGCGGCGCGCGGTATCTGGCGCTTCCATATGCTGGGCGAGTTTTTCCGCCGCGTACAGGCGCGTGGTTTCCAGCAGCCGGTAACGCTTGACCGGGATGGCAGAGCCGGCGATCAGCAGTGACTTGTCCATCAGGCTTTCCAGCAAGGCGGCCGGGTCGTGGGCCTCGCCCTGACTCAGATCAATCACCGCCATTACCGCGCCGAGAGTGAAGGCACCGGTAAAGACCGAGAGCTGGCGCAGCATCGCCTGTTCGTCGGCCGAGAGCATGGCGTAAGTCCAGTCCAGCGCGGCACTGAGGGTGCGATGGCGCGGTTGGGCGGTGCGGCGACCGGTCATTTGCAGGCGGAAAGTGCCGTCGAGCAATTCCACCAGATAGGCGATACCGAAGGTGCGCACCCGGGCAGCGGCGATCTCGATAGCCAATGCATTGCCGTCGAGCTTGCGGCAGATGGCAGCTGTGGCGGCGACGTCGGCATCGCTGAAAACAAAATCCGGATCATGAGCGGCCACCCGTTCGACGAACAGCTGGATGCCGGAATAGGCCAGGGCCTCATAAGCGGACAGCCCGGCATCGTCCGGGGGCACTTGCAGGGGCGCCAGATCGTGGACGAACTCGCCGTCAGCGTGCAGAGGCTCGCGGCTGGTAATCAGCACGCAACACTGGGGTGCCTGACGCAGCAGGGTTTCCACGGCATTGGCGGCTTCTTCGAGAACGTGTTCGCAGTTGTCGAGGATCAGCAACTGGCGATGCTGGTCAAGGCTGCTGCCGATTTCCTGCAAGGGGTCAGTGCTGGTCGAATTGATCCCCAGGGCCGAGGCCAGCATGCCATTGACCAGCAACGTACCGCTGATCGGTGCCAGATCGAGAAAGGCCATGCCTTGGGGGAAGTGCTCGGTAAGGCTGTTGGCCAGGGCCAGGGCGACGGTAGTCTTGCCCATCCCGCCTGGGCCGGTGATGGTGACGAAGCGGCGTTGTTGCAGGTGTTCGCCCAGACTCTGCAATAGCCCATCGCGACCGATGACCTGGCTGTTGAGGGGGGGCAGGTCGGCGCTGGCCTGGACCACCGGTGGCGTGATGACCTGCTGGGGCATTTCCTGAATGGTGACCGGGGCAACAAATCGGTAACCGCGGCCCGGCACTGTCACGATATAGGCAAAGTCACCCTCGTCGCCCAGAGCCCGGCGCAGAGTCACGACCTGGGCGCGCAGGTTGCATTCTTCGACGATGACCTTGGGCCAGACCAGTGCTAGCAATTCGTTCTTTTCCAACAGCTCACCGGCGCGGGTTGCCAGGGCGATGAGCAGCAACAGGGCCCGGCTGCCCAGTTGCACCGGTTCGCCATGCTTGAACAGCAGGTGTTGTTGGACGTAAAGCGCGAAAGGGCCGAAGCAGATGGCGTTTTCCGGGTCAGGCGTATCCAGCGCGCTGAGTGGGGCCATCTTTGCGAGACTGGTTCTGTTGAGGGTCATGATTAAACCTTTATGAATGAGGTTTTTATCGGCGATCAGGGGAACGCGCCTTTTTGGTTTCCATGTTCAGACAAACGGTATTATCCACGGCAATAGTTACTGTTTCGGGTTTCTTTAATTACTTGCAGGTATGGCTAAGTGCCAGACTTTGACCGTCATCAAGCACTATTGTTTGCCCTGCGCTGTCACCCGTGAGCACTTCCTGGTGCACCGTAGATGGGCAACTTTACGAGAAGCGATCAACGTTAACGGCCTGCACGGCACAGTGGATACACTGAATAAGCAGATACTGTGCCAAATATTGCAATTTGTTTCAGCGGTTAACTGACTGAATTTTATTGGAAAGTAAATATTAAGTTGGATTACGCCGTGACATTGTTCGGAATGCCGAATTTCGCCGGGTGTTTTGTTCGGAATGCCGAATATTTACAGCGTGGGTCAGTCAGTATTTGCATGTTGTGCGTCAAGGTAGGAAAAGACTGACTATTCAACGCTACTGTCCAGACAGACTTGTTTTCAAAGGCGTTGGCGGGTGCTTAAGTTCTGGAAGGTGTACTTGAGGAAGGCAGGGTACTTCTATTCGGCAGCGAGGCTGGATTCGTTAAAAGCCGAAAATTTATATAAATAGTTAATTTGACGAGGTTTTTTTGCAATGGCGGTAATCCGCCATCTTAATGGCTGTGGGCCTGTCAGGAAGAGACGGGTTGCAGTTGAATTAAAAACGACACATTTCATTCATTTGCGACAAGTATCTTCCCGGCCAACAGCTACTGTTCACTCAGTGCTTGCTGTTACCTTGCGCCGATAACGCCAGAAGTTGTTTCTCCCGACCCCAATCGAAGGGTTCGTCATTGGCTTCGGCTTCGTAACGACGTTCGTCCAGGGCCTGGTATAACTCGATTTCTTCGTCGGGCATGAAGTGCAGGCAGTCACCGGCAAAGAACCACAGCAGGTCACGGGGAACCAGATGGGCAATCTGTGGATAACGCTGGATCACCTGGCACAGCAGGTCCTGGCCAAGGTACTGGCTTTCGATCGGGTCCTGGGGCAGCAGGGTGATCAACTCGTCGTAGCGCTCCATGAACAGCTCATGGCTTTCTTCCGGCACCTGCTCGGCTTCGCCCAGAGCGACCAGAATGCCACGCAGGTGCGTCAGCAGAGTGAGATGGTGGTCGAGAGTGGCATCGGCCATGGGGATTCCTCAAAAGGGCAAAAAACAGGCGGGGAAGTATAAGGCCCATCATGCCGCCTGTGTTACTCACCTTGTGGGAGCGAGCTGTGGAGGCGAATTCTGTGGGAGCGAATTCATTCGCGAAGAGGTCAGTGCATCCGCCAAATCTTCATCGCTTGAGATAATGCCTTCGCGGATGAATCCGCTCCCACAAAGTGTGCGCTTGGCGTGAGAAAGCTTAGCGCACCTTACCTGCGCTCAACGTCAATTCATCCTTGTCGAAATCATCCACATCAATTACCCGGCGCCGCGCCGCTTCTGCTTCGCGCAGGCTGATGGCTTCGCCCGCTTGCAACACGCCAGCCTCCACTGCGGCATCGATCAGGGCCTCGCCGGGGGCGGGATTGATCTGGCCGTTTTTCAGGCCGACATGCAGCTTCTTGTGCAACGGCTGGGCGGCGGCGAGCAGGTCGCTGGCGTGTTGCAGAGCGCCGACAGGATCCTGGGGCGACTGCGGGCGATAGCAACCGGCGAGTACGGCTTCCAGGGTCGGATCGCCTTTGCTGCGGCCCAGCACTTGGGCAACAGCGGCATCCTGGGCGTCGCTCGGGCCTTTGTGACGGCGGCCGAAGGGGAAAACCACGACGCGCAGCAAGGCGCCGAGGAAACGATTGGGGAAATTGCTCAGCAGTTCGTCCAGGGCGCGTTCCGATTCGCCCAAGGCTTCGGCCATGGCCCAGTGGAACAGTGGGTGCAGGTAATCCGGGGAGTCGAGGTCGTGGTAACGCTTGAGCGCTGCCGAGGCCAGGTACAGATGGCTGAGCACGTCGCCAAGGCGGGCGGACAGACGTTCGCGACGTTTCAGTTCGCCGCCCAGCAGCATCATGCTCAGGTCGGCCAGCAGGGCGAAGGCTGCCGACTGCCGGTTAAGGGCGCGGAAGTAACCCTGGCTCAGGGTATCGCCGGGGGCCGCCTCGAAGCGACCGAGGCCGAGGTTGAGGATAAAGGTGCTGGCAGCGTTGCTCACGGCAAAGCCGATGTGTTGCAGCAACAGTTGGTCGAATTCCAGCAGGGCCTGGTCATGGTCGGCGCGGCCGGCCAGGGCCATTTCCTTGAGCACGAACGGATGGCAGCGAATCGCGCCTTGACCAAAGATCATCAGGTTGCGCGAGAGAATATTCGCCCCTTCGACGGTGATGAAAATCGGCGCACCCTGCCAGTTACGGCCCAGGTAATTATTCGGGCCCATGATGATGCCCTTGCCGCCATGCACGTCCATGGCGTGGCCGATGCATTCGCGGCCGCGCTCGGTGAGGTGGTATTTGAGGATCGCCGATAAAACCGAGGGTTTTTCTCCAAGATCCACGGCATTGGCGGTCAGCATCCGCGCGCTGTCCATCAGCCAGGCGTTGCCACCGATACGGGCCAGGGCTTCCTGAATGCCTTCAAACGCGGCCAAAGTCACGTTGAATTGCTCGCGCACGTTGGCGTACTGGCCGGTGACCAGGCTGGTGTACTTGGCGGCGCCGGTGCCGACCGCAGGCAGGGAGATGGAACGGCCTACGGACAGGCAGTTCATCAGCATCATCCAGCCTTTGCCGAGCATGGCCTGACCGCCGATGAGGAAGTCCAGGGGAATGAACACGTCCTTGCCGGAGTTGGGGCCGTTCATGAAAGCGGCACCCAGTGGCAGGTGACGGCGGCCGATTTCGACGCCTTCGGTCCCGGTGGGAATCAGCGCCAGACTGATGCCCAGGTCCTCTTCTTCACCCAGCAGATACTCGGGGTCGTAGGCCTTGAAGGCCAGGCCGAGCAGGGTGGCGACGGGGCCGAGGGTGATGTAGCGCTTTTCCCAGTTCAAGCGCAGGCCGATGACTTCTTCGCCCTGCCACTGGCCCTTGCAGATGATGCCGGTGTCGGGCATGGCGCCAGCGTCGGAACCAGCGAGAGGGCCGGTCAATGCGAAGCAGGGAATGTCTTCGCCACGGGCCAGGCGCGGCAGATAGTGGTTACGTTGTTCGTCGGTGCCGTAGTGCAGCAGCAGCTCGGCCGGGCCGAGGGAGTTGGGCACCATCACGGTGGAAGCCAGGTCGCCGCTGCGGGTCGCCAGTTTCATCGCCACTTGCGAGTGGGCATAAGCAGAGAAGCCTTTGCCGCCGTATTCCTTGGGAATGATCAGGGCGAAGAAGCCGTGTTCCTTTATATGCGCCCAGGCTTCGGGCGGCAGGTCCATGTCCTGGCCGATCTGCCAGTCGCTGACCATGGCGCAGAGTTCTTCCGTGGGGCCGTCGATAAAGGCCTGTTCTTCTTCAGTGAGTTGCACCTTGGGGTAGGCCAGCAGGGTGTCCCAGTTCGGACGGCCGCTGAACAGTTCTCCGTCCCACCACACGGTGCCGGCGTCGATGGCATCGCGCTCGGTGGCCGACATGGGCGGCAGAACCTTCTTGAACCAGCGGAACATGGGTGCCGTGAAGTATTGGCGGCGCAGGTCCGGCAGGGCCAGGGGCAGGGCGACAATGGCCCACAGCACCCAGAACACCAGCAACAGGCCCCCCGGCGCGCGGCTGAAGATGCCCATGGCCAGCAGATAAACAGCCACCGCACCCAGAGCGGGCATGGGCGCGATACGTCGATGGGCCAGCCAGGCGATCCCGATGAGCAGCAGCACAATCCACAGCAACAGCAACATACATATTCCTCCGTGATGAGCAGTCAGCCAACTCCTGAGCACCTGAGTCGAGTGAGCTTTCTGTAGGAGCTGCCGCAGGCTGCGATAGGTTTTGCCTGACCCACCACTATCACAGCCTGCGGCAGCTCCTACGTATTGGGTGTGTGGATAGTGACCCTCTGCCAGCGCTCTAGTTCGGCAAATGGCCGATGCGCAAGAACCTCTGGCCTGAACGCTGCCTGCGCAGAGTAGACTACGGCGCATCTTTGGAGTGTATGCAGAGGCATGACATGCTGAAAATCTGGGGCCGCAAGAACTCGTCCAACGTGCGCAAGGCGTTGTGGATCGCCGAAGAACTGAACATTCCTTACCAGAGCCTGGATGCCGGCGGTGCATTCGGTCTGGTGGAAGGGGCGGAATACCGGGCGAAGAATCCCAATGGTCGCATCCCGATGATCGAGGACGGTGACTTCGTGCTGTGGGAGTCCAATACCATCGTGCGCTACCTGGCCGCTCGCTATGCGCCGGATTCGCCGTTCTATCCCGCCGATGTCCAGGAACGTGCCGCCGCAGACAAGTGGATGGACTGGACCACCTCGACCCTGGCCGATCCGTTCAAGCCGGTGTTCTGGGGGGTATTGCGCACCGCGCCTGAGCAGCAGGACTGGGCGCAGATCAATGAGGGGATCAAGGTGCTGCATGGCCTTTTGCTGGTGGCGGACAAGACCCTGGCCAGGCAGCCGTACCTGTCCGGCGCACAGTTGGGCATGGGCGATATTCCCCTGGGAAGCTTTATTTATGCCTGGTTTGAAATGCCGATTGAACGCCCGCCGCTGCCCAACCTCGAAGCCTGGTACGAACGCCTGAAAGCCCGCCCGGCCTACCAACGGGCAGTCATGACCGCGTTGAGTTAATACCTACTATCAATATATGTCGCTGTACTTGAGGGGCGCGGGCAAGCACCATTGGCATTGCTTGCGCTCCGACAAGAACGTTGAATCAAAGCGTACGGCCTCATCTATTTCCCTATTCTTCCTTTATTGGTGTTTTTTCCGATATGAGTTCCGCTCTGTCCATCCGGCAGCTAACCAAAACCTACGGCAACGGTTTCCAGGCCCTGAGTGGTATCGATCTGGACGTGGCCGAAGGTGACTTCTTCGCCTTGCTCGGCCCTAACGGCGCCGGTAAATCCACCACCATCGGGATCATCTCGACCCTGGTCAACAAGACCAGCGGCACGGTGAATATCTTTGGCCATGACCTGGACCGCGACCCGGCAGCGCTGAAGCGCTCCATTGGCGTAGTGCCCCAGGAGTTCAACTTCAATCAGTTCGAAAAGACCTTCGACATTGTCGTGACCCAGGCCGGTTACTACGGCATCCCGCCGAAGATCGCCAAGGAACGTGCCGAGCAGTACCTGACCCAGCTGGGCCTGTGGGACAAGCGCGATGTGCCGTCGCGTTCGCTGTCCGGTGGCATGAAGCGTCGCCTGATGATCGCTCGCGCTCTGGTGCATGAGCCGCGCCTGCTGATCCTCGACGAACCGACTGCGGGCGTGGACATCGAGTTGCGCCGGTCGATGTGGACCTTTCTCACCGAGCTGAACGAGAAAGGCATCACCATCATCCTGACCACCCACTATCTGGAAGAGGCCGAGCAGCTGTGCCGTAATATCGGCATCATTGACCACGGCGTGATTGTGCAGAACACCAGCATGAAGAGCCTGCTCAACACGCTGCATGTCGAGACCTTCCTGCTCGACCTGAAGGACGCCTACCAGACGGCTCCTTCGCTGATCGGCTACCCGTCGCGACTGGTCGACAGCCACACCCTGGAAGTGCAGGTGGACAAGACCATCGGCATTACCGCGCTGTTCAGCCAACTGGCGGCACAGAATGTTGAAGTTCTGAGCCTGCGCAATAAAACCAACCGCCTTGAGGAGTTGTTTGTGTCACTGGTGGAAAAAAACCTGGCGAAGGTGGCGCAATGAACAGTGAACTGCGTCCCAACCTGATTGCCCTCAACACCATCATTTACCGTGAAGTGCGGCGTTTCATGCGGATCTGGCCCCAGACCCTGCTCCCGCCAGCCATCACCATGGTTCTGTACTTCGTGATCTTCGGCAACCTGATCGGCAAGCAGATCGGTGGCATGGGTGGCTTCAGCTATATGGAGTACATCGTGCCGGGCCTGATCATGATGTCGGTGATCACCAACTCCTACGGTAACGTGGTCTCCAGCTTCTTTGGTGCCAAGTTCCAGCGTTCGGTGGAAGAGCTGATGGTCTCGCCGGTCTCGCCCCACACCATTCTGGTCGGTTACGTGTTCGGCGGTGTGCTGCGCGGCCTGATCGTCGGTGTGATCGTGACCCTGCTGTCGCTGTTCTTCACCCATCTGCAGGTGCATCACCTGGGCGTGACCCTGGCAGTGGTGCTGCTGACGGCAACGATCTTCTCGCTGCTGGGCTTTATCAACGCCGTTTATGCGCGCAACTTCGACGATATCTCGATCATTCCGACCTTCGTCCTGACGCCGCTGACCTACCTGGGCGGGGTGTTCTACTCCATCACCCTGCTGCCGCCGTTCTGGCAGACCGTATCCCTGGCCAACCCGGTGCTGCACATGGTCAACGCCTTCCGCTTCGGTATCCTGGGCGTGTCCGATATCAAGATCGACGTGGCGATGACCTTTATGGTTGTGGCGACCATCGTGCTGTATATCGGCTGTGCACGGTTGCTGGTGAGTGGGCGCGGGATGCGTCAGTAACAGCTGCGCCAGGTAGGAGCAGATTTTGTAGGAGCGGATTTTGCGGGAGTGAATTGTGGGAGCGAATTCATTCGCGAAGAGGCCGGGAGATTCAATATATCTCTACGGCCTGACGGGCCGCGTTCGCGAATGAATTCGCTCCCACAAAATCCGCCTCCACATTTCGTTCCCACAATCTTGGCCATCCTCAAAATAAAAAATGTCCCAGGAACGCAGGGTCGCTACAGACCTTGTGACACTTGATCCCGACTCTCCCTGAGCACATGGTCTAAGCCCTTTCGATACCTTTTTCGGTGATCGAGGGACTTCATGCGCACAGGGATGATCGCGCTGGCGCTGGGCATGCTGGCCCTGCGTTTCCTGCCAGCTTTGCCATCGGTTGGCTGGCTTTTGTTGATGGCGGCGGTCGCCTTGATGCTGCTGCCATTTCGCACCTACCCCATGGCCTTGTTTCTGCTGGGCCTGTCATGGGCCTGTGTATCCGCCCAATCTGCCTTGAACGACCGACTCCCGCCCCGTCTCGACGGTCAGACCCTGTGGCTGCAGGGCAAAGTTGTCGGCCTGCCCGATAGCAACGAGGGCGTGGTGCGTTTCGAAGTGCAGGGCGCGCAATCGCGCCGAACACCCCTTCCCGAACGCATTCGGGTGTCCTGGTACAGTGGCCCCGAGGTGCGCAGCGGCGAACACTGGCGTCTGGCGGTCAAGCTCAAGCGTCCGGCCGGGCTGATTAATCCCCATTCCTTCGATTACACCGCCTGGCTGTTGGCCCAGCGCATTGGTGCCACGGGTACGGTGGTCGACGGTGAGCGCTTGAGCGAGGCCCGTGGTGGCTGGCGTGACGCTATTCGTCAGCGCTTGCTGGCGGTGGATGCCCAGGGCCGGGAGGGCGGATTGGCGGCCTTGGTCATTGGTGATGGTTCCGGGCTGTCGACGGCGGACTGGCAGGTGTTGCAGGACACCGGCACCGTGCATCTGTTGGTGATCTCCGGGCAGCATATCGGCCTGTTGGCGGGTGTGGTCTATGGCCTGATTGCCGGGCTGGCGCGTTACGGGCTATGGCCGCGATGTCTGCCGTGGCTGCCCTGTGCCTGCTTGCTGGCCTTTGCTGCCGCCCTCGGTTATGGCTTGTTGGCGGGTTTTGATGTGCCGGTGCGGCGGGCCTGTGTGATGGTCGGCATGGTGCTGTTGTGGCGCTGGCGCTTTCGTCATCTGGGCGTGCTCTGGCCGCTGGTGGTGTCACTGAATCTGGTGCTGCTCAGCGAGCCACTGGTCAGCCTGCAACCGGGATTCTGGCTGTCGTTCGCTGCGGTGGCCGTGTTGATCCTGATCTTCAGTGGTCGCTTGGGGGCCTGGGGCTGGCTGCACAGCTGGAACCGCGCGCAATGGCTGATCGCTCTTGGCCTGCTGCCGATTCTGTTGGCCTTGAACCTGCCGATCAGCCTCAGCGGGCCGCTGGTCAATCTGTTGGCGGTGCCCTGGGTGAGTTTCGTCGTGCTGCCGCCTGCGCTGTTGGGTACGTTGTTATTGCCGGTGCCCGTTGTCGGCGAGGCTTTGCTTTGGTTGGCCGGGGGCGCGCTGGACTGGCTGTTCCGTGCGCTGACGCTGTTCGCAGGCTGGTTACCGGCCTGGATTCCCAGCGCCATTGCGGGGTGGGCGTGGCTGTTAAGTCTGTTGGGCGCGCTGTTCTTGCTGCTGCCTGCAGGCGTGCCACTGCGTCCCCTTGGCTGGCCGCTATTGCTGCTCTGTGTATTTGCCCCCCAGAAGAGCGTGCCCCATGGCCAGGTCGAGGTACTGCAACTGGATGTCGGCCAGGGCCTGGCCATCCTGCTGCGCACCCGTCAGCACACTCTGCTGTATGACGCCGGGCCGCGCGTCGGCGATGTCGATATCGGTCAGCGCGTGGTGGTCCCCGCCATTCGCAAGAGCGGTGTGCGGGCGCTGGATGTGCTGCTGCTCAGCCACGCTCATCTGGACCATACCGGCGGCGCCCTGGCGGTGCAGCGAGCCTTGCCGATCAAGCGGGTATTGGGTGGCCAACAGATCGGCATTCCTGAGGCGTTGCCGGTGCAGTTGTGCCGCAACGGCGAAAGCTGGGAGTGGGACGGTGTTACCTTTAGCACCTGGCGCTGGGAGCAGGCCCGGGAGAGCAATCCGGCGTCCTGCGTATTGAAGGTCGAGGCCGGCGGTGAGCGGTTGCTGTTGACCGGTGATATCGATGCCCAGGCCGAGCGGGTCCTGGTGGACAGCGGCTTCGATGTGCGTGCCGAATGGCTGCAGGCGCCCCATCACGGCAGTCGCACTTCATCGTCGCGACCCTTGCTCAATGCCGTGGCGCCCAGGGGCGTGCTGATTTCCCGGGGGCGTAATAACAGCTTCGGCCACCCGCATCCATTAGTGATGTCGCGCTATCGCTACCTGGGTATCGCTACCTGGGACAGTGCCGAGAGCGGCGCGCTCAGCCTGCGTCTGGGCGCCTTCGACAGCCCTGTGGCAGAGCGTGCGCGGCGACGTTTCTGGCGTGACTGACAGCACGGATATTGATCCCGCACTACGGCCAGCCGACGACCCTATGATAGAGTGGCGCCACTTTTTTCTGGGGGTGGTCACTGTGTGGGAACTGGTCAAATCTGGTGGCTGGATGATGCTGCCGATCATTCTGAGTTCCATTGCCGCGGTCGGTATCATTATCGAACGCCTGTGGACACTGCGTGCAGCCCGCATCACCCCGCCGCACCTGCTGGGCCAGGTCTGGCGCTGGATCAAAGACAAGAAACTGGACAAGGAAAAGCTCAAGGAACTGCGTGCCGATTCGCCTCTTGGCGAGATTCTGGCCGCCGGCCTTGCCAATTCCAAGCATGGTCGCGAGATCATGAAAGAGTGCATCGAAGAGGCCGCCGCGCGAGTCATCCATGATCTGGAGCGCTACCTCAGCACCCTCGGCTCCATCGCTGCCATGGCGCCGTTGCTCGGCCTGCTCGGCACCGTACTGGGCATGATCGATATCTTCGGCTCGTTCACCAATTCGGGCATGACCGCCAACGCTGGCGTACTGGCCGGCGGTATTTCCAAGGCGCTGATCTGTACCGCGTCCGGCCTGATGGTCGGTATTCCGGCGATCTTCTTCCATCGTTTCCTGCAAAGCCGGGTCGATGAACTGGTGGTGGGCATGGAGCAGGAAGCGATCAAGCTGGTGGAAGTGGTGCAGGGCGACCGTGACGTCGATCTGGCCGAGGGCAAGAAGAAGTGAAGTTCCGCCGCCGCAAGCCTCGGGAAAACATCGACATCAACCTGGTGTCGCTGATCGACGTGGTCTTTATCCTGCTGCTGTTTTTCGTGGTGACCACCACTTTCACCCGGGAAACCCAGCTGCGTGTAGACCTGCCCCAGGCGGTTACCGGCAGCCCTGAAACCGACGCCGCCCGCAAGCACCTGGATATCACCATCAATGCCGACGGCATTTATGCGCTGAATAACCAGCTGCTGCCGAAGAATGACCTGACCACCCTGATCGATGCGCTGCAACGTGAGTCCGGTGGCGACACCAGCCTGCCGTTGTCCATCAGTGCCGACGGCAAGACCCCTCATCAAGCGGTGATCACGGCCATGGACGCGGCGGGCAAGCTGGGTTTCAGCCATCTGCGCATGACCACCATCGAAGCCGCATCGACTAACTGATGGCATTCACCGACCGCCTGCTCGACGCCTGGTACAACGGCCATCCGGCACTGACGTTGCTGCGTCCGCTGGAGGCCTTGTACCGGCGCGTGGTGCGGGGCAAGCGGGCGCGCTTTGTGGCCGGGGAGGGCGATATCTACCGCGCCCCGGTGCCAGTGCTGGTGGTGGGCAATATCACCGTTGGCGGCACTGGCAAGACACCGTTGATCCTGTGGATGATCGAGCACTGCCGTCAGCGCGGCCTGCGGGTCGGCGTGGTCAGCCGCGGTTATGGTGCCAGGCCGCCGAGCCTGCCATGGCGAGTGCTGCCCGAGCAGCGCGCTGTTGAGGCCGGTGATGAACCCCTTCTGATTGTTCAGCGCAGCGGCGTGCCGTTGATGATCGACCCGGATCGCAGCAGTGCCGTCCGCGCCTTGCTCGCCGCCGAGCCTCTGGACCTGATTCTCTGTGACGACGGCCTGCAACACTATCGCCTCGCTCGCGACCTGGAACTGGTGCTGATCGACGCCGCCCGCGGCCTGGGCAATCGTCGTTGCCTGCCTGCCGGTCCCCTGCGCGAGCCGGTGGAGCGCCTGAACAGTGTCGATGCGCTGCTTTATAACGGCGCCGCTGCCGATCGCGAAGATGGTTTCGCCTTTACCCTCAAGCCCTCTGCGCTGGTGCATCTGCGCAGCGGCGAACGTGTGGCGCTGGAGCATTTTCCCGCCGGTCAGGCGCTGCATGCGGTGGCCGGGATCGGCAATCCGCAGCGTTTCTTCAAGACCCTCGAAGGTCTACACTGGCGGCCTGTCGCCCATGCCTTTGCCGACCACGCCGAATACAGCGCCCAGGCGCTGACGTTCAGCCCGTCGCTGCCGTTGGTCATGACCGAGAAGGACGCCGTCAAATGCCGCGCCTTCGCTGCCGATGACTGGTTCTACCTGGCGGTGGACGCGGCGCCTTCAGCGGCCTTTATAGCGTGGTTCGACCAGCAGTTATTACGACTTTTGCCATGAATTGCCCAGGAACTCCTATGGATACCAAGTTGCTCGACATCCTCGCCTGCCCGATCTGCAAGGGGCCACTCAAGCTCAGCGCCGATAAAACCGAGCTGATCAGCAAAGGCGCCGGCCTGGCCTACCCGATCCGCGACGGCATCCCGGTGATGCTGGAAAGCGAAGCCCGCACCCTGACTACCGATGAGCGTCTGGATAAATGACCGCGGCGTTCACGGTGGTCATTCCGGCGCGTTACGGCTCCAGCCGGTTTCCCGGCAAGCCGCTGAAGGTCATCGCCGGCAAGCCCATGGTTCAGTTGGTCTGGGAGCAGGCGCGTAAAAGCAGTGCCGAGCGCGTTGTCGTAGCGACTGACGATCAGCGCATCTTCGACGCCTGCCAGCTGTTCGGGGCCGAAGTGCTGATGACCCGCGATGATCACAATTCCGGCACTGATCGCTTGGCTGAAGTTGCCGCGCAATTGGGCCTGGCGCCTGATGCCATCGTGGTCAACGTGCAGGGCGACGAGCCGATGATTCCTCCGGCGGTGATCGATCAGGTGGCGGACAACCTGGCGGCTCATCCCGAGGCGCGAATGTCGACTTTGGCCGAGCCCATCGACGACGTGGCGGCGCTGTTCAATCCGAATGTGGTCAAGGTCACCAGCGATATCAATGGCCTGGCCCTGACCTTCAGTCGTGCGCCGCTGCCCTGGGCCCGCGATGCCCTGGCTCGTGACCGCGACCGGTTGCCAGCCGATGTGCCGTATCGTCGGCATATCGGTATCTACGCCTATCGCGCTGGCTTTCTCGCTGATTTCGTCAGCTGGGGCCCTTGCTGGCTGGAAGATACCGAAAGCCTCGAACAGCTGCGGGCACTCTGGCACGGTGTGCGTATCCATGTGGCCGATGCCCTGGAAGCACCGCCAGCCGGCGTCGATACCGCTGAAGACCTTGAGCGCGTAAGACGCTTGCTGGAGGCGTGACGTTGCAGATCAAGAACAATGTCTCGCTCAAAGCGTTCAACACTTTTGGTGTCGATGTGCGTGCGCAGCAGTACGCCGAAGCTCATAACGACGACGAAGTGCGTGAGGCACTGGCCTATGCGGCCAACCAGGCGTTGCCGGTGCTGGTCATCGGCGGTGGCAGCAATCTGCTGTTGACCGCTGATGTGCAGGCTTTGGTGCTGCGTATGGCCAGCCGTGGTATTCGCGTGCTGCGCGAGGATTGCTCCCACGGTCTGGTTGAAGCCGAGGCCGGAGAGCCATGGCATCCATTCGTGCTCTGGTGCCTGGAGATGGGCATGGCCGGGCTGGAAAATCTCAGCCTGATCCCCGGCACGGTGGGTGCTGCGCCGATCCAGAACGTCGGCGCCTACGGAGTCGAGATCAAGGATGTATTCCACAGCCTGACCGCCATCGACCGCCAGACCGGCGAGCTGCGCGAGTTTGTTCGCGACGAGTGCGAATTTGCCTACCGCGACAGCCTGTTCAAGCGCGAGGCCGGGCGTTGGCTGATCCTGCGGGTGCGTTTCCTGCTGCCACGGGTGGCGGAACTGCATCTGGAATACGGGCCGGTGCGCGAGCGCTTGCAGCAGATGGGTATCGAGAAGGCTACGCCCATGCATGTGAGCCGGGCGATCTGCGCCATTCGCAGCGAGAAACTGCCTGACCCGGCGGTGCTGGGTAACGCCGGGAGCTTCTTCAAAAACCCGGTGATTGCGGCGGCTCAGGCTGCGGAGCTGAAGAACCGCTATCCCGGGCTGGTGGCTTATCCACAGGGCGACGGTCAGGTGAAGCTTGCGGCGGGCTGGCTGATCGAACAGGCTGGCTGGAAAGGTTTCCGCGACGGCGATGCCGGGGTGCATGTGTTGCAGGCTCTGGTGCTGGTCAACCATGGTCACGCGACGGGCACACAGCTGCTGTCCCTGGCAAGGCGCATTCAGGGCGACATTGCCGAGCGTTTCGGCGTCATGCTTGAGATGGAGCCCAATCTCTACTGAGGTCCTTATGGCCGCACCGCTTTGTGCCGTTGTCCTGGCTGCCGGATTGGGTAGCCGCTATCAGGCCGTGGCCGGGGAGGGTGCCAGTAAACTGCTGGCGCCCTGTGTGGGCCGTGACGGAATCGAAAGGCCTGTGCTTGAGCAGGTCCTGCTCAACCTGCGAGGGGTTGTGGATAAGTATCTGGTGATCACCCGCCCGGATCAAGCTGACGTCGCCCGACTCGCCCATCAATATCACTGCACCCTGCTGCAACTGGACTCCCCCGGCATGGGCGACAGCATCGCCGCAGCTGTGGCTGCCGAACCGGATTGTGCCGGTTGGCTGGTGGTGCTGGGGGATATGCCGTTTATTCTGCCTGAGACCTTGCAAGCCATTGCCGCCAGCGTGCGCGCCGATGCTATCAGTGTGCCTGTATATCAGGGTGAGCGCGGGCATCCGGTGGGGTTTGGTCGGGAGCTGGGGGCGGGGTTGATGAGCCTGAGTGGAGATCGCGGGGCACGGCGGTTATTTGATACGGCGACCGTGCAGTTGGTCGAGGTGACCGATCCCGGCGTGGTGTGGGATGTGGATGTGCCGCAGGCGTTGATTTTTTCCGAGTAAAACCCAAAACGGTGGGACCGGCTTTAGCCGGGAATGGGCTGCATGACTGATACATTTATATCGTCTGCCATATCGCCTTCCCGGCTAAAGCCGGTCACACATTTCAGAAGTCCGCAGGAATAAAAAAGCCCCGCCTGTCTGCACAGGCGGGGCTTTTTATTCAGCTAATGAATCAGACCAGGGGCTTGTGCTCGTGGTGCTCTTCATGGGCTGGTTGCTGAACGACTTCTTCAGCAGGTTGCACGGTTTCTTCGACGGTTGGTGCAGCTTCTACCGCTTCGATGACCGGTGCAGCCTCGACAACCGGAGCCGGTTCGGCAACCGGTGCGCTGGCGGCGGCAGCTGCGGCCTCTTCGGCTTCCTTCTGCAGACGCTCGGCTTCACGCTTGCGACGACGCACTTCACGAGGATCGTTCGGCGCACGGCCATTGCTGCTAACCGGCAGGGCCGGGGCTGGCTCAGGCGTTGGCGCGACAACCGGCTCGGTAACGGCTTCGACAACGGGTGCAGGCGCTGGCTCGGCAGCCACTACCGCCTCAGCCACAGGTTCAGGCGTTGGCAGCTCGGCCGACTCGGTGACCACGACGCTGTCGGCAACCGGTGCCTGGACCGCTACTTCTGCTACTGGCGCAGGGGTTGGCGTGAACGGCTCAGGTGCGCTGAACAGTTCGGTCTGGGCGGCTGGCACTTCAACCGGTGCAGGTGCCTCTTCGACGACCGGTTGTACTTCTACGTCCGGAGCGCTTTCCAGCTTGAAGTGTTCGTCGGCGGCCGGTGCTTCAACAGCTGGCACTTCGACGGTAGCTGCTTCGAACGATGGCGCTTCAACAACAGTTTCAGCGTCAGGTGTCGATTCGGCAGGGGCTTCGACCACTGGCGTTTCGACGGTATTCGCTTCTACAGCAGCCGGTGCCGAGGCAGGCACGGCGGCAGTAGCGCGTTCGGCCTGGCGATGAGCTTCGGCTTCGGCCTGGGCACTGATCACGCCTTCGACGGAAGCCGCGATTGCGCCAGTTGCCACGACGGCAGCGACAGCCGCAGTGCCTTCGTTTTCGCCTTCACTTTCTTCGGAGCCTTCGATCACATTGCCGTTGGCGTCGCGTTGACGCTCACGACGGTTGCTGCGACGACGCTGGCCACGGGAGCGGCGGCGTGGACGGTCGCCTTCGGCGCCGTCCTGCTGCTCGTCCTGCAGGGCTTCTTCGTTCGGCAGCAGTTCTTCTTCGCTGGCCGCAACTACTGGCTGCTCGGCACGTGGTTGACGCTCTTCACGCGGCGCACGTGGCTGACGCTCTTCGCGTGGTGCGCGCTCAGGGCGCTCTTCACGTTGCAGGCTGACTGCCGGGGCGGCATCCAGCGGCTCGCGAAGTTCGCGAACCGGACGTTCTTCACGACCTTCGCGACCTTCACGTGGCTTGCGCTCGCGCGGTGCGCGCTCTTCCCGTGGGGCACGGGCCGGGCGTTCTTCACGCGGGGCGGCATCGTCACGTACTTCACGCGGCTCGCGCGGTGCACGTTCTTCACGTGGCGCGCGTTCTTCACGCGGAGCACGCTCTTCGCGAGGGGCGCGCTCGGCACGTTCCTCACGTGGCGCACGCTCTTCGCGCGGCTTGCGCTCTTCGTCACGACGGTTGGTACGGCCACGGCTCTGTTGACGACCGTTGCGGCGTTCTTCGCTGCGCGCAGGGCGCTCGGCAGCCGGCTTCTCGACGACAACCGGCGCAGCGGCTGGCTCTTCCTTGGTCGCGAACAGGCTGACCAGGGATTTCACCAGGCCCTTGAACAGGCTTGGCTCATGGGCAACAGGGGCCGGTGCGACCGGTGCGGGAGCTTCTACCGGTACTGGCGCGTTGGCGCGGGCTGGAGCTGTCTTGACCGCAGCTTCCTGGCGAACCAGGGTGCGGGTCGCGGCAGCTGGCTGGACTTCTTCCACTTCGGCAGCGGCAGCGGCGATTTCGTAGCTGGACTGGTTATTGTGGGCTTCCGGGCTGTCATCACGCAGACGCTGGACTTCGAAATGCGGCGTTTCCAGATGATCGTTCGGCAGGATGACGATACGGGCACGGGTGCGCAGTTCGATCTTGGTGATCGAGTTGCGTTTTTCGTTGAGCAGGAAAGCTGCAACCGGGATCGGCACCTGGGCGCGGACTTCGGCAGTGCGGTCTTTCAGGGCTTCTTCTTCGATCAGGCGCAGGATCGCCAGGGACAGCGATTCAACGTCACGGATGATGCCGGTGCCGTTGCAACGCGGGCAGACGATGCCGCTGCTCTCGCCCAGGGACGGACGCAGGCGCTGACGGGACATTTCCAGCAGGCCGAAGCGCGAGATGCGACCGACCTGGACGCGGGCACGATCGGCTTCCAGGCTTTCGCGGACTTTTTCTTCCACGGCGCGCTGGTTCTTGGCCGGGGTCATGTCGATGAAGTCGATGACGATCAGGCCGCCGATGTCGCGCAGGCGCAACTGACGGGCGATTTCTTCGGCGGCTTCAAGGTTGGTCTGCAGGGCGGTTTCTTCGATGTCGCTGCCTTTGGTGGCGCGGGCCGAGTTGATGTCGATGGACACCAGGGCTTCGGTCGGATCGATAACGATGGAGCCGCCGGAAGGCAGTTCGACGACGCGCTGGAAGGCGGTCTCGATCTGGCTTTCGATCTGGAAACGGTTGAACAGCGGAACGCTGTCTTCGTAGAGCTTGATCTTGCTGGCGTACTGCGGCATCACCTGGCGGATGAAGGTCAGGGCTTCTTCCTGGGCTTCGACGCTGTCGATCAGCACTTCGCCGATGTCCTGGCGCAGGTAGTCGCGGATGGCGCGGATGATGACGTTGCTTTCCTGGTAGATCAGGAAAGGCGCCGAACGATCCAGGGACGCTTCCTTGATGGCGGTCCAGAGTTGCAGCAGGTAGTCGAGGTCCCACTGCATTTCTTCGCTGCTGCGGCCAAGGCCGGCAGTGCGCACGATCAGGCCCATGTCGGCAGGGGCGATCAGGCCGTTCAGCGCTTCACGCAGTTCGTTGCGCTCTTCGCCTTCGATGCGGCGCGAGATGCCGCCGGCACGCGGGTTGTTCGGCATCAGGACCAGGTAACGACCGGCCAGGCTGATGAAGGTGGTCAGGGCTGCGCCCTTGTTGCCACGTTCTTCTTTCTCGACCTGGACGATAACTTCCTGGCCTTCGCTCAGGACGTCCTTGATGTTGACGCGGCCTTCGGGGGCTTTCTTGAAGTACTCGCGGGAGATTTCCTTGAGGGGCAGGAAGCCGTGGCGCTCAGAGCCGAAATCGACAAAGGCAGCCTCAAGACTGGGTTCGATGCGAGTAATCCGGCCTTTATAGATGTTGGCCTTCTTCTGCTCGCGTGCACCGGACTCGATGTCCAGGTCGTAGAGGCGCTGGCCGTCTACCAGTGCAACACGCAACTCTTCGGGTTGAGTTGCGTTAATCAGCATTCTTTTCATGTAGTACCGTCGGTTTCCGGGCTGCCGGAAACGGCGTTCGGCACACACGACTTCTCACGGTCGGTGTCAGGGCACGTCAAGAGTGGTTGGACACTCAAGTGTCTAGCGATGATCCCGGCCAACGGGGCCTGGGGGTCGCGACGACGTTTCCTGCTTGCTGTGGTGACGATTAGGACACCCTGTCAGCAAAAGCTTTGTCAGGAGGAGGAATCAGCCATCGGTAGCGGACGAGATGAGGCGTCTATAACAAGCCTGGTGCTATACACAGTCCGATGGTTGTGCGTCTCTACCCTACACGTATCCCTGATAATTCGGGTGCTGCCGCGCGCAGAATCCGCAGCGGGTTGGCATTTACCGCGACCTTCCACTGGAAGGTCGCGCATCTATGGCTTAAGGCGTTGTTTCCGAAACATTCGCTCGGAGCGTCTGAAAGCGACTGCACTTTGTGAACTGGCCTTGAATATTGAGCTCCGAAGGCGAGTAGCTACTCTGCGTTCGGGCCTGTTTCAGGCCTCATGTCACCTGCGCTTGTTACGTTTTCAGACCTTCCAGTGTGCAGCGAAAGCCCCGTAGGACGGCCTCGCGTCCTCGTGAATTGCGTGGTCAGGGCCGGTGTCACACCGCTTGTCCGCTGTCCAGGCCGCTTTTGGCGGCGTTCGCGACTATAGCAGCAATCATTAAGTGCTTCAAATCCATAAAAAATTGTTATGATTTGCGCCATGACGAATATCACCCCTCCAACCCCCGGCGTCCAGCTGGTAGAGGTTGCGCCGGAATATGCCGGTCAACGAATCGACAACTTTCTTGTCACTTTTCTCAAAGGCGTGCCCAAGACCTTGATTTATCGCATTTTGCGCAAAGGCGAAGTGCGGGTGAACAAGGGCCGGATCAAGCCCGAGTACAAGTTGCAGGCCGGGGACATCATCCGTGTCCCGCCGGTACGCGTGCCTGAGCGCGACGAACCGGTGCCGGTCGCCCAGGGGCTGTTGCAGCGCCTGGAAGCAGCGATTGTCTATGAAGACAAGGCCCTGATCGTGCTCAACAAGCCCGCCGGGATTGCCGTGCACGGCGGCAGCGGCCTGAGTTTCGGGGTCATCGAAGCCTTCCGGCAGTTGCGCCCCGATGCCAAGGAGCTGGAGCTGGTGCATCGCCTGGACCGTGATACCTCGGGCCTGCTGATGATTGCCAAGAAACGCAGCATGTTGCGTCATCTGCACGCCGCCCTGCGCGGCGACGGCGTGGACAAACGCTATATGGCCCTGGTCCGTGGCAATTGGCCGACCGCCCAGAAACAGGTGCGCGCGCCGCTGCTCAAGAGCAACCTGCGTTCCGGCGAGCGGATGGTCGAGGTTAACGAAGAGGGCAAGGAGGCCTTGACCCTGTTCAAGGTTCTGCGCCGATTCGGCGACTTCGCCACCATGGTCGAGGCTAAGCCGGTCACCGGACGTACCCACCAGATTCGCGTGCACACCCTGCACGCCGGGCACTGTATCGCCGGTGACACCAAGTACGGCGAAGAGGGCTTTTCCAAGGAGATTCGCGACCTGGGCGGTAAACGCCTGTTCCTGCACGCCTACATGCTGACCGTGCCGCTGCCCGATGGTGGCGAGCTGAAGCTGGAGGCGCCGGTCGATGAGATGTGGGCCAAGACTGTGGAGCGACTGCTGAGTGCGCCGTGACTATGATTTGCTGATTTTCGATTGGGACGGCACCTTGGCCGACTCCATCGGTCGTATCGTTCTGGCCATGCGCAGTGCGGCGCAAACCGGAGATATGCCGATTCGTGATGATGTCTCGATCAAGGGCATCATCGGCCTGGGCCTGCCCGAGGCGATCGAAACCCTGTATCCCGGTATCACCCAGCGAGACCTGGTGGCGTTTCGCGAGCGTTATGCCAATAGCTACATGACCATGGATGAGGTGCCTTCGCCGTTGTTCGAGGGGGTAGCCGAGTCCATCGAGGCATTCCGTGCCGAGGGTTATCACCTGGCCGTGGCCACGGGCAAGGCGCGTCGCGGTCTGGATCGGGTGCTCAGGTCCAACGGTTGGCTGAATTATTTCGACGCCACCCGCGCCGCCGACGAGACCGCCAGCAAGCCGCACCCGCTGATGCTGCACGAAATCCTTGCACATTGCCGCGTGGCGCCTGAGCGGGCCTTGATGGTCGGGGATTCTTCCTTCGATCTGCAGATGGCACGCAATGCCGGCATGGACTCCGTGGCCGTGGGGTATGGGGCGCAATCCCTGGACTCGTTGCGCGAATTCGGTCCGCGACTGGCCATCGATCATTTTAATGAGCTGCGCACCTGGTTATCGGCGCGCAGCGCCTGAGTCTTTGTTGTTGGGGTGATTGAATATGTCTGATGAGTGGAAAGCACCGCAAGGTGTCGATGAGAGCGCCGACAGCAAGGCCGACGCCAAGAGCTGGAAGCTTCTGGAAAAGACCCTGCTGGCCGGTATTCAGGAGCAGCGTCGTTCCCGGCGCTGGGGGATCTTCTTCAAGAGCCTGACCTTTATCTATCTGATTGGCGCGCTGTTCATGTTCTCGCCGCTGATGGATGTCGAAAAGGGCGCCTCGCGCAAGGACAGCCATACCGCGCTGATCGAGATCAAGGGCATGATCGCCGACAGCGAAATGGCCAGCGCCGACAATATCGTTGGCAGCCTGCGCGAGGCGTTCAAGGACGAGAAGACCAAGGGCATCATCCTGCGCATCAACAGTGGCGGCGGCAGCCCGGTGCAGTCGGGCTATGTCTATGACGAAATTCGTCGCCTGCGCGCGGAGAAGCCGAATATCAAGGTCTACGCGGTGATCGCTGACCTGGGCGCTTCCGGGGCTTATTACATTGCCAGTGCGGCGGACCAGATTTATGCCGACAAGGCCAGCCTGGTGGGCTCCATCGGTGTGACTGCGGCGACCTTCGGCTTTGTCGGCACCATGGAGAAGCTGGGCGTCGATCGCCGGGTCTACACCTCGGGTGAGCACAAGGCCTTCCTGGATCCGTTCCAGCCACCCAAGGCTGAGGAAACCCAGTTCTGGCAGAGCGTGCTGGACACCACCCACAAGCAGTTCATCGCCAGCGTCAAGCAGGGCCGCGGTGACCGTCTCAAGGACAAGGACCACCCCGAGCTGTTCTCCGGGCTGGTCTGGACCGGCGAGCAGGCGCTGCCTCTGGGTCTGATCGATGGCCTGGGCAACGCCAGTTCGGTGGCGCGTGATGTGATCGGCGAGAAGAAGATCGTCGACTACACCGTGCAGGAGTCGCCGTTCGACCGCTTCTCGAAGAAGCTGGGCGCCAGCGTGGCCGAGCAGATTGCCATGTGGGCAGGCTTCAATGGGCCGTCCTTGCGCTGATTCAGGTTATGGCTGAACGAAAACCCGACCATTGGTCGGGTTTTTTGTTCTTGGGTTGGCAGCGTGGGGAGGTTGATTGTGGGAGCGAATTTATTCGCGAAAGCGATATTCCAGACGATGAGGATGGGGTGGATGCAAATGGCTCTTCGCGAATGAATTCGCTCCCTTATGGGGTTCGATCCTGTGGAGTGGTCAGGGAATTGCGTAGCCTTCATTTATTAGCATATCGATCAGGCGAATCAACGGCAGGCCGATCAGGCTGGTGGCGTCGCTGCCTTCTGTACTGCGGAACAGGCTCACACCCAGGCCTTCGGCCTTGAAGCTGCCCGCGCAGTCGTAGGGCTGTTCGGCGTGCAGGTAACGTTCGATACCGGCGCGGCTCAGCTCGCGCATGTGCACGGTAAAGGGCACGCAATCGGTCTGGCTCTGGCCCGTGCTGCTGTTGAGCAGGGTCAGGCCGGTGAGGAAGGACACGCTGGCACCGCTGGCCGCTGCCAGTTGTTCTCGGGCACGCTCGAAGGTGTGAGGCTTGCCGAGGATCTGCTCGCCGAGTACGGCGACCTGGTCGGAGCCTATGATCAAATGGCCAGGGTATGCGGCGGCCAGGGCCTGGGTTTTCTCCCGGGACAGGCGCTTGACCAGCTCGATGGCGCTCTCGCCGGGATGCCTGCCTTCATCTATATCGGGCGACTGGCAGACGAATGGCAGGCTCAGGCGTTCGAGCAATTCACGGCGGTAGGGCGAGCTGGAAGCAAGGAGCAGAGGCAGCATGCGGATCTCCATCGAAGTGATGGCCGATTCTAATCGCGAACGCCATGCGTTGCTGGCCGGAATTTCCTTTGACAGAGCAGGGGGGCATCCCTAGAATGCTGCGCCTATGTTGAATGACCCGATTCCACCTCACGTTGACCCGCGCAAATTAGCTGACCGTGGCACCAGCCTTCAAGGCGAAGTGTTACTGGCTGATTTGGAGAGACTCTGCGACCCGCTTTCCGATAACCTCGGTACGGTGCAGGCTAAATTCGTTTTTGAGCGTGACGAACGACGCGCTGTGGTTATCCACAGTGAAATCGATGTCTCGGTCAAGATGGTTTGCCAGCGTTGTCTTGAGCTGGTCACCCTGCCGATCCACAGCGAGTGCAGTTATGCCGTGGTGAAGGAGGGTGCGAATACCCAGTCGTTACCGCAAGGTTATGACGTGCTGGAACTGGGCGAAGATCCATTGGATCTGCTGGCATTGATCGAGGAGGAGCTTTTGCTCGCCTTGCCCATTGTGCCTGCTCATCATCCGGAAGAATGCCAGCAGCCGGCGGGTCTCGATGAGCCCGAACCGAGCGTGGACGAGGTAACGCGGTCCAACCCGTTCAGTGTATTGGCGCAGTTAAAGCGTGACCCAAACGTTTAGGAGTTAATCAATTATGGCTGTTCAGCAGAACAAAAAATCCCGCTCTGCCCGTGACATGCGTCGTTCCCACGATGCTCTCGAGGCAAGCACTCTGTCGGTAGAAAAGACCACTGGTGAAGTTCACCTGCGTCACCACGTATCGCCAGAAGGCGTATATCGTGGTCGTAAAGTGATCGACAAGGGCGCTGACGAGTAATTTCTTGTCCGCTCCGATCATCGCGATCGACGCAATGGGCGGGGACTTCGGTCCCCGCAACATTGTTCAGGCCTCTATTGCGTGCCTGTCTGCAAGCCCCTCGCTTCACCTGACCCTTGTCGGTCACTCCTCTACCCTTGAAGACCTGATTGCCCGCCATCCCGGTGTGGATCGCTCGCGCCTGCGTGTTGTCAATGCCAGCGAAGTGGTGACCATGGACGATCGCCCGGCCCAGGTCCTGCGCGGCAAGCCTGACTCGTCGATGCGGGTGGCCTTGCGATTGGTAGCCGATGGCCAGGCCCAGGCCTGTGTCAGTGCCGGCAATACCGGCGCGCTGATGGTGCTCTCGCGTTTCCTGCTCAAGACCCTGCCGGGTATTGACCGTCCGGCGATGGTTGCGGCCATTCCCACCCAGCGCGGCTATTGTCAGTTGCTGGACCTGGGGGCGAATGTCGATTGCAGTGCCGAGAACCTCTATCAGTTCGCGGTGATGGGTTCGGTCGCCGCCGAGGCGCTGGGTGTGCTCCGGCCGCGGGTGGCGCTGCTCAATGTCGGCACCGAGGACATCAAGGGCAATCAGCAGGTCAAGCAGGCCGCCACCCTGTTGCAGGCCGCTCCCGGGTTGAACTACATCGGCTTTATCGAAGGTGACGGGCTCTACCGGGGCGAGGCGGATGTGGTGGTGTGCGATGGTTTTGTCGGCAATATCCTGCTCAAGTCCAGCGAAGGTCTGGCGACCATGATCGCCGGGCGAATTGACGCAATGTTCCGACAGAACCTGTTATCCCGCGCTGTTGGTGTGCTCGCGCTGCCGTTGTTCCGCCGCCTGCGTGCCGACCTGGCGCCGGCCCGGCATAACGGCGCGAGCCTGCTGGGCCTGCAGGGTATCGTGGTCAAGAGTCATGGTTCAGCTGGCGCGCAGGGCTTGCAGAGCGCGATCCAGCGCGCGCTGATCGAAATCCAGGAAGATCTGCCACGGCGGTTGCATGGTCGTCTTGATGGGGTGCTGTAGCCCGTATTGGCGGGCTTGAGGCTAAAATGTGACGCTGCTGACCGGCCAGTCATCCAACTGGGCAGTCACGCAACTTAGAATTCTTGCGTCCGGCCTTGCCGGGCGTTCATTTCGACGACCAATAATTCAGGGGCTTGTTACATGTCTGCATCCCTCGCATTCGTCTTTCCGGGTCAAGGATCGCAGTCCCTCGGCATGCTTGCCGAGCTGGGCGCCCAATACCCGTTGATCATCGACACCTTCAAAGAGGCGTCCGCCGCCCTCGGCTACGATCTCTGGGCGCTGACCCAGCAAGGTCCGGAAGAGCAGCTCAACCAGACCGACAAGACCCAGCCGGCTATCCTTACCGCCTCCATTGCGCTCTGGCGCCTGTGGCTGGCCGAGGGTGGCGCGCGTCCGGCCTATGTCGCCGGGCACAGCCTGGGCGAATATAGCGCTCTGGTTGCAGCGGGCAGCTTGAGCCTGGCTGATGCCGTCAAACTGGTCGAGCGTCGTGGTCAGTTGATGCAGGAAGCCGTACCGGCCGGGCAGGGCGGCATGGCCGCGATTCTCGGTCTGGACGATGCCGTGGTCATTGAAGCCTGCGCCGAAGCGGCCCAGGGCGATGTCGTCAGCGCGGTCAACTTCAACTCCCCAGGTCAGGTGGTGATTGCAGGGCAAGCCGCCGCTGTCGAGCGCGCCATGGAGCTGTGCAAGGCCAAGGGCGCCAAGCGCGCGCTGCCGTTGCCGGTCAGCGTGCCGTCCCATTGCGAGCTGATGCGTCCTGCCGCCGAGCGATTCGCCGAAGCCGTCAATGCGATTGACTGGCAGGCGCCGCAGATTCCCCTGGTGCAGAACGTCAGCGCCGCGATCGCTGGCGATCTGGACACCCTCAAGAGCGATCTGCTGCAACAGCTGTACAAGCCAGTGCGCTGGGTCGAGTCCGTGCAGTGTCTGGCGGCCAATGGTGCGACTCAACTGGTCGAATGCGGTCCCGGCAAGGTGCTGGCCGGTCTTAACAAGCGCTGCGCCGATGGTGTGGCGACTTTCAACCTCAATACCCCAGACGCCGTTGCCGCCACCCGTGCGGCACTGGCCTGATTAGGAGAAGCCTGCATGAGCCTGCAAGGTAAAGTTGCACTGGTTACCGGCGCCAGCCGTGGTATCGGTCAAGCCATCGCCCTGGAGCTGGGTCGCAATGGTGCCGTGGTCGTTGGTACGGCCACCTCTGAAGCCGGTGCGGAACGTATCAGCGCCACCTTCAAGGAAAACGGCATCGAAGGCTTCGGCCTGATGCTGGACGTGTGCGACGCAGCCTCCGTCGACGCCACTCTGTCGACCATTCAAGAGCGTGTCGGCGTACCGCTGATTCTGGTCAATAACGCCGGTATCACTCGCGATAACCTGATGATGCGCATGAAGGACGACGAATGGCATGACGTCGTCAATACCAACCTGAACAGTCTGTTCCGCCTGTCCAAGGGCGTTTTGCGCGGTATGACCAAGGCTCGCTGGGGCCGAATCATCAGTATCGGCTCCGTGGTAGGTGCCATGGGCAACGCAGGCCAAGTAAACTACGCAGCCGCCAAGGCCGGTCTGGAAGGTTTCAGTCGTGCCCTGGCCCGTGAAGTGGGTTCGCGTGCCGTTACCGTGAACTCTGTAACACCAGGTTTCATCGATACCGATATGACTCGTGAGTTGCCCGAAGCCCAGCGCGAGGCCCTGTTGACCCAGATACCACTGGGTCGTCTGGGTCAGGCGCAAGAGATCGCCAACGTGGTCGCTTTTCTCGCTTCCGAGGGTGCAGGCTACGTGACCGGGGCTACAATCCCAGTCAACGGCGGGATGTACATGAGCTGAATGTGACTGTTCGCTGCGAAAAAATGTCATACGAGCTGTCTGAAAATCCGTTATAAAGCTGCAATCTTTTAATAGGCGGCAGGCCGGTGGAGTCGAAGGCCGAAGCGTTTTGCTTGAAAAGCGTAAAACGTCTTCTATACACTTACCCACCGGCCAGCCGCCTGAATTTGTCCACTAGGAGTTTAAATACGGTATGAGCACCATCGAAGAGCGCGTCAAGAAAATCGTTTCCGAGCAACTTGGCGTCAAATCTGAAGAAGTCGTCAACACTGCTTCGTTTGTTGAAGACCTGGGCGCTGACTCCCTCGATACCGTTGAGCTGGTAATGGCTCTGGAAGAGGAATTCGAGACTGAAATCCCTGACGAGGAAGCCGAGAAGATCACCACCGTTCAAGCTGCTATCGATTACGTTACTGCCCACCAGGCGTAATAGTTTGTAATCGTTGCTTGCTGTCGTGGAAAAACCGCACTGCCTTCACCGGCGTGCGGTTTTTTCTTTAAAAACGATGCTTCGTGTCGTCAATAAGAGAAAAGGAGAGTCCTGTGTCGCGTAGACGTGTCGTGGTCACCGGTATGGGTATGCTGACGCCGTTGGGTACAGATGTGCCAAGCACCTGGCAAGGCATTCTGGCTGGCCGCAGTGGCATTGGCCTGATCGAGCACACAGACCTTTCGGCTTACAGCACCCGTTTCGGCGGTTCGATCAAAGGGTTCAACGTTGAAGAGTACCTGGCGCCCAAAGAGGCCCGCCGGCTCGACCTCTTCATCCAGTACGGCCTGGCCGCTAGCTTTCAGGCGGTGCGCAACGCCGGTCTGGAAGTCACCGATGAGAACCGTGACCGCATTGGCGTTGCCATGGGTTCGGGGATCGGTGGCCTGACCAATATCGAAAACAGCAGCCGTACGCTGCACGAGCAGGGGCCGGGACGTATTTCGCCGTTCTTCGTGCCGGGCTCGATCATCAACATGATTTCCGGTTTCCTGTCGATCCATCTGGGGGTACAGGGACCTAACTATGCCATCGCAACGGCCTGTACGACGGGCACGCATTGCATTGGCATGGCTGCACGCAATATCGCCTACGGCGAAGCCGACGTGATGATTGCCGGGGGGGCTGAAATGGCCGCCTGCGGCCTGGGCATGGGCGGCTTCGGTGCTTCCCGTGCCCTGTCGACCCGCAATGACGATCCGGCCCGCGCCAGTCGCCCTTGGGACAAGGGCCGTGACGGCTTTGTCCTGTCCGACGGTGCCGGTGCCCTGGTTCTCGAAGAGCTGGAACACGCCAAGGCCCGCGGCGCGACCATTTACGCTGAACTGATCGGTTTCGGCATGAGCGGCGACGCCTACCACATGACTTCGCCGCCGGAAGATGGCGCCGGTGCTGCCCGTTGCATCACCAACGCCATGCGCGATGCCAGGCTCAATCTTGATCAGGTTCAGTACATCAACGCCCACGGTACTTCGACTCCGGCCGGTGACCTGGCGGAAGCCTCGGCGATCAAGGCCGTGTTCGGCGAGCACGCCTACCAGCTGGCGGTGAGTTCGACCAAGTCCATGACCGGTCACCTGCTGGGAGCTGCCGGTGCGGTAGAGGCCATCATCAGTATCCTGGCGATCAATGATCAGGTGGCGCCGCCGACCATCAACCTCGATGAGCCGGACGAAGGCTGCGATCTGGATTTCGTGCCCCACGAGGCGCGCAAGATGCCGATTGATGTGGTCATCTCCAACTCCTTCGGTTTTGGCGGGACCAACGGTTCTCTGGTGTTCCGCCGGTTCGCCGGGTGATGTCGAGCTGGATCGACGGCCGTCCTGCCGACGCCTTGTCGGTCAAGGATCGAGGGCTGGCTTACGGCGATGGTCTGTTCGAGACCATCGGCGTCAGGTCAGGTCGACCGTCATTGTTCGAGCGCCATCTGCAGCGCCTTGAGCTGGGCTGTCAGCGTCTGGGCATGGTCTTCGATCGTGAACGGATCGTTGACGAGTCATCGCGCTTCGCCGGGCAGATGGGCGAGGGTGTAATGAAGCTGATTCTGACCCGCGGTGACGGCCAGCGCGGATACGCACCGCCAGCTGACGCGCAATCGCGTCGTATCCTGCAGGGTGGCCCGACTCCGTCTTACCCGCTTGCCCACGCTCAGGACGGCGTTCGCCTTTTCGCCTGTCGTACTCGTCTGGCCCGGCAACCGCTGCTGGCGGGGCTCAAGCATCTGAATCGCCTGGAGCAGGTCCTGGCCCGTGGCGAATGGCAGGACAGCGAGCATGCCGAAGGGCTGATGTGCGACACCGACGACCGGGTGATCGAAGGGGTCTACAGCAATCTGTTTCTCGTCCGTGATGGCCGTCTGCTGACCGCTGACCTGAGTCACTGCGGCGTCGCTGGCGTGATGCGCGCCGAGCTGCTCGATCAGGCCGACAAGCTGGGGGTGGTCACGGACATCCGCGATCTGGCGTTGTCCGACCTTGCAGCGGCCGACGAAGTGTTTCTGTGCAACAGCGTCTATGGCATCTGGCCGGTGATTGGTCATGAGCGACTGAGCTGGCCGGTCGGTCCGCTCACTCGTAAACTACAGGGCATTGCTCGTGCACTTCTGGATATCTGATTTGTGATCCGAAAACTCTTGGTGTTGCTGGAAATTGCCTTGGTCGTCGTCGGCCTGGGCGTGGGCCTGTCTGTCTGGCAGGTCAATCAGGCACTGCATCAACCCTTGAAAGTGACTGAAGAGCAATTGCTCGACGTGCCCGCCGGTTCGACGCCGGGCGGCGTGCTCAATCGCATGGAAACCGATGGCGTCATCAAGGATGCCTTCTGGCTGCGCCTGTACTGGCGCTTCAACCTGGCCGGGCAGTCTTTCCATACCGGTGAATACCGCATGACGCCGGGCATGGATATCGAGGCCTTGCTTGGCTTGTGGAAGCGCGGGGAAGTGGTGCAGTACAGCCTGACCCTGGTCGAAGGCTGGAATTTCCGTCAGGTTCGCGCGGCCTTGGCCAAGCAGCCCAAGCTCGGTCAGACCCTGGTTGGCTTGAGTGACAGCGAGCTGATGACCAAACTCGGTCATCCGGGTGTGTTCCCTGAAGGGCGGTTCTTCCCTGATACCTACCGTTACGTGCGTGGCGTCAGCGATGCCGAGCTGCTCAAGCGAGCGTTCAATCGCCTCGATGATGTGCTGGAAGAGGAATGGAACATGCGTGCCGCCGATGTGCCTTATGTCGATCCCTATCAGGCCTTGACCATGGCCTCGCTGATCGAGAAGGAAACCGGCGTGCCTTACGAGCGCGGCAAGATTGCCGGGGTCTTCGTGCGCAGACTGCAACTGAACATGCTGCTGCAGACCGACCCGACGGTGATCTACGGCCTGGGTGAGCGTTATAACGGCAAGCTGACCAAGGCATTCCTCAAGGAAGCCACGCCCTATAACACCTATGTGAATGCTGGCCTGCCGCCGACACCGATTGCCATGGTCGGTCGCGAGGCGATTCATGCCGCGCTTAACCCGGCACCGGGTAACAGCCTGTATTTTGTCGCCCGTGGCGATGGCAGCCATGTCTTCTCCGCTGATCTGGACGCCCATAACGCGGCGGTTCGTGAGTTTCAGCTCAAGCGCCGCGCTGACTACCGTTCCAGTCCGGCACCGATATCGGCACCGACAACCGATGCGCCTGCGCCGGCTGCCGAGCCCGCCAACGCCCCCGTGCCGCCTGTCGATCCTGCCGTGCCGGCACAACCGAGCGAGGCCAGCCCGCAATGAATTTGACCAAGGATTGCCTGTGACCGGCCTGTTTATCACCCTCGAAGGCCCGGAAGGGGCCGGTAAAAGCACCAATCGCGAGTACCTGGCGGCGCAACTGCGCGCCCAGGGTATCGATGTGGTCCTGACCCGGGAGCCCGGCGGTACCCCGCTGGCCGAGCGCATTCGCGAACTGTTGCTGGCACCCAGCGAGGAAGCCATGAGCGCAGATACCGAGCTGCTGCTGGTGTTTGCCGCCCGCGCCCAGCACCTGGCCGAAGTGATCAAGCCGGCCCTGGCCCGGGGTGCGGTGGTGCTCTGTGATCGTTTTACCGATGCCACCTACGCCTATCAGGGCGGCGGTCGCGGCCTGTCCTTCGAGCGTATTGCCACGCTGGAAAGCTTCGTTCAGGGCGCTTTGCGTCCGCACCTGACCCTGGTCTTCGACCTGCCGGTGGAAGTGGGCCTGGCGCGGGCCAGTGCCCGTGGTCGCCTGGATCGTTTCGAGCAGGAAGGCCGGGCGTTCTTCGATGCCGTGCGCAGCACCTATCTGCAACGCGCCGCCGCTGAGCCGCAACGCTATCGTCTGGTAGACGCAGCATTGTCACTGCCTGAAGTACAGCAATCCCTGGATAGCCTGCTGCCTGACCTGCTGGAGCTTTACCGTGGCTGAAGCCTACCCCTGGCAGGATTCGCTCTGGCAGCAGATGGCCGGTCGTGCCCAGCATGCCCATGCCTACCTGCTGCACGGGCCTGCCGGGATCGGCAAGCGGGCGCTGGCCGAGCGCCTGATGGCTCGCCTGCTGTGCCAGAAGCCGGTCGGACTGGATGCCTGTGGCCAGTGCAAGTCATGCATGTTATTGGCGGCGGGCAGTCACCCGGACAACTACGTGCTGGAGCCGGAAGAGGCGGACAAGGGCATCAAGGTCGATCAGGTGCGCGATCTGGTCAGCTTTATCGTGCAGACCGCTCAGATGGGCGGACGCAAGGTGGTGCTGGTCGAGCCGGTGGAGGCGATGAATATCAACGCCGCCAACGCCTTGCTGAAAAGCCTCGAAGAGCCGTCCGGTAATACTGTTCTGCTATTGGTCAGCCATCAGCCCAGCCGTTTGCTGCCGACGGTCAAGAGTCGCTGCGTGCAGCAGGCCTGCCCGCTGCCCAGCGAAGCCATGAGCCTGCGCTGGCTGGAACAGGCGCTGCCGGAATGTGCCCTGGAAGAGCGTGTTGAATTGCTAAGCCTGGCCGCCGGTTCGCCATTGATGGCTGTCAGCCTGCATGCCCAGGGCGTTCGCGAACAGCGTGCCTTGGTGGTGGATGGGGTGAAGAAGTTGATCAAGCAACAGCAATCGCCGACTCAATTGGCCGAAAGTGCCTGGAAAGATATTCCCTTGCTATTGCTGTTCGACTGGTTCTGCGACTGGTCGAACCTGATCCTGCGTTATCAATTGACCCGGGATGAAGAGGGCCTTGGGCTGTCGGATATGCGCAAGGTGGTGCAATACCTTGCGCAGAAAACGCCCCAGGACAAGGTGCTGGCGATGCAGGACTGGGTGCTCGCTCAGCGACAGAAGGTCATGTCCAAGGCCAACCTCAATCGTGTTCTGCTGTTGGAGGCATTGTTGGTGCAGTGGGCAGGCCTGCCGGGACAAGGGTAGACTCCAGCCATTGGCGTGGACAATTTAACCGGGTTGCCGCACCTTGGCGATCAAGTGCGAAGTACTTGCAATAGCGTCGCTGACTGATCCGACGCCATCGCCAGCAAGCCGGTTGCTACGCAATTGCGTTAAAAATTACCAGATTGTGTTGTAGAGACATTCGGAACACCCAAAGGAGATGTCATGAGCCTGCCGCTGAATTCCGGTCCTCGTAACGGCATTTTGTCCCTGACCATCAAGGACAAGTCTGTGCTCTACGCTGCCTATATGCCATTTATCAAGAACGGCGGTCTGTTTATCCCCACCAGCAAAAGCTACAAGCTCGGTGACGAAGTGTTCATGTTGCTCAACCTGATGGATGAGCCGGAAAAGATTCCGGTCGCAGGCAAGGTTACCTGGATAACCCCGCGTGGCGCCCAGGGCAACCGCGCTGCCGGTGTCGGCGTGCAGTTCAACGACGGCGACAATACCGCCCGAACCATGATCGAAACCTATCTGGCGGGCGCCCTCAAGTCCGACCGTCCCACTCATACGATGTAGTTGCCTATACCCCCATGCTTGTAGATTCCCATTGTCACCTCGACCGCCTCGACCTCGCCCAGCACTCAGGTTCTCTCGACAGCGCCCTTGAGGCCGCCCGGGCCAGGGGTGTCGGACACTTTCTGTGCATCGGCGTCAGTGCCGACAATGCCGCTGCGGTCCGCGCTTTGGCCGATCGCTATGACGACGTGGACTGTTCGGTGGGCATTCACCCGCTGGACGTACAGCCCCAGGGCGCTCCGGCGCTGGACTGGCTGCTTCACGAGCTTGATCACCCGCGAGTAGTGGCCATCGGCGAGACCGGCCTGGATTACCACTACGAGCCGGAAGCCGCCGACGTCCAGCAGCAATCCTTCCGTCTGCATTTGCAGGCAGCGAATATCACCGGCAAGCCGGTCATTGTGCATACCCGTGGCGCCCGCGCCGATACTCTGCAGCTGCTGCGTGAAGCGGCCTTGCCCCAGGGCGGGGTGCTGCACTGTTTCACCGAAGACTGGGACATGGCCAGGGCGGCCCTCGACCTGGGCTTCTATATCTCCCTGTCCGGCATCGTTACCTTCCGCAATGCCGATGCGCTGCGCGATGTGGCGCGCCAAGTGCCTGCCGATCGTCTGCTGGTGGAAACCGATTCGCCTTACCTGGCGCCGATCCCCTATCGCGGCAAGCCGAACCTGCCGCAGTACGTGCGCGAGGTCGCCGAGTTCCTGGCCATGTTGCGCGGCGAAAGCTATGACGCCTTTGCCCGGCAGACCACGGAAAACTTCCGCAGACTCTTCCCGCAGGCCCGGGTCGGCGCCTCGCGTTAAATCGCAGGCAAAAAAAACCCGGGTTCTGGGGGGTGAATCCGGGTTAAGACCATTAGGAGTAAAACAAAGGTACGCTATCCATTGGCACCTTTACTGGCGCGTCATTTGGGGGATATGCCACGCCAACGATTCAAGTATTGGCCAGTATTGGCTGGCGTCCAGTGTCTGTTTGTACGTTTTTTAAACAGATTTGGAATAGCAAAGCCAGGATTGAGTGCCTGTTGCTACGGTCGAGTTGACTCGGCACTTCGTAAATCTGACGCACGTCTCTGAATTGGAATGAGATTCTGTAGGGGGCCGGCTTGCTGGCGATAATGTCGGCCGAGTCAACGAGCCTGTCGCCTGAAGGCTTGCTGTCGCCAGTAAGCCGGCTTCTACAGAAAACCGCAGAATGACGCGATATGGTCGGATGATCCGTGCAATTTGTCGCAAGTTAGGCATAATACTCGGCTTCGATTTTGACCCCGACAGACCTCCTTATGCAGAAAGAACCTCGCAAGGTCCGTGAGTTTCGTCGCCGCGAGCAGGAAATTCTCGACACCGCACTCAAGCTGTTTCTCGATCAGGGTGAAGACAGTGTCACCGTCGAGATGATTGCGGATGCCGTGGGTATCGGCAAAGGCACCATCTACAAGCACTTCAAATCCAAGGCGGAAATCTATCTGCGCCTGATGCTCGACTACGAGCGTGATTTGAACGAGCTCCTGCTGTCTGCCGATGTCGACAAGGACCGCGAATCGCTGTCGCGAGCCTATTTCGAATTCCGCATGCGTGATCCGCAGCGTTATCGCCTCTTCGATCGTCTGGAAGAGAAGGTGGTCAAGGGCAACCAGGTGCCGGAAATGGTCGGCGAGCTGCACAAGATCCGTGCCTCTAACTTCGAACACCTGACCCTGCTGATCAAGGGGCGCATCACCGAAGGCAAGCTCGAAGACGTCCCGCCGTACTTCCACTATTGCGCCGCCTGGGCCCTGGTCCACGGTGCGGTGGCGCTGTATCACTCGCCGTTCTGGAGCAATGTGCTGGAAGATCAGGAAGGCTTCTTCCAGTTCCTGATGGATATCGGCGTGCGCATGGGTAACAAGCGCAAGCGTGACCCCGAGGCGATTACCGACGCGGGCCCGACTGCCAGCGACAGTTGACGCATTCGCCTGCGTGATGGCGTGCGCTAAACGATGCCGCGCGCCATCTCCGAGGAATATACTCAGGCTTTCCGCCCTCCGGAGTCGCCCATGATCGTCGATCGCCAGGGCCGACGTTTTCGCAATCTGCGAATCAGCCTGACGTCAGCCTGTAACTACGCCTGTACCTACTGTGTGCCCGACGGCAAGCGGCTGGTGGCTGCCCAGAATGAACTCTCGGCGGACGCGCTGGCCCGTGGCGTGGCTTATCTGATCGAGGCGGCTGGCATCGAACGCTTGCGGATTACCGGCGGTGAGCCCCTGGTCAGCCCGCGCCTGGAACCTTTCATGACTCAGGTCGGCAGCCTGGGCCTGGCGGACATCAGCCTGACGACCAATGGCCAATTGCTGGCCCGCAAGCTGCCGATCCTGCTGGCGGCCGGCATCCGTCGGTTGAATGTCTCCCTCGATACCCTTGATCCCGATGCGTTCCGGCGCATTGCCCGTGGCGGCGATCTCGCGACCGTCCTTGATGGCATGGAGCAGGCGCGGGCGGCGGGCCTGAAGATCAAGGTCAATATGGTGCCGTTGCGGGGGCAGAACCTGGACCAGGTCATGCCCTTGCTCGATTACTGCCTCGAACGGGGTTACGAGCTGCGTTTTATCGAATTGATGCGCATGGGCCATCTGGCCAGCGACTCCAATGCCTTCCTGCAGCAGTTCGTCAGCCTGCAACAACTGCTGGCGTTGATCGGCGAACGCTACGAATACCTGCAAGCCCAGGCACCCATTGATGCCACTGCGGTGCGTTACCAGATTCCAGGCCAAGGATTTTTCGGCGTGATCGCCAACGAAAGCGTGCCGTTTTGCCGGACCTGCTCACGCCTGCGTCTGTCATCCACCGGTTGGCTGCACGGTTGCCTGTCTTCCAGCAATCGACACTACGTCGGCGATTTGCTCGACAAGCCGCGACATCAGGCCTTGCCTGCCTTGCAGCGTCTGTTGGTCAAGGCTTTGGGGGACAAACAGGATGTGGCGTTCTCCGGCGGCGCGACGGTGATGAAGATCATCGGCGGTTGATCATCTGCTGTTACAAGCGCGATTCGAGCTTCTGCGCAGAGATGGCGCGGAAGCTGCATTAGCAGGCTATTCGCCGGTTTTCCGTCACCGGTACTTGGAGGGGATAATGCGTAGCCTGGTTTTAGTGCTGGCGCTTCTGGCGTTGAGCGGTTGCATGAGTGTCAGCGATATGGCTGAAGGCACCCGCGATCAGTTCAGTGACGCGGGCTTGCTCGATCACAGCGATACCCATCGCATCAACAACCTGCGCCTGCAGCCGGACTCCTTTATTTACATCGCCCAGGGCAATTTCGTGCCCAAAGGCGTCAACTACCCACGTCCCAATGTGATTGCCGAAGAAGCCTTCGACGGCTTCGTCGAGTATTTCCCGATGGTCCGTCGTGCCCCGGGGCCCATGGGCCTGGAGGAGGCGATGACCCAGGCACGGGCAGCCGGTGCGCATTATCTGTTGTACACACGCTTTGCCAAATCCGATGACCGTATCGGCAATTTTGACGAGTGGTCCGACCAGGAAGCCCTGGATCGCCTGGGTATCGACAGCGGCGTGATCCAACTGATGGTGATCGAGACCGGTACCCGCTATCTGATCGACAGCGCCCGTATCCATGCCCGTGGCGGATTGCTGACGTTGCACAACACCGCCCCCGAGGATTTGCTTATTCCGCCATTGGAGGATTACGCTCGAATGTTGCTGGGTATGAGCAAATAACCCAGTCGACAGGTATTCTTTGACGTGGAATGAATTTTGTAGGAGCTGCCGAAGGCTGCGAAAGCGGAGTGTCAGGTAAATCCATTCGCAGCCTTCGGCAGCTCCTACAGAGATATTTGCTTGTTCGAAATATTGATAGGAGTCAGGCATGACTGGTCCGGGCAAGGCCAACGATCTGTTCGCACAAATTCCCAAGTCCAAAGGGCTGCCGCCCGTGCATTTGTGGAACCCGGATTTCTGCGGCGATATCGACATGCGTATTGCCCGCGACGGCACCTGGTACTACCTGGGTACGCCGATTGGCCGTAAACCCATGGTGCGGCTGTTCTCTACCATCATGCGTCGCGACGACGATGACTATTTCCTGATTACTCCCGTGGAAAAAGTGCGCATCCAGGTTGATGACGCGCCTTTCGTCGCGGTCAGCCTTGAAGTGCAAGGGCAGGGCGAGCAGCAAGTGTTGCGCTTTACCACCAATGTCGAGGATCTGACCGAGGCGGGCGCCGAGCATCCGCTGCGCGTTATCACCGATCCCCAGACCCAGGAGCCCGCACCCTATATTCATGTGCGTGCCAATCTGGAGGCGCTTATTCATCGCAACGTGTTCTACCAACTGGTCGAGCTGGCGGTTTCCCGGGAAATCGACGGGCAGCACTGGCTGGGTGTCTGGAGCCACGGCGAATTTTTCCCGATCGGGCTTGAACCTTGATGAGTCCGGGGCCGGCCGGGATGACCACGCCTCGATTGCCTGCCTGTGATCTGGCGAGTAAAGTGCCGCTCCCTGTTTTTCCTGAGGTTTTTGCATGAGCCAGTCCTTTGATATCGCCGTGATCGGCGCCACCGGTACTGTCGGCGAAAACATCGTGCAGATTCTTGAAGAGCGTGATTTTCCGGTGGGCCAGCTGCATTTGCTGGCCAGCATCGAGTCCGCTGGCCAGTCCGTGCCGTATCGCGGCAAGAATGTGCGGGTGCGTGAAGTCAACGAGTTCGATTTCAGCAAGGTCGGCCTGGCGTTCTTTGCCGCAGGCCCGGCAATCAGTCGTAGTTATGTTGAACGAGCCACGGCGGCGGGGTGCGCAGTCATTGACCTGTCGGGCGCCTTGCCGGTAGCCCAGGCGCCGAACCTGGTCCCGGAAGTCAACGCCGGGCGCCTGTCTGCCCTGACCAAGCCAGCACAGGTCGCCAGTCCCAGCGCGTCGGCGATTGCGGTGGCCATGGCTTTGGCGCCGTTGCGTGATCTGCTGGATATTCAGTTCATTAGCGTCACGGCGTGCCTGGCGGTCTCCAGTCAGGGGCGCGAAGGGATATCGGAGCTGGCCCGGCAAACCACTGAGCTGTTGAATGTCCGTCCCCTTGAGCCGCGCTTCTTTGACCGGCAAATGGCTTTTAATCTGCTGGCTCAGGTGGGTACTCCGGACGAGCAGGGGCATGTGTCGCTGGAAAAACGTCTGGTTGCGGAGTTGCGCGAGTTGCTGGCACTGCCTTTACTGAAGGTTTCTGTGTCCTGCATTCAGGCGCCGGTATTCTTTGGTGACAGCTTTGCTGTTTCGGTGCAGTCGGCGGCCGCCGTCGACCTGCCTGCGGTGAACGCTGCGCTCGAGGCTGCACCGGGCATCGAACTGGTCGAAGCGGGGGATTATCCGACTGCGGTGGGTGATGCCGTCGGCCAGGACGTGGTGTATGTGGGGCGCGTTCGCGCGGGTATCGATGACGTTGCGCAGCTTAATTTGTGGCTTGCGTCTGATAATGTTCGCAAAGGTGCGGCTCTAAACGCTGTGCAGCTCGCCGAATTGTTGATAAAAGGCTATGTGTAAAAGATACTTGGCAACAATTTGTAGAATCATTCTAGCTTGACACCCACTAGCAGGATTTACCTCCTCGGCTGCCGGGGAAATTTTGAACAAGGGATGGGCTATGGTTCAGGTTCGTAAACTGGTATTAGCAATCGCCGCGGCTTCAGCGCTGTCATCAGGTATGGCGCACGCGCTGGGGCTCGGGGAATTGTCGGTCAAGTCGACCCTGAATCAGCCGTTGGTGGCTGAAATCGAGCTCAAGGATGCCGCAGGCCTCAGCGCCGGACAGGTGGTGCCGAGTCTGGCGACCACAGCTGATTTCGCTCAGGCGGGCATTGCCCGGCAGGCATTTCTCAATGACCTGACGTTCACCCCGGTGATCAACGCCAATGGCAAGAGCGTGTTGCGCATAACCTCCTCCCGGGCGGTGCGCGAACCCTATGTGAAGTTCCTCGTGCAGGTGCTGTGGCCCAACGGTCGCCTGCTGCGTGAGTACAGCCTGTTACTTGATCCGCCGAAATTCTCGCCTGAGGCCGCCGCCGCTGCAGCGGCCACGGCGCAATTGCCTGCGACCGCGCCGACTCCGGCGCCCGCTCCGGCCCCGGTCGCGC
>NZ_JBGLYM010000025.1:0-99944 GCF_047303955.1 Pseudomonas sp. Pseusp88 | reverse complement strand
CCCCCGAGTCGCGGCATTCGCGGGCAAGCCTCGCTCCTACAGTCAAAGGCGTTGCAGGGTTTCCAGCAGTATCCGTACCTTGGTAAACGATTCCTGATACTCGGCCTCGCAGTCCGAGTCGGCGACGATGCCGCCGCCGCCCCAGCAGGATACCTGACCGTCCTTGATCAGCAGGCTGCGGATGGCGATGGAGCTGTCCATCTCGCCGCGCACATCCAGATAGATCAACGATCCGCAATACAAGGCGCGGCGGCTGGGTTCCAGTTCGTCGATGATCTGCATTGCGCGGATTTTCGGCGCACCGGTGATGGAGCCGCCGGGGAAACTGCCGGCGATCAGGTCCAGGGCGTCGTGATCGGCGGCCAGCTCGCCGGTCACGCTGCTGACCAGGTGATGCACGTTGGGGTAGCTCTCCAGGCTGAACAGCTCCGGCACTTTTACCGAGCCGATGCGGCAGCTGCGGCCCAGATCGTTGCGCAGCAGGTCGACGATCATCAGGTTTTCCGCACGGTCCTTGGCGCTGGCCAGCAATTCGGCGGCGTAAGCAGCGTCTTCGCCAGCATCACGGCCACGAGGACGGGTGCCTTTGATCGGCCGGGTCTCGACCTGGCGCTGGCTGACTTTGACGAAACGCTCGGGGGAAAGGCTCAGCACGGCATTGTCACCTTCCAACGCCATATAGCCGGAGAAGGGCGTAGGGCACGCCACGCGCAACGTGCAATAGGCGGCCCAGGGATCGCCCTGGCAGCGGGCCTGGAAGCGTTGCGTAAGGTTGACCTGGTAGCAGTCGCCGGCCTGGATATAGGCCTGGATCCGCTCGAAGGCCACACGGTAGTCGTCGGCGCTGATACTGGTCTGGAATGGGCCGTCGAGTTTGAAGCGGGCTTGATCAACGGGTGCAGCTGCATTGAATAGCGTCAGCAGACGCTGCCGCTCGGTTTCAGCAAGGCTGGGGTGAAACACCAGTTGCGACGTGCCATTTTGGTGATCGCTGATCAACGCCCAGGCATACAGCCCCAGCCGCGCCTGCGGCAGTCGCAGGTCATCCACGGCCTTGTTCGGCAGCGGTTCCAGGCGCCGACCGAAGTCATAGCTCAGGTAACCGATCAGGCCACCGGCGAAAGGCAGTTCGCAGTGTTCGGGCAATTGTGCCTCGCCCAGTTGCGCAAGGCTCTGACGCAGGTGTTGGAGAAAGTCGGCGCCGCTCTCGTCATTGTCGACACTCAGTTGCTGCTGCGGCCAGGCGCTGAGCAGGTCGTAGCGCCCGCGTTCAGCAGTCGGCCGGCCACTGTCGAGCAGCACCGCGCCCGGCGCATGGCGCACTCGGGAGAAATAGTCGACGGGGTTGCTGTGATAGGGCAGCGAATGGACAGAGCAGATCGGCATGGAGGAAAAATCGGTCAGCGGAGCGCGGGTGGCGATTGTAGTCCGCTTGGGTGGGATCGGGAAATGTTGGTTCTTGTTTCAACTCAAACCGCTGTGTCGGAATTGACATGGGGCACATGCCCAAACAACTCTTGCACAAACCTGACCCGCTCTTCAGGGTTTTCCGTGCGCCCTTCCAGAGCCAACTGCGCCAACCGCGCTTCCACCGCCTGGGTCCTGTGGGTCAGGCCGCAGTCATTGGCGATCTGGATATTCAGGCCGGGGCGGGCGTTGAGTTCGAGGATCAACGGGCCTTTCTCCTGATCCAACACCATGTCGACGCCGATATAACCCAGGCCGCACAGCTCATGGCATTCGGCTGCCAGTCGCATGAAACCGTTCCAGTCGGGCAGTTGCACGCCGTCCACAGTCTGGGCGGTATCCGGGTGCTTGCTGATGATGTTGTTCAGCCAGGTGCCTTGCAGGGTGATGCCGGTCGCCAGGTCGACACCAACGCCGATGGCGCCCTGGTGCAGGTTGGCCTTGCCGTTGGACTGGCGGGTTGGCAGGCGCAGCATGGCCATGACCGGGTAGCCCATCAGCACGATGACGCGGATATCCGGTACGCCTTCGTAGCTGATGCTCTTGAAGATCGGGTCGGGGGTGACACGGTATTCGATCAGCGCGCGGTCGCGGTGGCCGCCCAGGGAATACAGGCCGGTGAGGATGCTGGAGATCTGGTGCTCGATTTCGCCGTGGCTGACGATGCGTCCGGAAATGGTGCGAAAGCGCTCTTCGAAACGATCAGCAATAACCAGGATGCCATCACCGCCCGCGCCCATGGCCGGCTTGATCACGAAATCGTTGCGGCCGTCGATGATCTGGTCAAGGCGATCGATCTCCTTTTCCGTAGAGATCACCCCGTACATCTGCGGCACGCGGATTCCGGCCTGAATGGCACGCAGCTTGGTGGTGATCTTGTCGTCGACAATGGGGTACAGGCTGCGCTTGTTGTATTTGAGCACGTAGTCGGCGTTACGCCGGTTGATGCCCATGATGCCTTTGGCTTCCAGCGCCTTCCAGGTCTTCCACCAGCCGATCATTTGTGTTCATCCTCCTTGATGAAGGCCTTGAAGCGCATCAGTTCGGTGAGGCGGTAGCCGCGATAACGACCCATGGCCAGCATGAAGCCGACCAGGATCAGCAGCACGGCCGGGAAGGTGAAGACGAAGTAGGTTAGCTCCGGCACGCTCATGATCAGGTGCGCCAGGGATGCGGCGAACAGGGTGCCGATGGCGACTTTCATGGCATGGCTGGCGCCGCGTTCTTCCCAGGTGATGGACAGGCGTTCGATGGTCATGGTCAGGATCACCATGGGGAACAGCGCCACGGACAGGCCCCGTTCCAGGCCCAGTTTGTGACTGAACAGGCTGATGGCGGCAATCAGCACCACGACAAAAGTCAGCACCACCGACAGACGCGGCAGCATCTGTAACTTGAGATGTTCCAGGTACGAGCGCAGCGACAGGCCCAGGGCGGTGATCAGGGTGAACAGCACGATACCGAAGCCCAGCTGGGTCTCGCGGAACGCCAGGGCGATCAGCACCGGCGTGAAGGTACCGAGGGTCTGCAGGCCGATCAGATTGCGCAGGATCAGGATCACCAGCACGCCGATGGGGATCATCACCATGATCATGAAGGTCTGCTGGGTTTGCAGCGGCAGGCCATAGAGTGAATAGGAGAGGAAGTCGGCGTCGGAGTTTTCGTCGGTCAGCTTGGCCAGGCGGATGGCGTTCATTTCGCTGTTATTGAGGCTGAAATTGACCGTGGCTTTCTTGCCGCCTTCAACGGTGATCAGGTTTTCATCGCCGGTCCACCACAGCAGACGATCCTCGGGCAGGCCCTGGGCGCCGGTATCCGGGTTGAAGTACAGCCAGTCCTTGCCATTGAAGCTGCGCAGCCAGAGCTCCGGCGTCTGGGGCTGGTCGGCGATCAGGCGGATGGTGTGGACCTTTTCCAGCGGCACATGGGCGATGGACAGCAGCAGCTCGGTCACTCGCGCCTTGTTTGGGGTCGAAGTGTCCCCGGCCAGCAGCAGCTTGACGTTGTCGTCGCTGAGTGTGTTGACCCGCTTGATGGCTTCGCCGATGAAGGTCTCGACGTCTGCCGAGTGCTGACGGATGGGGGCAAGCAAGGCTTCGGCGGCGATTTTCTCGGGACCGTCGATCACCATGCTGTCGCGGAAGATCGGGCCCTTGGTGCGCGGCTTGTCGCCGTTGTAGCGCTTGGTCAGGACCAGACGGTAATAAAGCGTCTGATTGCCACTGGCGCGCCGGGCCGACCAGGTCACCTTGCGATTGCCGTCGATGCGGTTGACGCTGACCCCGTAGTTATTGGAGATAAAGCTTTCGTTGAGGCTGATGTAATCCCGGGCCAGGGGCGGCACGAACATCTGGACCTTGACCGGATCCTTGGCGCTGGCAACGAACTCGACCTTGGCGTCGATATTCCACAGGTCGTCGGTTTCGTCTTCGGTCACCGGGATGCCCAGCGCGACGATCTGATAAGCCGTGATGGCAATGCCCAGGGTCACCAGGACGGCAATCAGGATTTTCAGATGCAGGTTGAGAGAACGCATGGATTTACTCTTTGGGCCTGGCAACAGGAGGGCAGCTCGGTTTGCCCTTTGAATATTTCAGGCTGGGATCGACCAGGGCGTCGAAGCGCTTGAGCGCCTCGGAGCCAATCAAAAGCGGGTATTGGAATGCACTTCGGTCGGTCAAGTTCACTTCCAGGGTGCGTAAAACTTTACCCATGCACACATCCAGGCTGATCACCGGCCGGGCGCTGTACTTTTTCTCGTCATCGGGGCTGTAGTCGTCGGCCCGGCGCTTGATCTTGCTCAGGCGTTGCAACGGGCGTTCGATCGGATGCTGGTGGGCGTCGTCGATGGCCAGGTAGAAGCGCACCCAGCCTTCGCCATCACGGGTGAAGTGGGTGATATCCCGGGCGCTGAGGGAGGCGGTATGGGCCCCGGTGTCGAGTTTGGCGGCAACCTGCAGGTCGATATCGGCGAGTTCTGCGTATTCGTTCAGGCCGTAAACGGTCTTGTCGGCGGCTTCTCCTGTGCTGGCCAGCAATAACAGGAGTAGCAGCGAAGAGGGGGTTCTGAGTCTCATAGATCCTGGCGCGGTGAGGGGCGCAGCCCCCGATAGTGATCGGATGTACCGTCCATTTGGCTCGATCGAAGCGGGCCGGATTCTAGCATGAAGGTGCCGGGCCGCCAGTTTTCAGAGGTGGGCAAGTGTTTATAAAAGTTTCTCCTGAAAAGCATCGGGATTAGACGATTGTCGACAATGTAGATTTTTTCTTTGACTGATTTAAGTGTTATGGCTAGATTTGTCGGTATTGATTTGAAAGGTGTCGACAATATGCTGGGTGAGGTAGAAAGCCCGTTAAACGGCCATGACGAGTCGGAGACCCTTTCCGAAAACGTCTTCCGGCGTATCCAGGCGGCCATCGTCAAGGGTGAGATCGCCCCCGGCAGCAAGATTTCCGAACCGGAGCTGGCGCGTACCTACGGCATCAGCCGTGGGCCCTTGCGTGAAGCAATCCATCGTCTGGAGGGGCAGCGCCTGCTGGTGCGGATCCCCCATGTCGGCGCCCGAGTGGTGTCCCTGAGCCATGCCGAGTTGATCGAACTCTACGAAATCCGCGAATCCCTGGAAGGCATGGCCTGTCGCCTGGCAGCCGAGCGCATGACCGTGGAAGAAATCGACGAATTACGCCGGGTCCTCGATACCCACGAGCGCGACGCGGCATTCCAGGCCGGGGTTGGCTATTACCAGCAGGAAGGCGATTTCGACTTTCACTATCGGATCATCCAGGGCAGCGGCAACCGCACCCTGAGCCAGATGCTCTGCGGCGAGCTGTACCAACTGGTGCGCATGTACCGCATCCAGTTCTCCAGCACGCCCAACCGCCCGCACCAGGCCTTTGCCGAACACCACCGCATTCTCGACGCCATCTCCGACCGTGATGGCGAACTCGCCGAATTGTTGATGCGCCGCCATATCGGCGCCTCCAAACGCAATATCGAGCGGCATTACCAGGCTGCTCCAGACCGAGGTGAAAAATGACCAGAAGCACTCCCGGCCAGCGTTTTCGCGACGCCGTCGCCAGCGAACAGCCCCTGCAAGTCGTCGGCGCAATCAATGCCAACCACGCTCTGCTGGCCAAGCGTGCCGGCTTCAAGGCGATCTACCTGTCCGGTGGCGGCGTGGCGGCCGGTTCCCTCGGCGTGCCGGATCTGGGCATTACCGGTCTCGACGACGTCCTGACCGATGTCCGGCGGATTACCGATGTCTGCGATCTGCCGCTGCTGGTGGATGTCGACACCGGCTTTGGCTCGTCGGCATTCAACGTGGCGCGTACGGTCCGTTCGATGGTCAAGTTCGGCGCGGCAGCGATTCACATCGAGGATCAGGTCGGCGCCAAGCGTTGTGGCCATCGTCCCAACAAGGAAATCGTCTCCCAGCAGGAAATGGTCGACCGCATCAAAGCGGCCGTGGATGCCCGTACCGATGACAGCTTCGTGATCATGGCGCGCACCGATGCCCTGGCGGTGGAAGGTCTGGAGTCGGCGCTGGAACGGGCCGAAGCCTGCATCGAGGCCGGTGCCGATATGGTCTTCCCCGAAGCCATCACCGAGCTGGACATGTACAAGCTGTTCGCCGCCCGGGTACGCGCGCCGATCCTGGCCAATATCACTGAGTTCGGCGCCACGCCGCTGTATACCGTTGACGAACTGCGCAGCGCCGACGTGTCCCTGGTGCTGTACCCGCTGTCGGCGTTCCGCGCCATGAACAAGGCAGCGGAAAACGTCTACGGTGCGATCCGCCGCGATGGCTCGCAAAAGAATGTGATCGACACCATGCAGACCCGCATGGAGCTGTACGACGCCATCGATTACCACACCTTCGAGCAGAAGCTTGATGCGCTGTTTGCGCAGAAAAAGTCCTGAAGCAGGTCGGTGCGACGCATTACGAGGATCGTCTGTGGGAGCGAATTCATTCGCGAAAGCGGTATTTCAGATGGCAGATATGTGTCGGATGTACCGGCCTTTCGTGAATAAATCCGCTCCCACTGAATTTGCTACCACAGTTCCAGAAAAATGAATTGCCGATTCCCTAACAAATTCAAGATTGGAGACAGCAATGGCAGAAGCAAAAGTATTAAGCGGCGCCGGCCTGCGTGGCCAGGTCGCCGGGCAGACGGCGTTGTCCACCGTGGGACAGGCCGGTGCCGGATTGACTTATCGTGGCTACGACGTCCGTGAGTTGGCCGCCGAAGCGCGTTTCGAAGAAGTCGCCTACCTGCTGTTATATGGCGATCTGCCGAGCCAGGCCCAGCTGGATGCCTACCTGCACGAACTCCAGGGGCTGCGTGACCTGCCGCAAGCTTTGAAGGAAGTACTGGAGCGGATTCCGGCCAGCGCCCATCCCATGGATGTCATGCGTACCGGTGCGTCGATGCTCGGCAATCTGGAGCCCGAAGAGGATTTCAGCCAGCAGCTGGCCGCGACCAACCGTCTGTTGGCGGCGTTCCCGGCGATCATGTGCTACTGGTATCGCTTCAGCCACGAAGGCAAGCGCATCGAGTGCGTGACCGACGAGCCGTCCATTGGCGCGCACTTCCTGCATCTGCTGCTGGACAAGAAGCCCAGCGAGCTGCACGCCAAGGTTATGGACGTGTCGCTGATCCTCTACGCCGAGCACGAATTCAACGCCTCGACTTTCACGGCGCGGGTCTGCGCTTCGACCCTGTCGGACCTGTTCTCCTGCATCACCGCCGCCATCGGCAGCCTGCGTGGCCCGCTGCATGGCGGCGCCAACGAGGCTGCCATGGCCATGATCGAGCGCTTCAGCTCGGCCGAAGAAGCGGTCAAGGGCACCCTTGGCATGCTCGAGCGCAAGGACAAGATCATGGGCTTCGGTCATGCGATCTACAAAGACTCCGATCCGCGCAACGAGGTGATCAAGGGCTGGTCGAAAAAACTCGCCGACGAAGTGGGGGATACCGTGCTGTTCCCGGTTTCCGAAGCTATCGACAAGACCATGTGGGAGCAGAAAAAACTGTTTCCCAACGCCGACTTCTATCACGCCTCGGCGTACCACTTCATGGGTATCCCGACCAAGCTGTTCACGCCGATCTTCGTCTGTTCGCGCCTGACCGGCTGGGCCGCCCACGTCTTCGAGCAACGTGCCAATAACCGCATCATTCGTCCAAGCGCCGAATACATCGGCGTCGAACAGCGCAAGTTCGTGCCCATCGAACGTCGCTGACCGGGGGAGGGGAGGCGCTGCGAACCACGGCGCTCCCCATCCATCCTCTGCCACTACCGTGATCGAGCCCTGTGCCATGAATTCTGAATACCGCAAGCTGCTACCCGGCACCCACCTGGATTACTTCGACGCCCGCGCGGCAGTCGAGGCCATCCAGCCGGGGGCCTATGCCACTCTGCCGTACACCTCCCGGGTATTGGCGGAAAACCTGGTCCGCCGTTGCGATCCAGCGACGCTCAAGGCGTCCCTGAGTCAGTTGATCGAGCGCAAGCGTGACCTGGACTTCCCGTGGTTCCCGGCCCGGGTGGTCTGCCATGACATCCTCGGCCAGACCGCCCTGGTCGACCTGGCCGGCCTGCGCGATGCCATTGCCGAGCGCGGTGGCGATCCGGCCCAGGTCAACCCGGTGGTGCCGGTGCAATTGATCGTCGACCACTCCCTGGCGGTGGAGTGCGGCGGTTTCGATCCGGATGCCTTCGCCAAGAACCGCGCCATCGAAGACCGGCGTAACGAAGACCGTTTCCACTTCATTGACTGGACCAAATTGGCGTTCAAGAACGTCGAAGTGATCCCCCCCGGCAACGGCATCATGCACCAGATCAACCTGGAGAAAATGTCGCCGGTGGTGCAGGTCCGTGAAGGCGTGGCCTTTCCCGATACGCTGGTCGGTACCGACAGCCATACTCCGCACGTCGATGCGCTGGGTGTGATCGCCATTGGCGTCGGCGGCCTGGAAGCCGAGAACGTTATGCTCGGCCGGGCCTCCTGGATGCGCCTGCCGGACATTATCGGTGTCGAACTCACCGGCCAGCGTCAGCCTGGCATTACTGCCACGGACGTGGTCCTGGCCCTGACCGAGTTCCTGCGCAAACAGAAAGTGGTGGGGGCCTGGCTGGAGTTCTACGGCGCAGGTGCGTCGAGCCTGACCCTTGGCGACCGTGCGACCATTTCCAATATGGCCCCGGAATACGGCGCCACGGCGGCGATGTTCTCTATCGATTCGCAGACCATCGACTACCTCAAGCTCACCGGCCGCGAAGACGAGCAGGTCGCCCTGGTCGAGCTGTATGCCAGGGAAACCGGGCTGTGGTCTGACAGTTTGAAAGGCGCCGAGTACGAGCGCGTACTGAGCTTCGATCTGTCCAGCGTGGTGCGCAATATGGCCGGCCCGTCCAACCCCCACGCGCGGGTCGCCACCAGCGATCTGACGGCCAAGGGCATTGCCGGGCAGTGGCAGGACATACCGGGGCAAATGCCTGACGGTGCGGTGATCATTGCCGCCATCACCAGTTGCACCAATACCAGCAACCCGCGCAACGTGATTGCCGCCGGTCTGCTGGCGCGCAATGCCAACCGCCTGGGGCTGACCCGCAAGCCATGGGTCAAATCGTCCCTGGCGCCGGGTTCCAAGACCGTGGCGCTGTATCTGGACGAAGCCGGTCTGACTTCAGAGCTTGAGCAACTGGGCTTTGGCGTCGTGGCCTTTGCCTGCACCACCTGCAATGGCATGTCCGGCGCCCTGGACCCTTTGATCCAGAAGGAAATCATCGACCGCGACCTGTACGCCACGGCGGTGTTGTCGGGTAACCGTAACTTCGACGGGCGTATCCATCCCTACGCCAAGCAGGCGTTCCTTGCCTCACCGCCGTTGGTAGTGGCCTACGCCATTGCCGGAACCATCCGTTTCGATATCGAGAAGGATGTGTTGGCCGTAGTCGATGGGAAGGAAATCCGCCTCAAGGACATCTGGCCCAGCGACGAAGAAATCGATGCGGTGGTCAAGGCGTCGGTCAAGCCGGAGCAGTTCCGTCAGGTGTATATCCCGATGTTCGCCATCCAGGAGGCCGGGCCTGCGGTGCCGCCGCTGTACGACTGGCGGCCGATGAGCACCTATATCCGCCGTCCGCCCTACTGGGAAGGTGCCCTTGCCGGGGAGCGCACGCTCAAGGGCATGCGGCCGCTGGCGGTGCTGCCGGACAACATCACCACCGATCATCTGTCGCCGTCCAACGCCATCATGCTGAACAGCGCCGCCGGCGAATATCTGGCGAAAATGGGCCTGCCGGAGGAGGACTTCAACTCCTACGCGACTCACCGCGGCGACCACCTGACCGCCCAGCGGGCGACCTTTGCCAACCCGCAACTGGTCAACGAAATGGCGGTGGTCGATGGTCAGGTGAAAAAAGGCTCCCTGACCCGCATCGAGCCGGAAGGCACGGTCACGCGCATGTGGGAAGCCATCGAAACCTACATGTCGCGCAAGCAGCCGCTGATCATCATTGCCGGTGCTGACTACGGGCAAGGCTCGTCCCGTGACTGGGCGGCCAAGGGTGTGCGTCTGGCCGGGGTCGAGGCCATTGCCGCCGAAGGCTTCGAGCGCATCCACCGCACTAACCTGGTCGGCATGGGCGTGTTGCCCCTGGAGTTCAAGCCGGGCGTCAACCGCCTGACTCTGGGCATTGACGGCAGCGAAACCTACGACGTGATCGGCAAGCCGACGCCCCGCGCGACCTTGACCCTGGTGATCAATCGCAAGGACGGCGAACGCCTGGAAGTGCCAGTGACCTGCCGCCTGGATACGGCCGAGGAAGTGTCGATCTACGAGGCGGGTGGCGTGTTGCAGCGCTTTGCCCAGGATTTCCTGGAGTCGTCAGTGGCGGTTTAATACTCCGTATCTGAATTGGAATGGGATCTGTAGGAGCTGCCGAAGGCTGCGAAAGCGGTGTATCAGGCAAATTGGTTCGCAGCCTTCGGCAGCTCCTACAGGTTCCGTGTTTGCCGCGCGAGCATGCGGCATATTCATCCTTTTAAAAGGACAAGATTCCCATGGCTTTTCCGGCACAAATCAAGATCCCCGCCACCTACATGCGCGGCGGCACCAGCAAGGGCGTGTTTTTCAGCCTGCAAGACTTGCCCGAATCCGCCCAGGTCCCCGGCCCGGAGCGCGATGCCTTGTTGCTGCGGGTCATCGGCAGCCCCGATCCTTATGAAAAGCAGATCGACGGCATGGGGGCGGCCACCTCCAGCACCAGCAAGACCGTGATCATCTCGAAAAGCATCAAGGCCAACCACGACGTCGATTACCTGTTTGGCCAGGTCTCCATCGATAAGCCGTTCGTTGACTGGAGCGGCAATTGCGGCAACCTTTCGGCAGCCGTCGGACCTTTCGCTATCAGCCAGGGCCTGGTGGATGCCAGTCGTATTCCGCAGAATGGCGTCGCCGTGGTGCGCATCTGGCAGGCCAATATCGGCAAGACCATCATTGCCCACGTGCCGATCACCAACGGCGCGGTACAGGAAACCGGTGACTTCGAACTGGACGGCGTGACCTTCCCGGCAGCGGAGGTGCAACTGGAGTTTATGGATCCGGCCGCCGATGAAGAGGGCGCGGGCGGTTCGATGTTCCCCACCGGGCAACTGGTGGATGACCTGGAAGTGCCCGGCGTCGGCACGCTCAAGGCGACGATGATCAATGCCGGGATCCCGACCATCTTCATCAACGCCGCCGATATCGGCTACACCGGCGCCGAGTTGCAGGGCGATATAAACGGTGACAGCAAGGCTCTGGCCATGCTGGAAACCATCCGTGCCCATGGGGCCCTGCGCATGGGCCTGATCAAACACCTGGATGAAGCGTCCACCCGCCAGCACACGCCCAAGGTCGCCTTTGTCGCGCCGCCACGGCAGTACGTATCGTCCAGTGGCAAGTCGGTGGAGGGCGCCGATCTCCTGGTCCGGGCGGTATCCATGGGCAAACTGCATCATGCCATGATGGGCACCGCAGCCGTGGCCATCGGCACCGCAGCGGCGATCCCTGGCACCCTGGTCAACCTCGCGGCAGGCGGCGGTGAGCGCAGCGCCGTACGCTTCGGTCACCCCTCGGGCACCCTGCGGGTCGGAGCCCAGGCCGATCAGGTCAATGGCGAATGGAAAGTGCTCAAGGCGGTAATGAGCCGCAGCGCGCGGATACTGATGGAAGGGTGGGTGCGGGTGCCGTTTTAAGCTTGGAGCGGCTTAGGTGGGAGTTGTGGGAGCGAATTCATTCGCGAAGAGGCCGGTACAATCGACGCATTTTTATCGCCAGAAACACCGCATTCGCGATGAGTTCGCTCCCACACAATCCGCTGTCATCGGTTTTGACGACGCAGATTATTACTTGAATCGGCGCTCCACCCCTTTCTCGACCAGCACCTTCGCCGATATCTCTTCCACCGAGTAATGCGTGGAGTTGATGTTGGGAATGTTCTCACGGCGGAACAGGTTTTCCACCTCCCGGACTTCGAATTCGCACTGGGCATAGCTGGAGTAGCGGCTGTTGGGCTTGCGTTCGTGGCGAATGGCGGTCAGGCGATCTGGATCAATGGTCAGGCCGAACAGTTTGCTACGGTGGGTCTTGAGCGCAGCGGGCAGTTGCAGGCTTTCCATATCGTCTTCAGTCAGCGGGTAGTTGGCCGCGCGGATGCCGAATTGCATGGCCATGTATAGACAGGTAGGGGTCTTGCCGCAGCGTGAGACACCGACGAGGATGATGTCGGCCTTGTCGTAGTAGTGAGTGCGTGCGCCGTCGTCGTTGTCCAGGGCGAAGTTCACCGCTTCGATGCGCTCCATGTAGTTGGAGTTGTGACCGATGGAGTGGGATTTGCCCACCGAATAGGAGGAGTGTGAACTAAGCTCCTGCTCCAGCGGCGCCAGGAAGGTCGAGAAGATGTCGATCATGAAGCCGTTCGAGGTGGCCAGGATCTCGCGTATTTCCTGGTTGACGATGGTGTCGAAAATGATCGGACGCACATCGTCCCTGTCGGCGGCGCTGTTGATTTGTTGTACCATCGCCCGCGCTTTTTCGACGCTGTCGATGTACGGCCTCGTGAACTTGTTGAACGTGATGTTTTCAAATTGTGCCAACAGGCTCTGGCCCAGGGTTTCGGCAGTGATGCCGGTGCCGTCGGAGATAAAGAAAGCAGATCGTTTCATTTGTGCTCGGGCCTTAAGCTGTTGGCGAATGTTGGCTATCATAGGCGCGCTTGCGGGCCTGGATAGTGGGCATTCTTGCTTATTTCCAGGGTCCGGGCCACACACCTGCAGGGCCGTGATGCACAACGGTTCGGCAATTTGAGCTTTTCCCAACAACATACACAGTTAAGTGGAGAGATCACCTTGGTAGAGTACGTAGTTTCCCTCGATAAGCTCGGCGTCCATGATGTGGAGCACGTGGGAGGCAAGAACGCATCCCTCGGCGAAATGATCAGTAACCTTGCAGGCGCTGGCGTTTCGGTCCCTGGTGGCTTCGCCACTACAGCTCAGGCCTACCGTGATTTTCTGGAGCAGAGCGGTCTGAACGACCAGATCCACGCTGCCCTGGATGCTCTTGATGTCGACGACGTCAACGCCCTGGCCAAGACCGGTGCGCAGATTCGTCAGTGGATCATGGAAGCCGAGTTCCCCGAGCGGCTCAATGCCGAAATCCGTACCGCCTTCGCCGAGCTGTCGGCCGGCAACCCGGATATCGCCGTTGCCGTGCGTTCTTCCGCCACTGCTGAAGACCTGCCTGATGCTTCCTTTGCCGGTCAGCAGGAAACCTTCCTGAACATCCGCGGCGTCGATAACGTCATCCGTGCGGCCAAGGAAGTCTTCGCTTCCCTGTTCAACGACCGCGCCATTTCCTACCGCGTGCACCAGGGCTTCGACCACAAGCTGGTGGCCTTGTCCGCCGGCGTGCAGCGCATGGTGCGCTCCGAAACCGGTACGGCGGGCGTGATGTTCACCCTCGACACCGAGTCGGGCTTCCGTGACGTGGTGTTCATCACCGGCGCCTATGGCCTGGGTGAAACCGTAGTCCAGGGCGCCGTCAACCCGGACGAGTTCTACGTTCACAAGGGCACTCTGGAAGCCGGTCGTCCGGCGATCCTGCGCCGTAACCTGGGCAGCAAGGCGATCAAAATGATCTACGGCGACGAGGCCAAGGCCGGTCGTTCGGTCAAGACCGTCGACGTCGATGCCGCCGAGCGCGCGCGTTTCTGCCTCAGCGATGCTGAAGTCAGCGAGCTGGCCAAGCAGGCGATGATCATCGAGAAGCATTACAAGGCGCCGATGGACATCGAGTGGGCCAAGGACGGTGACGACGGCAAGCTGTACATCGTCCAGGCGCGTCCCGAGACCGTGAAGAGCCGTTCTTCGGCCAACGTCATGGAACGCTACCTGCTCAAGGAAAAGGGCACGGTACTGGTCGAAGGCCGTGCCATCGGCCAGCGCATCGGCGCCGGCAAGGTCCGCATCATCAAGGACGTGTCCGAAATGGACAAGGTCCAGCCAGGCGACGTGCTGGTCTCCGACATGACCGACCCGGACTGGGAACCGGTCATGAAACGTGCCAGTGCCATCGTCACCAACCGTGGCGGCCGTACCTGCCACGCGGCGATCATCGCCCGTGAGCTGGGGATTCCGGCCGTGGTCGGTTGCGGCAACGCCACCCAGACCCTGGTGGATGGGCAGGGAGTAACCGTTTCCTGTGCCGAAGGCGATACCGGTTACATCTTCGAAGGCGAGCTGGGCTTCGACATCAAGACCAACTCGGTCGATGCCATGCCTGACCTGCCGTTCAAGATCATGATGAACGTCGGCAACCCGGACCGGGCTTTCGACTTCGCCCAATTGCCCAACGCCGGTGTCGGCCTTGCGCGTCTGGAGTTCATCATCAACCGCATGATCGGCGTGCACCCCAAGGCACTGCTGAACTATCCGAACCTGCCACTGGAAATCAAGGAAAGCGTCGACAAGCGCATCGCCGGTTACGACGATCCGGTCGGTTTCTACGTCGAGAAGCTGGTCGAGGGCATCAGTACCCTGGCCGCTGCGTTCACACCGAAGAAGGTCATCGTGCGTCTGTCGGACTTCAAGTCCAACGAATACGCCAACCTCATCGGCGGCAAGCTGTACGAGCCGGAAGAAGAGAACCCGATGCTGGGCTTCCGCGGTGCTTCGCGTTACATCAGCGAAAGCTTCCGCGACTGCTTCGAACTCGAGTGCCGCGCCCTCAAGCGGGTGCGTAACGACATGGGCCTGACCAACGTCGAAATCATGGTGCCGTTCGTGCGTACCCTTGGCGAAGCCAGCCAGGTCATCGATCTGCTGGCCGAAAACGGCCTCAAGCGCGGCGAAAACGGCCTGCGCATCATCATGATGTGCGAACTGCCATCCAACGCGATCCTGGCTGAAGAATTCCTCGAATTCTTCGACGGTTTCTCCATCGGCTCCAACGACCTGACCCAGCTGACTCTGGGCCTGGACCGGGACTCGGGGATCATCGCCCACCTGTTCGACGAGCGTAACCCTGCGGTCAAGAAGTTGCTGGCCAATGCCATCCAGGCGTGCAACAAGGCTGGCAAGTACATCGGTATCTGCGGTCAGGGGCCTTCCGATCACCCGGATCTGGCGCGCTGGCTGATGGATCAGGGCATCGAAAGCGTTTCCCTGAACCCCGATTCCGTACTGGAAACCTGGTTCTTCCTGGCTGAAGGTCAAGCTCCGGCCTGATAGCGCAACACCGTAAGTCGCCGACCCGCCCAGGCTTTTGCAGCCTGCGTGGGTCGGTCTTTTTTCGCAGGGGCGCTTTTGAGCGACCTTCTTGGTACAACAAGAGCAATATGCAAAGCAGCAGCACTCTTTTTCCCGTGGCCTTGATCAGCGCCGAACGTTGCGGCGACCTGATCGAGGACGTGTATCGCCTCAAACCCGCCAACAGTCCGGATTACAGCGTCGAGCTGGCGGTCACGCGTCTGGGGCTGTTCGAACACCCCGATCAGCGCGGCGTGCCGGTCATCCTGCTGCACGGCAGCTTTTCCAATCGGCGCTTCTGGTATTCACCCAAAGGCATCGGCCTGGGCGCCTATCTGGCCCGGGCCGGGTTCGATGTGTGGATCCCGGAGATGCGCGGCCATGGCCTGTCGGCGCGCAACCAGGCGTATCGCGCCAACCGTGTAGCGGACTACGCACGTTACGACCTGCCGGCCATCGCCGCCTTTGTGCGTGAACAGAGCGGGCAGATCCCGCACTGGATCGGCCACTCCCTGGGCGGCACCACCCTGGCTGCGGCGCTGGGCGGGCAATATCTGGGCGCGCCGGGAGCGGCTTCCGTGGCGTTGTTCGGCAGCCAGGTCAGCCGCACTTACTGGCCACTGAAGGTCCCGCCGGTGGAGTGGTCGGGTCGCCTGCTGCTCAAGGCCTTCGAGCATATTTCCGGCCCGCGTTTCAAGCGTGGCCCGGAAGATGAACCGGTCGGCCTGGTGCTGGAAAGCATGCGCTGGCATGGCCTGTTCGGTCGTTTCGGCGATGCCCACAGCAACTGGTGGGCAGGCCTGAAGGACGTCGAGGTACCGGTCCTGGCAGTGGCGGCAGCGGGTGATGAGCAGGACCCGGAGTGGGCCTGCCGCAAGTTGTTCGAGCAGATCGGTTCCACCGAGCGCAAATTCATCTGCCTGGGGCGCGAACACGGCTTCAGCGAGGACTTCGGCCATGTGCAGATGCTGGTCAGCAAATCTGCGCAGACCGAGGTCTGGCCACTGGTGGCCGAATGGTTGAGTGAGCGTTCGATGGTGGTCGAGGACGCATTGCCTGAGGCAGAGGTTGCGGCAGGTTAAGACGTTTGAATGATTCCGCTGCGAGACGGCAGCGGCTAAGATGTGACGAGTCAGGCAGTTTTGGTCACAAATGTAACCATTTTCTGGCTACTGTCGGACAGGCACCGTTCAACTTGATCGCGCTAGACTAGTCTGTCCCTGCGATCTTCACCTGACAGGAGTTAACCATGCATTACATCACGCCCGATCTGTGCGACGCCTACCCGGAACTGGTCCAGGTGCTCGAACCCATGTTCAGCAACTTTGGTGGCCGCGATTCCTTTGGCGGTGAAATCGTCACGATCAAATGCTTCGAAGACAACTCTCTGATCCGCGATCAGGTGGCGCTCGACGGCAAGGGCAAGGTGCTCGTGGTCGACGGCGGCGGTTCCCTGCGCCGCGCCCTGTTGGGCGACCTGCTGGCGGAGAAGGCTGCGCACAATGGCTGGGAAGGCATGGTGATCTACGGTTGCATTCGTGACGTCGATGTCATCGCCCAGACCGACCTGGGGGTCCAGGCCCTTGCCACGCACCCGATGAAGACCGACAAGCGCGGCATCGGTGATCTGAACGTGGCGGTGACCTTCGCGGGAGTTACCTTCCGTCCGGGCGAATATGTCTACGCAGACAATAATGGCGTCATCGTTTCACCATCGCCTTTGACAATGCCGGAATAAGCGAACTCTGAATGCTTGACGAAACAAACGCGCAATGGGGACTGGTCCATGCGTTGGTACTGGACGGCAAAGGCGGGGCGCGTTTCATTGCTCGTACCGATCTGCAAACCCTGCAATTGCAGTCGCACGAAAGTGTCTGGCTGCATTGGGATCGCAGCCATCCGCAAACCCACACCTGGTTGCGTGGTGCCAGTGGCCTGAGCGAATTCGCCTGTGACCTGCTGCTGGAAGAGAACACCCGGCCACGCATGCTGTCGCTGCCTGATGAAGAGCTGCTGCTGTTCCTGCGCGGGGTCAATCTCAATCCCGGTGCCGAACCGGAAGACATGGTCTCGGTGCGGATCTTCGCCGCAGCGCAGCGGGTCATTTCCCTGCGTCTGCGCCCGTTGCGTGCCACTGATGAGTTGATCGAGAAATTCAACGAGGGCAAGGGGCCGAAAACCGCCTCCGAGCTGATTCTTTACCTGGCGCAGTACCTGACCGACAAGGTCCAGGCTTTGGTCTCTGACTTGACTGAATCCATAGACGATGAAGAAGAAAGGATCGATGCCGACGAGCGGTATGAGCCGGATCACGGCAAAATGCTGCATATCCGCCGTCGTGCGGCCGGTCTGCGGCGTTTTCTCGCTCCGCAGCGGGATATCTACGGTCAACTGACGCGCTGCAAGTTGCCCTGGTTCGTCGCCGACGACGGTGATTATTGGAACGAGCTTAACAACAGCCTGACCCGCTACCTTGAAGAACTGGAGCTGACCCGCGAGCGTGTAGGGTTGGTGCTGGAGTCCGAGGATCGGCGTTTGAGCGAGCGTATGAGCCGGACCATGTACCGCTTCGGCGTAGTGACCGGGATTTTTCTGCCGATGAGCTTCCTCACCGGCCTTTTGGGTATCAACGTCGGCGGTATTCCCGGATCGGGCAGCCCGTATGGTTTTCTGGTTGCCTGCCTGATGATGGTGGCTGTGGCGCTGGGGCAATGGTGGCTGTTTAGAAAGTTGCGCTGGGTATGACGGTTACATTTTTTATGCGTTACCGGATGACTCATTTGTGACTCGCCTCAAATCGGCCACGTCTCCCAGTGACATTGCGTGAGGTGCCTATGCACGATCCGTTCGAAGAATCACTGCGTGACATGCTCAACTCGTCATCCTCCAGCCGGGATGACGATGCGTGTCTGGGTCGGGTTCTCAAGACCGCCAACCGTCAGGTCGGTGCTGGCGTGCTGTTCAGCCTGCTGGGCCGCTGGTCCCAGGCCATGATGATTGCCCTGAACAATGGTTCGGCGCATATCGCTCCGGTTTCCCGCCGTAAACAGAACAACCGCCCTGTCGATAAGGCTGAGTGAATATGGAATTGAATCTCTGGACACAGAGCCTGGTTGCCGCAATGACTGCGTTGTGGACCAAAGTCGCAAACTTCATCCCCAATCTCTTCGGTGCCCTCGTCGTGGTGCTGCTGGGATTCGTCGTGGCCAAGCTGCTCGACACCTTGCTGTCCAAGCTGCTGGCCAAGTTGGGCCTGGATCGCCTGATGGGCGGTACCGGGCTGACCAAACTGATCAGCCGCGCCGGTGTGCAGGTGCCGATATCGACCCTGATCGGCAAGATCATCTACTGGTTCGTGCTGCTTATTTTCCTGGTATCAGCTGCCGAATCGCTGGGCCTGGAGCGGGTTTCCGCCACCCTTGACATGCTGGCGCTGTATCTGCCGAAGGTATTCGGCGCGGCCCTGGTGTTACTGGTGGGCGTACTGCTGGCACAATTGGCCAATGGCTTGGTGCGCGGTGCCGCCGAGGGTGTAGGCCTTGACTACTCGGCTGGCCTGGGGCGTATCGCTCAGGGTTTGGTCATTATCATCAGTATTTCAGTGGCGATCAGTCAGTTGGAGGTCAAGACTGACCTGCTCAACCATGTGATCGTCATCGCGTTGCTGACCGTTGGTCTGGCTGTTGCTCTGGCCATGGGCCTGGGCAGCCGCGAACTGGCGAGCCAGATACTGGCCGGGATTTATGTGCGGGAGTTGTATCAGGTTGGGCAACATGTGCGTGTGGGAGGGGTCGAAGGGCAGATTGAAGAAATCGGTACGGTGAAAACCACACTGCTGACAGATGACGGCGAACTTGTGTCATTGTCCAACCGTATTCTTCTTGATCAACAAGTGAGCAGCCGATAGGCCGCTAACCTGTTAAGCTATGCCGCCACGAATAGTCGCAAATCCGCGCCGTGGCGGCCAATGACCTGACTGTCGGCACGACTTGTTTTGAATAACCCCCAACCGCTATCGATGCGCTATGACCCCCGCGAACTCTCTGATGAGGAGTTGGTGGCGCGCTCGCACGTTGAACTTTTTCACGTGACGCGGGCTTACGAAGAATTGATGCGTCGCTATCAGCGAACCCTTTTTAACGTTTGCGCACGATATTTGGGGAACGATCGCGATGCTGATGATGTCTGTCAGGAAGTGATGCTTAAGGTGTTGTATGGCTTGAAGAATTTCGAAGGTAAATCGAAGTTCAAAACCTGGCTCTACAGCATTACGTATAATGAATGCATCACCCAGTACAGAAAGGAACGGCGAAAGCGTAGGTTGATGGACGCTTTGAGTCTGGACCCTCTTGAGGAAGCGTCGGAAGACAAGACGCCAAAACCTGAAGAGAAGGGCGGGCTCGATCGCTGGCTTGTGCATGTGAACCCGATCGATCGGGAAATTCTGGTGCTGCGTTTTGTCGCAGAGCTGGAATTTCAGGAGATCGCAGACATAATGCACATGGGCCTGAGTGCCACGAAAATGCGCTACAAACGAGCACTTGATAAATTACGTGAGAAATTTGCAGGCATTACCGAAACTTAACTCGGAGCAAAGATCTCTAACGAGCAGGCAAATCTGTTAGACTTGCCGATGAGTTGTCCCCCGGTATGCGGGACTGCTTCACAATCACCAGATGGGGATTTAACGGATGAAACTGAAAAACACCTTGGGCTTGGCCATTGGTACTATTGTTGCCGCGACATCGTTCGGCGCTCTGGCTCAAGGCCAAGGCGCAGTCGAGATCGAAGGCTTCGCCAAGAAAGAACAGTACGACAGCGCCCGTAACTTCAAAAATAACGGCAACCTGTTCGGCGGTTCGGTTGGCTACTTCCTGACTGACGACGTTGAGCTGCGTTTGGGCTACGACGAAGTGCACAACGTCCGTAGCGATGACGGCCGTAACATCAAAGGCGCAGACACCGCCCTGGATGCTCTGTACCACTTCAACAAACCAGGCGACATGCTGCGTCCATACGTCTCGGCCGGTTTCTCCGACCAAAGCATTGGCCAGAATGGCAGCGGCGGTCGTAACCGTTCCACCTTCGCCAACGTTGGCGCTGGTGCAAAACTGTACTTCACCGAAAACTTCTATGCCCGTGCTGGTGTTGAAGCTCAGTACAACATCGACCAGGGTGACACCGAGTGGGCACCTAGCGTTGGTATCGGTGTGAACTTCGGTGGCGGCTCCAAGAAAGTTGAAGCTGCACCGGTTGAAGCGGCTCCAGCCGTTTGCTCCGACAGCGACAACGATGGCGTTTGCGACAACGTTGACAAGTGCCCTAACACTCCAGCCAACGTAACTGTTGACGCTAACGGCTGCCCAGCTGTTGCTGAAGTTGTTCGCGTTCAGCTGGACGTGAAATTCGACTTCGACAAGTCTGTTGTCAAGCCGAACAGCTACAGCGACATCAAAAACCTCGCTGACTTCATGAAGCAGTACCCACAGACCACCACCACTGTTGAAGGTCACACTGACTCCGTCGGTCCTGACGCTTACAACCAGAAACTGTCGCAGCGTCGTGCTGACGCAGTTAAGCAAGTTCTGGTCAACCAGTACGGTGTTGGCGGCAACCGCGTTCAGTCCAAAGGCTACGGCGAAACCCGTCCAGTGGCTGACAACGCAACTGAAGCTGGCCGCGCGGTTAACCGTCGCGTAGAAGCTGAAGTAGAAGCTCAAGCTAAGTAATTAGCCCGCTTCAACAGAAAAGCCCGGCTCAGGCCGGGCTTTTCTTTGCCTGGGATTTGGCATTTGGATCGATTCAGATAATCCGTTGGAACCGGGCCCGCTCGGGAATCTGCGCCGTGAAAAACGGTGAAAACGGATTATGCGGCAGCGAATTCATTCGCGAAGGCAATGTTATAGACGCAAAAAAATGCGTCGAATGTACCCGCCTCTTCGCGAATGAATTCGCTCTCATCAAGCACGACGCAACTTTCTGAATTGAAATGAGGCTTTTGTAGGAGCCGGCTTGCTGGCGATGACGTCAGGCCAGTCACTGACGCCGTGACAGCTCCCACAAAACCACCATAGAAAAGCCCTTTGCAGGGCTTTCAGGCACAAGAAATCAAAGATCGAGAGCTGGCCGACAGCGCCTGTCCGCTGGCCGCTACCGCGCCAATCACGAGGATCGCCGGGCTCTTCAATTTGAACTCCATGGCGTTCTGCTGCATATCTGCCAACGAACTGCGGCATTCACGTTGATGGGGCAGAGATGCATTCTCGATCATGGCCACGGGTGTGTCCGCAGCCATGCCGCCTTCCAGCAGACTGTCGCGGATTTCCCCCAGTTTGGCGACGCCCATATAGACCACCAGCGTGGTACCGCTGTGGGCCAGGGCTTGCCAGTCCAGCTGGCTGTCGTCCTGGGTGTGAGCGGTGACGAGGGTCACGCCGCGGCTGATCCCGCGCAGGGTCAGGGGGATTCCGCATTGGGTCGCCCCGGCCAGACCGGCAGTAATGCCATTGACCACTTCCACCTCGACGCCATGGCCGCGCAGCCACTCGGCTTCTTCGCCGCCACGGCCGAAAATGCACGGATCGCCGCCCTTGAGTCGGACCACGCAGCGTTTTTGCCGCACGTAGCGCAGCATCAGGCGATGGATAAACGCCTGGGGTGTTGAACGACAACCGCCACGCTTGCCTACCGCAATGACGCGCGCATCGGGGCAATGTTGCAGCACGGCGGGGTTGACCAGATCGTCAATCAGCACCACATCGGCTTCGTTCAAGGCACGCACGGCCTTGAGGGTCAAGAGTTCGGGATCACCGGGACCTGCACCGACCAACCAGACTTTTGCACTCATGACGCACTCCTTACTTTGATCGGCGTTGCGGCCGTCAGCAGACGTTTGATTTCCGGCACGCAGGACCCGCATTGGGTCCCGCAGCCCAGTTGGCCCTTCAATTGATCCAGGTCCATGCCGCGTTCGATACCGCCGAGCACCGCGGCTTCACTGACGTTTTTGCAGTTGCACAGGGTCTTGCCGGCGGATACTGGCTGGCTGCTCTTGCCAGGTGGTGTGCCGAGCGGGGCCAGCAGCCAGCGGCGCAGGGATTCGTCGACGCGACCTTCCTGCCAGAGCTCCTGCAACCAGTGCCGGGCGGCGGTTTCTCCGGCCAGGCGGATGGCGGTAATGCGCCCGTGTTCGATGCGTATGCGCTTGCCGATTCCGCGCTTGCCATCGTCATAGGCCATCACCGAGCTGCTTTCCAGGCCGAGTGCCTCATCGATCTGTTGCAGCCACTCAGCGGTGGGCGCTTCAGTGCTGGCCGTACGGATCAGCAGGGCCGGACGTTCGCGTCCGACCAGGCCCAGGCTGGCATAGGCAAAGAGCTCGCACAGGGGGCGAACCTTCTGCAGATGGGTCTGCACGTCGCCTTCAATAAGGATGAACATCTGCCACGGCAGTTCGATCCGTTCCAGGCGCACCCCGGAGTGTTTCAGTTCCGGCTGCTTGGAGATGGCGTCATAGGCCGGTTGGGTCAGCACATTGACTCCGCCCTTGAGGAAGCGCTCGCCCCAATGCATCGGCAGAAAGGCCTGGCCGGGGCGCACGCCCGGATCCGCGGCGACCGGCACGATGAGGCTGGCGCGACGGCTGTGCAGGCGCACCAGATCACCGGCCTGCAAGCGATGGCGGTGCATTTCATCAGGGTGCAGGCTCAGGGTCGCTTCGCTGACGTGGCCAAATGATTGTGCAGCCGTGCCGGTGCGGCTCATGCCATGCCACTGGTCACGCAGGCGGCCGGTGTTGAGGGTCAGGGGGAAGCGCGCGTCGCGCAGTTCTTTGGGAGCCTGATACGGCTCGCTGATAAAGCGCGCGCGACCCGATGGCGTCGGGAAAATACCGTCCTCATACAGGCGCACTGTGCCGTTGTCCGCGCCCTCGGGGAAAGGCCATTGTTGCGGCCCGCGTCGCTCGATCAGCCCATAGCTGAGGCCGCTCAGATCCAGGTCGCGGCCGCGGGTCAGCAGTTTGTATTCATCGAACAGCGCCTGGGGTGTGTCGAAATCCAGCAGGGCAGGGCTGCCGGGGCGCAAACGCGCTTGCAGGCGCCGGGCGAAATCCACGGCAATGGCCCAATCGGGACGGGCCAGGCCCGGCGCTGCAATAGCCTTGCGTACTCGAGAGACGCGGCGCTCGGAGTTGGTCACGCTGCCTTCCTTCTCGCCCCAACTGGCGGCGGGCAGCAGCAGGTCGGCAAAGTGTGCGGTCTCGGTGGTGTGAAAGGCTTCCTGCAAGACCACGAACGGACAGGTGTTCAGCGCCTGTTGCACCTTGAGCTGATCCGGCAACGACTGCGCCGGGTTGGTACAGGCGATCCATACGGCCTTGATTGTGCCATTGGCCATGCCGTCGAACAGCTCGATGGCGGACAGGCCGGGCGCGCTCGGCAGCTCTGGAACGCCCCAGTACTCGGCCACTTGCGCACGATGCTCGGGGTTGGCGACCTCTCGATGTCCCGGCAGCAGATTGGACAGGCTGCCGGTTTCACGGCCGCCCATGGCGTTGGGCTGACCCGTCAGGGAGAAAGGTCCTGCGCCGGGGCGACCGATCTGCCCGGTTGCCAGATGCAGGTTGATCAGGGCGCTGTTTTTCGCGCTGCCGGACGTCGACTGGTTCAGACCCATGCACCACAGCGACAGAAAGCTTGGTGCCTGGCCGATCCAGCGCGCGCAGGTCAGCAGATGTTCCAGGGGGATGCCGCAGAGCTCGGCAACTTTTTGCGGCGGGTAATCGTGAACCAGGCTTTTCAGTTCGGCATAGCCTTCGGTATGCGTGTCGATAAAGTCCCGGTCGATCCAGCCTTCCCACAGAAGCAGATGAAGAATTCCGTGAAACAGGGCGACATCGGTGCCTGGCAGAATCGCCAGATGCAAGTCGGCCAGCTCGCAGGTATCGGTGCGGCGTGGGTCGATCACTATGACTTTCATCTCGGGACGTCGGCTTTTGGCTTCCTCCAGGCGACGAAACAGCACCGGATGGGCGTAGGCCATATTGCTCCCGGCGATCAACACACAATCGCTCAGCTCAATATCTTCATAGCTGCACGGCGGCGCATCGGCGCCGAGGCTGCGCTTGTAGCCGACCACTGCCGACGACATGCACAGGCGCGAATTGCTGTCGATATTGTTGGTACCGACCACGGTCCTCGCCAGTTTGTTGAAGGCGTAGTAGTCCTCGGTCAGCAACTGTCCGGAGATATAGAAGGCCACGCTGTCCGGGCCGTGCTCGTGGAGGGTCCGGGCGAAGACGTTGGCGGCGTGATCCAGGGCGGTATCCCAGTCGGTGGCGCTGCGTGCCAGTGACTTGCTCAGGCGCAACTCCGGCTGCAGGGCCCTGGCGCTGAGGTCGCCGGTCAGGTGCAGGCTCGCGCCCTTGCTGCACAGTTTGCCGAAGTTGGCCGGATGTTGCGGGTCGCCGCTGACACCGAGGATTTTCTCGTTGTCGTGTTCGATCAATACGCCGCAACCGACGCCGCAATAGCAGCAGGTGGACGCCGTGGTGCGGGTGTCTGCAGCTGGCACCAGGGTCAGCGGTGGTGTACTTGGCAGTCCCATCAGGCAGCTTCCCCGATTGCTGTCGGCCAGTCCTGGCCAAACATCAACTGATCGCGGATGGCGGCAATGGAGCGGCCTTCGCGAATCAGCTGCATATACCAGCCGCCGTCGGCGGTGTCGCCATACAGGCAGGCGCCGACCAGCAGATCATCCTTGATCACCAGTTTTTTGTAGACGCCATTGAACGGATCGCGCAGGGTCAGGCTCTCGGTGCCTTCGCCGCCCATGAAGTCTCCGGCGGAGAACAGGTCGATGCCGGTCACCTTGAGTTTGGTCGAGGTCACCGAGCCCTTGTAGCGGGCGAAGCCCAGTTGGGCCAGGTGATTGGCGCAGACCTTGGCCTGCTCGAACAGCGGCGCCACCAGGCCATAGGCGATCCCGCGATGGCTGGCGCATTCGCCAATGGCGTAGATGCGCGGGTCGTAGGTCTGCAGGGTGTCGTTGACCAGAATGCCGCGCTGGCACGGCAAGCCTGCTCGCTCGGCCAGTTCGGTGGTCGGCCTGACACCTGCGGCCATGACCACCAGGTCGGCGGCGACCTGCTCGCCATTGGCGAACTGTACGGCCTTGACCCGACCCTGATCGTCGCCCAACAGGGCCTGAGTCTGTTCGTTCAGGCGAAAATTCAGGCCGCGACTTTCCAGGGCGTCCTGCAGCAGCAGGCCGGCGGTCATGTCCAGTTGCCTTTCCAGCAGCCATTTGCCGATGTGCACCACGGTGACATCCATGCCGCGCAGCTTGAGGCCGTTGGCGGCCTCCAGGCCCAGCAGGCCACCGCCTATGACCACCGCGTGACGGTGGGTCCTGGCGGTATGGATCATGGTGCGGGTGTCGGCGATATCGCGATAGCCGATCACGCCGTCGAGGGTGTGGCCGGGGATCGGCGGGATAAAGGGCGTAGAGCCGGTGGCGATCAATAGGCGGTCGTAGTGCGCCTGGGTGCCATCATCGGCGATGACCAGGCGTCTGGCCCGGTCGATCTTCACCACCCGACGGTTGAGCAGCAATTGGATATTGTTATTCAGATACCAGCTCAGGTCGTTGAGCACGATATCGTCAAAGGATTGTTCCCCGGCCAGCACCGGTGAGAGCAGGATACGGTTGTAGTTGGGGTGCGGCTCGGCGCCGAACACAGTGATGTCATACAGATCGCCGCTGAGCTTGAGCAGCTCTTCCAGGGTGCGCACGCCTGCCATGCCGTTGCCGATCATGACCAGTCTGGGTTTTTTCATGGGTCTCTCCGAGCCTGCTCGACAAATTCCGCGCAAACAAAAAAAGGCGTCCTGCCAGTTGCCTGGCAGGACGCCTTTGTCCTGTCCCGTTATCTCGGGAGGCGCCGCTTTCATCGTTGAAAGCGCGCGCGATGTAGTTCTCTGCAGTTGGCTATGCAGCGGTTGTGCCAAGTACTGATCGGTTGCGTTTGAGGGGGGCGGGCGGATGTGCTGTGTCAGGGTGTAACGTTGTGGGACCGGCTTTAGCCGGGAAAGGGCCAATGCACCCGCCAGATTTCCCTGATTTTAAACGTGCCTTCCCGGCTGAAGCCGGTCCCCCATTAAAATCGCGTTGTTAAACATTGTTTGCACCATTTCGAGACTTTTTGCACCGGATTGGCGCACCTATCAGCCTTTTAGCAACCACACCATCAGGATCAGGTTGATCAACAGCGAGACCAGGGCCAGGGTGCGCCAGACTTTCAGCGGTTCGCGCTCCAGCAACGGCTGGCGGCGCGGAGCAAGGGGTTGGTGCTCGGCCTGTTCCAGCTGCAGCAACCACTGCTCGGCGGTTTCAAAGCGCTGTTGGGGATCCGCCGCCAGACCCTGCATCAGGTTCTGTTCCAGACTATCGGGCAGATCCGGGCGATAGCGACTGGCCGGGACCGGAGTGCCGAAACGTCGTTGCTGAAAGGCCTCGATCTCGCCATAGGGATAGTGGCCGGTCAGCAGGTAATAAAGGGTGACCCCGACGGCATACAGATCCTGTTGCGGGTCGGGCAGTGCGCCCTTGAAGGCCTCCGGGGCAATGAAGCTCGGAGTTCCGGGCAGATCTCCGGGCGCCATGACCGAGAGGCCGGGGCAGAAGGCCAGGCCGAAATCCAGCAGGCGCAGTTCGCCATCGTCGCTGAGCAGCAGGTTGTCCGGCTTGATATCGCGATGAATGATATTGCGTCGATGCAGTAATCCCGTCGCACGCAGCAGACGATTGGCCAGATCGCGCCATTGCGCCACGGGTAATGGCCCGACGTTTTCGAATAATTGCGCCAGGGTGCAGCCGGAATATTCGCGCATCAGGTAATACAGATGCTGGCGATCCGCAGCGGGGTGAATTTCCGGGAACGAGCGACCCGCGACCCGGCGCAGAAACCATTCTTCAAGCAGCAGGGCGGGACCGGCTTCGCTGTCCTGATGGCGACTGTCAGGCAGGGTCTTGAGCAGCCAGGGTTGGCCTTGCCCGTCCTGCACCCGGTAGAGCAGGGATTGCCGCGACTCGTTGAGCAGGCCCGTCACCTGCCAGCCCTCAAAGCGCTGGCCGGGTTTCAACTTTGGCGGCAGCGGCCATTGCTGTAATTGGCGCAGGGTGTCGCCAAGATCGTCCTGGCCCAGCGCATCGACCTGCACCAGCAGTGCGCTGGCGTTGTCCTGGCTGCCGGCTCGATGCGCCGCGCTGACCAGAGTTTGCACGGCAATATCCAGGTCCGTCTGTTCGTCGAGAATTGCGCGAATATGGCTGTCGGCCAGGGTAGCCCAGACGCCGTCGCTAAGCAGCAGTAGCCGTTCGCCGGCCTGCAGTTCGCCGTCCAGATAATCCATGACGACATGTTGATCCAGGCCCAGGGCGCGCTTGAGTACATGCTGCATGTCCGGTTGTTCCCAGACATGGTCCTCGCTCAGGCGCTGCAACTGACCGGTCTGCCAGCGGTAGGCCCGGCAGTCGCCGACGTGGGCGAGGGTAAAGCGTCGGCCGCGCAGGACCAGGGCGCTGAGCGTGGTGAGCAGGCCATTGGCCAGAAGCCAGCGATTCTGCGCCAGTAACAGGCGGTCCAGCGCCTGGGTGATGCCCCAGGTTTCCGGCGTCGAATAGTAGTCCAGCGCCAGGGCCTGCAAGGTTGACTGGGCGGCCAGCCTGCCGTCCTGGCATTGGCTGACGCCGTCGGCCAGGGCGAACAGATAGCCCTTGCTGGCGGCCAGGGCCGGGGCCGGAGTGACCAGGCGCAGCGCGTCCTGATTCTCCGCCCGCGGACCGCTGGCGCTGAATTGGGCAACCCGCAGTTGCAGGCTCATCAGACCCGCGCTGCGGTTACGGCAGCCGAACCCCAGGTGGTTCTCCAGCGACGCTTGACGTTGAGCAGGCCGAACCAGGCCAGTACACCGAGCAGGGCGAACAGCCACAGACCCAACTGATAATCGCCGGTGTTCTGCTTGATCGCGCCCAGACCCGCTGCGAGAAGGAAGCCGCCGATACCACCAGCCATGCCGATCAGGCCGGTCATCACGCCGATTTCCTTGCGGAAGCGTTGCGGTACCAGTTGGAAAACCGCGCCATTACCGGCACCGAGGCCGAGCATCGCCGAAACGAACAGGGCCAGGGCCACCCAGGAGCTGGGAATATGGAAGCCCACGGCAGCGATGCAGATGGCCGCTACGGCGTACATGAACGCCAGGGTGCGAATACCGCCGAAGCGATCCGCCAGGGCGCCGCCCAACGGGCGCATCAGACTGCCACCGAAGACGCAGGCAGCGGTGTAGTAACCGGCGGTGACCGGGCTCAGGCCGTACTGGTCGTTGAAGTAGCCGGGCAGGGCGCTGGCCAGGCCGATGAAGCCGCCAAAAGTCACGCTATAGAAGAACATGAACCACCAGCTGTCGCGATCGCCCAGGGCCTTGAGGTAGTCGGCGCGGGATTTTGGCTTGCTGCGTTCAGGGGCGTTACGTGCCATCAGCGAGAAAGCGATCAGGGTCAGAATCAACGGGATCAGGGCGAAGCCGAAGACGTTGGTCCAACCGAAGGCTGCGGCCAGTACCGGGGCGATCAAGGCAGCAAATACCGTCCCGGAGTTACCGGCACCGGCGATGCCCATGGCTTTACCTTGATGCTCTGGTGGATACCACTGCGAGGCCAGGGGCAGGGCCACGGCGAAGGACGCACCGGCCATGCCCAGGCAAACGCCGAGCAGCAGGGCCTGGCCGTAGCTGTGAATACCCAGTTGCCAGGCGCCGAGCAGGGCGACGATGACGATGATCTGGCCGATGATCCCGGCGGTCTTGGGCGATAACTGGTCAGCCAGCATGCCCATCAGGAAGCGCAATACGGCCCCGGCCAGAATAGGCGTGGCCACCATCAGGCCACGCTCCTGGGTGCTCAAGTGCAGGTCGGCGGCAATCTGCACCGCCAGTGGTCCGAGCAGATACCAGACCATGAAGCTCAGGTCGAAATACAGAAATGCGGCAAACAGGGTGGGTTTATGACCGGCCTTCCAGAAACTTGTACTCATCGAACACCTCATCTGCAAAAGGGGGATCTGTCGGGCGGGGACCTCGACGGATAGGAGGTGGAGCGCACACACGGCGGCTCCACCGGCTCCAGACCGCGGAGCCAAGACGAAAAAAAACGTCGCAACCCGATTCGCTGTTCTGCGAAGGGGTAGGCGACGTCTTTGTCGTATTCAGTGGGGCAACCGCCGTTGGCTGCCTGTGCTAATGGCTTTAGCAAAAGCCGGGCCAAATACGGAGAAAGCCAGCCTGGGCGGGCTTGGCGGGGCATGTCAATGTGACAAGGTGCTCGTAGCGGTTCTGCTTTGGTGCGTGCGAGGCGCGGGTGCTTCAAGAGTGATCACTGCGCAAACGGTGTCGCGCGCAGCCCTTGAGCTGTCTATAATCCCCGCCCTGTGTCCAGCCTCCTCGAGCCGCGCCCGCCCATGTATAACCTGGCCCGCCAGTTACTGTTCAAACTTTCCCCCGAGACCTCCCACGATCTGTCCCTGGACCTGATCGGCGCCGGTGGCCGCCTTGGCCTCAATGGCCTGCTGAGCAAGGCGCCTGCGCGCTTGCCGGTGACGGTCATGGGCCTTGCGTTCCCCAATCCGGTGGGGCTGGCGGCGGGCCTGGACAAGAATGGCGCGGCCATCGATGGCTTTGCCCAGTTGGGTTTCGGCTTTGTCGAGATCGGCACCGTGACTCCGCGTCCGCAGCCGGGCAATCCGAAGCCACGGATTTTCCGCCTGCCCCATGCCGAGGCCATCATCAACCGCATGGGCTTCAATAATCTGGGCGTGGACAATCTGGTCAACCGAGTCAAGGCCGCCAGCTACAAGGGCATTCTGGGGATCAATATCGGCAAGAACTTCGATACGCCGGTGGAGCGCGCGGTCGATGACTACCTGATCTGTCTGGACAAGGTCTATGCCCACGCCAGCTATGTCACGGTCAACGTCAGCTCGCCCAACACCCCGGGCCTGCGCAGCCTGCAATTCGGTGACTCGCTCAAGCAACTGCTCGAAGCCCTGAGCGTGCGTCAGCAGGCTCTGACCCTGCAGCACGGCCGTCGCGTCCCGCTGGCAATCAAGATCGCCCCGGACATGACCGACGAAGAAACTGCGCTGGTCGCGGTTGCCCTGATCGAAACCGGGATGGACGCGGTCATTGCCACCAACACCACCCTCAGTCGCGAGGGCGTTGAGGGGCTGCCCCATGCCGACGAGGCCGGTGGTCTGTCGGGTGCGCCGGTGAGGGAGAAGAGCACCAATACAGTCAAGGTACTGGCAGGAGAGCTGGCTGGCCGTTTGCCGATCATCGCGGCGGGCGGCATCACCGAAGGCCGCCATGCTGCCGAGAAGATTGCGGCAGGGGCGAGCCTGGTGCAGATTTATTCCGGTTTCATCTACAAGGGCCCGGCGCTGATTCGTGAGTCGGTGGATGCGATTGCAGCGATGCCACGGGGTTGAGCCACGCACGTATCTGAAATGGAATGTGGTGCTGTAGGGGCTGCTGAAGGCTGCGAAGGCGGTCGAATGCAGCCTTCGACAGCGTACAGGTCAGGCGCCCATAAAAAAGGGCTCCGTAAAGGAGCCCCTGGGCCTTGGCCCGCCGTCCGGATGGGACGTGCATGGTTTTCAGTAAAGATGCAAAGTTTGATTGTCAGTCGATGAGTCCAGCTACCTTAGCCGACCGCGTGAAGTTCGTTGAGTCTGTGGATGCCCGCAGTGCCAGTCATACCGTCCCAGTTGTCGCCACGTCCTTCTCGCCAGCCATTGATCCAGGCTTGGCGTACCGACGGTAGAGTAAAAGGGCAAAGCTCACGGGATTTACCATGAACACCAAATTGATATCCGCGTAAAAATGCTCTTTCCAACGGATCACGCTTAAGTCTTCTCATAGGGTGTTGCCCTCGTTTGTTGACTGTTATGTCCCTGAGACCTCTTGCTCGAGGTCGGGCAGAATATTTCTGCCGTTGGTGCCCGCTGCCGGCGTCGCGGGCCTGGATGTCATCACCGTTGCAGTGACGACCTGTGGTCAGTTCTATCCAATGCATCGGGCGCTGTGAATGATCGTTTTGTCATAAGCAAGTCATATTTGGAAAGCTTGGGCGATAAGCACAGATATGTTTCAAAACTGAGAATTTGTGCAGCCCCCCTGTATCAAGGCTTTCAGAGAAATATGAGAGTGTTTCTCAACCGCAGGTGATGGCCGTATGCAGTCAGGGGTTATTCGACGAAGGGTCGTGATGTGACTTTTTGTCGCCGCGGTTGTCAGGGCCAATAGCTGTTTTTTTTGTCACTCTGTTGCATGGCCGTTACGGTCGCCTATTTTTACCGTCGCACTGACACTACCGTTGGTGCGGCGGACCGGCACAAACTCTGTGCCACGCAGGCGTTCTCCAAGAAAGACGCCTGTTTAAATCTGGCTGGCAATGCGTTGCCCGCCGCTTATGGCTCAGGCCCTGGAAGTCTCATGTCGGACCGTTACGAACTTTTCCTCACTTGCCCCAAAGGCCTGGAAGGGCTGCTTGCCGAGGAAGCCACAGCGCTGGGTCTTGAAGAGACCCGTGAACACACCTCGGCGATCCGTGGCAGCGCCAGCATGGAGACGGCCTACCGCCTGTGCCTGTGGTCGCGCCTGGCCAACCGTGTGTTGCTGGTGCTCAAGCGTTTTCCGATGAAAAACGCCGATGACCTGTATGACGGCGTACTCGATATTGACTGGCAGGATCACCTGGAGCCCGACGGTAGTCTGGCCGTGGAGTTCAGCGGCCACGGTTCGGGAATCGACAACACTCACTTCGGCGCCCTGAAGGTCAAGGACGCCATCGTCGACAAGCTGCGCACCCCTGACGGCTCGCGTCCGTCGGTGGACAAGCTCAATCCGGACCTGCGCATCCACCTGCGTCTGGACCGTGGCGAAGCGATCCTGTCCTTGGATCTGTCCGGCCACAGCCTGCACCAGCGCGGCTATCGCCTGCAGCAGGGCGCTGCGCCGCTTAAGGAAAACCTGGCTGCCGCGATTCTGATCCGCTCGGGCTGGCCGCGTATTGCCGCTGAAGGCGGGGCTTTGGCGGACCCGATGTGCGGTGTCGGTACTTTCCTCGTCGAAGCGGCGATGATCGCCGCCGACATCGCGCCAAACCTCAAGCGCGAGCGCTGGGGTTTTACCCAGTGGCTGGGCCACGTCCCGGCCCTGTGGCGCAAGCTGCATGACGAAGCCCTGGAGCGTGCCGCCGCCGGCCTGGCCAGGCCGCCGTTGTGGATTCGCGGTTACGAAGCCGACCCACGGCTGATTCAGCCGGGCCGCAACAACATCGAGCGCGCGGGGCTGAGCGACTGGATCAAGGTCTATCAGGGCGAAGTCGCCACCTTCGAGCCACGCCCGGACCAGAACCAGAAAGGCCTGGTGATCTGCAACCCACCGTACGGCGAACGCCTGGGCGACGAGGCCAGCCTGCTGTATCTCTACCAGAACCTCGGCGAACGTCTGCGTCAGGCCTGCCTGAACTGGGAGGCGGCGGTGTTTACCGGCGCCCCTGACCTGGGCAAGCGCATGGGTATTCGCAGCCACAAGCAATACGCTTTCTGGAACGGTGCCTTGCCATGCAAGCTGTTGCTGATCAAGGTCCAGCCGGATCAGTTCGTCACCGGCGAGCGCCGCACCCCCGAGCAACGCCAGATCGAGCGGGAGAACCCGGTTGAGGAAGTGGTTGAAGAGCGCAAGCTGAACAAGAACGGCAATCCGATCAAGCCGGTGCCTGCGGTGGTTGAGCAGCCGCGCCTGAGCGAGGGCGGACAGATGTTTGCCAACCGTCTGCAAAAGAATCTCAAGCAGATGGGCAAGTGGGTGCGCCGTGAAGGCATCGACTGTTACCGGGTCTACGACGCCGATATGCCGGAATACTCCCTGGCCATCGATCTCTATCACGACTGGGTGCATGTGCAGGAATACGCCGCGCCCAAGTCCATCGATCCGGAAAAGGCTTCGGCGCGCCTGTTCGATGCTCTGGCCGCGATACCCCAGGCACTGGGCATCGACAAGAGCCGGGTGGTGATCAAGCGTCGCGAGCGTCAGAGTGGCACTCGCCAGTACGAGCGCCAGAGCGCCCAGGGCCAGTTCCTTGAAGTCAGCGAAGGCGGCATCAAGCTGTTGGTCAACCTGACCGACTACCTCGACACCGGCCTGTTCCTCGACCACCGACCGATGCGCATGCGTATCCAGCGTGAAGCCGCAGGCAAGCGCTTCCTCAACCTGTTCAGTTACACCGCCACCGCAAGTGTGCACGCAGCCAAGGGCGGCGCGCGCAGCACCACCAGCGTCGACCTGTCGCGTACTTATCTGGACTGGGCGCGGCGCAATCTGTCGCTCAACGGTTTTTCCGACAAGAACCGCCTGGAGCAGAGCGACGTCATGGTCTGGCTGGAAGCCAGTCGTGATGAATACGACCTGATCTTCATCGACCCGCCGACCTTCTCCAACTCCAAGCGCATGGAAGGGGTGTTCGACGTGCAGCGTGACCAGGTGCAACTCATCGACCTGGCGATGGCGCGCCTGGCGCCGGGCGGCGTGTTGTACTTCTCCAACAACTTTCGCAAGTTCGTACTGGAGGAGAACCTGGCCGAGCGTTATGCCGTCGAAGAAATCACCGCCCAGACTGTCGACCCGGACTTTGCCCGCAACAGCAAGATTCACCGGGCGTGGAAGATTACGGCGCGGGCGTGATGTGAGTGGTCAGTTGGAGCGCGGCTTGCCCGCGAAGGCGTCACGCGGTCTCTCTGGCTGATCGCGCCAGACGTTTTCTCGGGCAAGCCGCGCTCCTACGGGGCGGCTGTGATAGTGAGCTCCTCTGTTATCGGCGTGATATTTTGCAGCTTCGATTAGTGGCAAATAGCTACAAGCCATCTACAGTGAGGGTGTCTCATATCCTGCCGATGTCGTGAGTTCTGCGTATGTCTTCCAAGCAGTTCAGACCCAAGATCCTCGGCTTTATCAGTGAGCAAACATCTGCCTGGATGGTTGCTATCGTCGCTTTTCTGATAGGGGCCATGCTTACCGCGATGCTGGCCATGGCCAGCACCGAACTTTATCAGCGCCAGCTGCGTCAGCGTTTCGATCTGCTGGCAGGGGAACGGGTCAGTCGGATTCAAGAGCGCCTCGACAATCAGGCCCGACGCCTGGACAGCCTGCGGCGTTTCTTTATCTATTCCGATGAGGTCACTCGCCGGGAGTTCGCTGGTTTTGCCACGCCGTTGCTGATCAGCACCGAGGCCTATGCCTGGGCGCCTCGGGTCACTGATGCCGAGCGTTCGACGTTCGAAAACAGGGCGCGGGAGGATGTGCGAGCCGATTACAGCATTCTTGAGCCGGACGGGCAGGGCGGATTCCGCCGGGCAGGACGGCGCGAGACCTATTTTCCCCTGTTGTTTGTGCAGTCCATGGGGGGTAAGGCGGCCCCTGCGGGCTTTGATATGCTCTCCATACCCTTGCGTCAGGCCACCCTTGAGCGCGCTCGGCAATTGGGCACCATGGTCGCCAGCCCCCGTACCGAGCTGCTCGGGCATGACGATGAACGCACCGACGGGGTTCTGCTGGTTTCTCCTGTGCTGTCCAGCGTCGCCAGGACCGATGGTCAACCCCGTGACGTGCTGGGTTATGTAGTCGCCGCGATCAATCTCAAGCAGTTGATGACCGAAGGCCTGTCGGTGCAGGACAACCTGGCGGTGAGTCTGCGCGACCTGACGGCGTCCGCAGACGAGCAGTTGCTCTATCAATCGCCGTCCGATGCGGCGAGCGAGATGCTGCGGGTCAGTTCGCTGCTGGGCATGGCCGACCGTGATTACTTGCTGGAGATCCGTCCTACCGCGACCTTTCTCAGTGCCAACGAATCTTCCACTGGCGATGTGATCGTGCTGGGCGGGCTGCTGAGTCTGTTACTCAGCGGCTTGCTCTATAGTCTGGTCGGCCAGCGCCAGCGGGCTTTGTATCTGGTCGACCAGCGCACGGCAGAGTTGCGCATGCGTGAACAGCAATTGCGCGGTACCCATGGGCAACTGCGCAACGTACTCAACGCGGCAACGGAAGTGGCGGTCATCGCTACGGACCTTAATGGAGTTATCACCACTTTTAACGTCGGCGCGCAGAAGATGCTTGGCTACCGCGATGAGGAGGTCCTGGGGCGTCTCTCGTTGAAAGATTTCCAGCTGGCCGCTGAGCTGGAGCGTCATGGTGAGCAGATGAGCCAACGCTATGGTCGGCGTATTTGCGCAGCCGAGGCGCTGTTTGTCGAGGCGGCCGAAGAGGATGGCCACGAGTCCCAGGAATGGACGCTCCTGCGTCGTGATGGCAGCTCGTTGCAGGTCAATATGTTGGTGACGGCGGTACGTGACGAGCAGGAACAGTGGGTGGGCTACCTGGCCGTGTGCATCGATGTCACTGAGCGCAAGCGCGTCCATGAAGCGCTGGCGGCACGGGATCAATTGCTTGAAAAGCTGAGCGCCAATGTCCCCGGCGGTATTTATCAGTACCGTCTGGAGGCCAACGGCCGCTCCGGTTTCACCTATACCAGTGTCGGGATGGGCAGCCTGTTCGAGTTGTCCGAGGAAGAAATGCGTGCTGATATCGGCGTCATCCTGGCGCGGATCAACCCCCTTGATGTTGGCCGGGTCAGGAAGTCGATTCGTCAGTCCGCCGACCATCTCACGCCCTGGCACGAAGAGTACCGGGTCGAGCTGCCGGTGCAGGGACAACGCTGGATACGCGGTGAGGCGACCCCGGAGCGGCAGAGCGATGGGGCGATTCTCTGGCACGGTTTCTTCTCGGATATTTCCGACACCAAGCGGGTCGAGGAAGAGTTGCGGGCGCTGTCGGTGACCGATGTACTGACCGGCGTCTATAACCGGCGTTTCTTTCAGGACCGGTTGCGCTCCGAACTGGCGCGACTGGAGCGGTATGGCGGGGAAATGTCGGTGATCATGCTGGATATCGACCACTTCAAGCGGATCAATGACAAATACGGCCACGGCATGGGCGACAAGGTCCTGCAGACAATCTGCCAACGTATCAGCCAGCGGCTGCGCCGCAATGACGTGTTTTGTCGCCTGGGTGGGGAGGAGTTCGTGGTGCTGTGTCCCGGCACCAGCGCCTGGCAGGCTCAGGAACTGGCCGTGCAGCTGCGCCAATCCTTGCGCAATCAGCCGATCGAGGGTGTTGGCCAGGTCACGGCCAGCTTCGGCATTGCCGGTTGGCGTGACAAAGAAGATGGCGACGCCCTGTTGCTGCGTGCCGATTCAGGTGTCTATGCGGCCAAACAGGCCGGGCGCGACCGGGTGGAGCCGGAACGCGCCTGACAGCCGTTATCAGGGTTGCTGGATCGACACGTTGGCGTTGCCCAACTTGGGTTGGCGATACAGCTCCAGCAATACTTCATCAAGCAGCGACGACAGACCGAACGGTTTTGGATCGTTGAGGATCGCGACCACCGCCCAGGTATTGCCGTTGCTGTCGCGGCTGAACCCGGCGATCGCCCGCACGGTATTCAGGGTGCCGGTCTTGATATGCGCTTCACCCAGCAGCGGGCTGCGCTTGAGACGCTTGCGCATGGTGCCGTCCATGCCGGCGATGGGCAGTGAACTCATGTATTCGGCGGCGTAGGGGCTGTTCCAGGCCGCTTGCAGCATGACCGCCATCTCACGGGCGCTGACCCGTTCGGCACGGGACAGCCCGGAGCCGTTTTCCATCACCAGATGCGGCGCGGTAATGCCTTTCTTCGCCAGCCATTGGCGTACCACGCGCTGTGCGGCCTTGGCGTCATCGCCATCGGCCTCGTTGCGGAACGCCGAGCCCAGGCTCAGGAACAGCTGCTGTGCCATGGTGTTGTTACTGAATTTGTTGATGTCGCGGATGATTTCCGCCAGGTCCGGGGAGAATGCCCGGGCCAGTACCTTGGCGCTGTCCGGCACGTTGGCCTGACGGTCTGCGCCTTGAATGGTGCCGCCCAGCTCCTGCCAGATGGCACGTACGGCGCCTGCGGTGTAGGTCGGATGATCGAGCAGCGACAGATAGGTCTGGGAGCTGCAACCGTCGGCCAGGGGGCCGCTGACAGTGACCGCGACGCTGCCATCGGGCTGTGGTGCCGGGCTGTAGCGGACGTCGTCGCCACATTGCCTGGACGCCAGGGGCTTGACCTGATTGATCACGTGGATGCTGGCAATGGGCGGTTCCACCGAGACCAGCACCTTGCCTCCTTCGTTGCGTGCAACGAAGCGCAGGGCCTTGAGGTTGACCATCAGCGAGTCTGGCTTGACCAGGAACGGCTTGTTCTCGTCGTTGCCGTCGTCGTTGAACTCCGGCAGTTGTGGCTGGATGAAGTAGCTGCGATCCAGGACCAGATCACCGGTAATCTGTTGCACGCCATTGGCGCGCAGGTCACGCATCAGCAGCCAGAGCTTTTCCATGTTGAGCTTGGGGTCGCCGCCGCCCTTGAGGTACAGGTTGCCACGCAACACGCCGTTACTGAGGGTGCCATCGGTGAGGAACTCGGTTTTCCACTGATGGGTCGGGCCCAGCATTTCCAGGGCTGCGAAGGTGGTGACCAGCTTCATGGTCGAGGCCGGGTTGACCGATACATCGGCGTTGAACACGGTCGGTGTGCCGGGACCGTTAAGTGGCAGCATGACCAGGGATAGAGCGTTGTCGTTGAGCTTGGCGGTCTTGAGGGCCTGTTCGATCTTTGGCGGCAGGGCGGTGTTGATCGTTGCAGCGTTGGCAGGAAGCGTCAGGGGCAGAAACAGGGTGGCTAGCAGCAATGGACGTAAAGACTTGATCATCAAGAAAACCCTAAAGCAAAAATAAGGGTGAAGAAGAGGGCGTAGAAAAGTGCCCTCGACGTAAATGCCGGTTAAACAAGCAATTTTGACAAAAAATGAAAATGACAACCGAATAGAGCGGCATTATGCCCGAAGCCAACGTGACTTGTGCCGAACTGCGGGCGTCCGGCGCTATTTTTTTGCGCAGTGATGTCAGCATGGATCTGATCTGGGGCCGGCTTTAGCCGGGAAGGCGGCGTTGCAGGCGCAACCTGTCCATGGCCTTGAATGTTCATTCCCGGCTAAAGCCGGTCCCACAGGATGGGGCAGAAGAGGGTGGGATAGGTGGAATGGCGGGCATAAAAAAGCCACCCCGAGGGGTGGCTTCTTCGTGCAATCAAGCGGCGTTGCGATCAGGCAGCCGGGTTGATCGGCTTTTCCGGATACCAGGCATCCAGCAGCGGGCTGACTTCAACCTTGGTCAGTTCGTTGCGGGCCTTGAGCCAGGCTTCAACGGTAGCGCGCTGCTCTTCGCTGACGGAACCACGGTTGGCCAGGCAGACCAGGCCGTAGTCGTCGCCGCCAACATAGTCCAGACCGTTGGCGTCCATGGCGTCGGCCAGGAACGCGTCTAGGAAGGCATCGATTGCCTCGTCACCCAGATCCTCTTTGAATTCCAGGTTCAGCTCAAAGCCCAATTCCTGGAACTCATCCACACAGAGCTTTTTGCGCAGACGACGGGAGCGGTTAGTGGCCATGAAGCGATCCTCTTAAGTAATTTCGGGGCGCAGTCTACCAGTTAAGTCGGGGTAGCGTCTGCTCGGCTGCCATTAAGGCTGCTGGGTGTCTGCCTGCTGTAGTTGCAACGCCTGTTCCAGTTTGACCATGGCAAGCTCCACGGCCTGCTGGCAGGCCTGGAGCTCGCTATGCGAAGCGTCATCATTGCAGGCTTGCTCCAGCGCTTCGCAGGTTTCGATGACCGCGCGGGCGCTGATGATGCGCGCGGCACCGCGAATCTTGTGGGCGATTTCCCGCAGTCCGCCGCGATCTTTGCTGGCCATCAGCTCCGCCAGTGCCTGGCGATCCTCCTGATTGCTGCTGATCAGTTGTGCCAGCAGTCGCTGGATAAGTTCCGGGCGATCTCCGGTCAGATTGCGCACGCTGTCCAGGCTATAACCGGGAGGTGGTGGAGCGGTCTGGTACGGAGTAATGCCGGTCAGGCGTTCGCTCAGGGACGTCAGGCTGATGGGCTTGAACAGGCAATCGTCCATGCCGGCATCCAGGCAACGCTGTTTCTCCTCGGACTGGGCATTGGCGGTGAAACCCAGCACGATGCTGCGGGGCAGATGCTGTTCCTGCTCGTGGCGGCGGATCGCCCGGGTCAGGTCATAGCCGTTCAAGACCGGCATGTTGCAGTCGGCAATCACCACGTCGAAAGGTTTTTCCAGCCAGCTCTGCAGGGCCATGGCTCCGTTTTGCGCGGCTTCGCAATGATGGCCGAGAAACTCCAGTTGCTGGCACAGCAGCAGTCGATTGGCCGGATGGTCGTCCACCACAAGAATACTCAGGCGTGTAATGGCGTGGGCCGGAGGATCACGTTGCAGGTGTTCAGGGGCGAGAGGTTCCAGGGTGGTAAGATCCAGGGTCATCGACACTTGGGTACCTGCCCCCTGTTCGCTGCTCAGGTTCAAGGTGCCGCCCATCATTTCACACAGGCTGCGGCAGATCACCAGGCCCAGTCCGGCGCCGGTTCGGGCCAGTTGACCACTGTTGTCGGCCTGGGCGAAGGGCTCGAACAGGCGCTGCTGGTCGGCTTTGCTGATGCCTATGCCACTGTCCTGGATCAGCACGCGCAGGTGCAGCTGTTGCGGGTTCGGCGCCGCATCGGTCTGCAGGCTGACCCGCACATGACCGCGTTCGGTGAATTTGATGGCGTTGCTGATCAGATTGGACAGGATCTGCTTGAAGCGCAGTGGGTCGATCAGCACGTCAACGTTGATACGGCTGTCCAGGTCCAGTTGCAGGTTGAGATTCTTCTGCCGGGCCAGGCCTTCGAATACCCGCACCACCGACTCCACCAGCTGATGCAGGTTGGCCCGCTCGGGACTCAGGGCCAGTCGCCCCGATTCGATGCGGGCGATATCCAGGATATCGCCAATCAGGCCCAGCAGATCCTTGGCCGAGTTGTAGGCCACTTCGATCGCCGGGCGATCCAGATGACCCTGGTCGGCGCGTTTGAGGGCCAGTTCGAGCATGCCGATCACAGCATTCATGGGGGTGCGTATTTCATGGCTCATGGTTGCCAGGAACGTGCTTTTCGCCCGATTGGCATCGTCGGCCTGATCCTTGGCGGCGCGCAGATCCTCCAGCAGGCGGCGTCGTTCGCTGATATCCAGCCAGCCGCCGATGATGCCCTTGACCTCGCCCAGGGAATCGCGAAACGGCAGGATCCAGTGATAGATGGTCAGTCTGCGGTTGGCGATATGCAGCGTGCGGTCGAGGATCATCGGGCTGTTGCTCGACAGAACGCGGCGATGGCGTAACCGTTTGATTTATAAGGGGAGAAAAACTTCCCCAATATCCCCCCAATATTCCCCCGAAACTCATCGGGGCTCATGCAACATCAATCCAATCGGTGCCTCGACCGTCTTTGTACATCTCGGTCATGGCTGCGGTTCGGTGGCCTAGCAGTTTCTGCGCATCCCTGCCTTCGGCTGCATGCAGGCGTGCGGCCAGGGACCGCATTTCATGAAAGCTGGGAGGGTGCTCGCCGAGATCAATGCCTAGGGCGGCTGCGCCCGCATCTCGCGCCTTCGCAAACTGCAGCGTGAGCGTGTCAAGTTTGATGGGCGAGCCAGCCTTCGCTACGGCAACAGTTTTGGAGTGATGCACCAGGTGCTTCGAAAGCACCTTGTCCCGGCAGCGCTTCAGTACGGTTGCCAGATCCAGGTCAATCGCGTCAAGCCGGAGCGCCGTGCTCAAGCGCAGACGCATCCCGGTCTTCGATTGGATGACATACAAAAAGCCGTCTTCCACGTCCTTGAAAAGCATCGACCGGATATCGTCCCGGCGTTGGCCGGTGATCAAAGCAAGTTCCATTGCTCGCTTTAGCCATGGCCTGTCTGTGGCTTCGTACGCGGCCTTCCATAGTTCCAAGCTCAGGCGGCTGCGCTTCACCTTGGATCGCGCTGCCTTGGTGGCGTCAACCGGATTGTGGTCGCACCAGCCAGCGGCGATGGCCTCGATGAAAACGTCTCGAATCATGGAGCGTAGCGCCTTGGACATAGGCGCCTTACCTGCCTTCGTGAATGTCGACAAAAATGAGGCCACGTCCATCGTTCTAATCTCTCGCAGGTACTTCTCGCCGAGCGCTGCTTCGATCGTTTTGATCCTGCTCTTGTACAGGTTTGTTGAATGGACGCTGAGGCCCTTCGCGGCATAGATCACGTGGTACTCAACAAGCCATTCGCTGAAGGTCTTGCCCTTGTCTTTCGGCGGCTCTGCCAGTCTGGCTCGTAGCGTTGGCTTGAGGACCTCAGCGTGGTTTGCAGAGACCGCCTCGATGATCGCGGCTTCCTTGTCCTGGCCCAGTCCGAACATTCTGCCGCTTACCGGATCGCGGTAGGTGTAATACGTCTTGCCGTTGCGCTTATCGGTTTTGCGATAGAGGTTGGGCGGCAGGTCTTTTGATCCAGTTTTACGCGGCCTGGGAACCATGGCGTGCACTCGCTATTCGGCTGATGAGGCTGTTGCCCCTCGGGATTCGTTCCAGCGCCTCGGGCTCTTGGTAGCTGGCATTCTGCTCGACGTAGTAACGGTTGCCGTGTTTGACCGGGGTGGGGCTGATTCGCCCGGCCCGAATCCAGGCGCGAAGCGTGGCGGCACTGGGCGGTGTCTTGTATTGCTCTGCCGCCCACTCTTCGAGAGTCATTTTAGGCATGGTTGTCTCCAGGGGCCGCGCTGGGCGGCAATAGGGTTATATCGAGGCTTTGGCCAGCAGGCGGAGTTGGGTGCGGGCCGTGCTCATAGCGTCACCTGCTTGAACTCGACGACCCAGACCCACGGGTTGGTATTCCAGGAGGCCAGGCCATTGATCCCGGTCCAAAGGTCTTTGAAGGCTGGGGTCGGGTATCTATGGCAGGTGCCGCCTTCATCCGTGGCGGTCCACATTCGACAGGCGCTGTCCCGGTGTACCCCTTCGGCAGCCGCGTCCTCGTGGGTGATGTCCTGCAGCCGCTCGACCCGCACTTCGGTGATTTCCAGAAGGATGCGGCTGGCCCAGCGGGGCATATGGATGCTGGGACGGCTTCGGCCCGGCGAGATCATGGAGCAACCGACTTCGCGTAAAGCGCCATCTGCTGGGAACAGAATTGGCTCGCCCTGGCTTAGCTCTCGGGGCGCGATCGCGTTTAGCTGAGCGTCAGCCGCCCAAGTCTCACGAACCCATAACCGGTCGCCGGGCTGGCCATAGGGGCACAGGTCTGCATTGCCGGGCAGCGCCAGAAACGCAGGTTCGAAACCAGCAGCCAAGCAATCCAGAGCTGCCTGTTTCTTTACCTTGCGGCGCGTGACCGTCTTCCGACCTTCAAGGATGGCGCGCACCATTGGCGCCGAGAACAGGATCGGACGTTCTTTTGGCCGGATCATGGCGTCACCACCCTGCGCGCCCACCAGCACACCGGGCCGTCCTCAGTGTCGTGAATGGCCAGGCAGAACCAGCCTTCACCGTGTGGCCTATCAGGCTCCCAATAGCTGCAATCCGGGTCGCCCGCTTCGAAGTAACGCTCAGAGACCGCTTCGTCGCTGTGGTATTCGAGCTCGACCATCTTCACCTCAAGCCCTTGCTCCGCGATCCAGGCTTTGCACTTGTCGCCGTCACCCTCATCGAAGTCAGGCATATCAGGGTGCTGGAACATTCCGTTCTCATCGCGCTTGACGGGCCAACTCTTGATGAGCGGAATCCTGTCGAGGCGCTCAATCTCGGCCAAGATAAGAGCGCCGGCTTTTACCATGTCGCGGCGCCGGTCGTTGCTTGGCTTGAATGTTTCCTGACCCCACGGCCAGCAAGTGCTCATGCTTTCTGGCTTACCAGCGAGACTGGCGTAGGTCGCAGCCGCATTGGCCATCTCGCCGCGAACGTACAAATCATCGCGAAACAGCGAGTAGCCTTCTCCAGTAACCTGGCGTTGGCGCTCGGCGATGACGTCGCGGGCGGCCCGGTTCAATTTCATTTCTTCAGGCATGAGTTCACCTATACCGCTGTTGCGGCTGACTCTGAATTGAGTGGTTACCGACCGTCAGCAAGCGTGACGCTGGTCGGCGATTCATTTGAATGGAGACGGAAAACGATCTTCACTGAATAGCACAGGCCGCCCAAGGACAGCTGGCGGCTCGTGACCCCCTCAGGGAGCTACTATGGAAAGCATCGAGGATCGTGTTTATGTCCATGCGTTGATCGCAGTGTTTAGTGCTGCGTTCGAACTTGGATTTGACCCCTACGCACTTGCAGTACAAGCGAAAATGGATGTCGCGTTGAGAGATCGAAAGGTTTTGAGGCCGCTGGCGCCAGGCGTCGAGCAGATCATTAACGAGTCGTTGTTTGTGGCTAAAGTATTACGCTGCTAGTTGTCATGACTCGCCCGTTTGGGAGAGTTTTTGATGTACGAGCCGATTGTTCTGTTGATCCTTTTTGTGGTCGCGTTTTCCGCGACCGGGGTAACGGTGGTCCTGATGATCTGGGGCGATGATTAGCAGCGTGGTACCTGATCGCCTTCAGGCAGGAGCTGATAGTGAAAGAGCGTCACACGCCCCGGTCGCTAAGCCTGCATGCAGCTCAACTTTCGCACCGGCCAGCATTCCGGCAATCTGGGCGTCGAGGTCCAGCTCGATGGGCTTGTTCTTTCTCGCCTTGCCGATTTCCTGGTTAGCCAGGAACTGCGTGATCAAAGCCTGATGCTGCGCCTCGACGGCAACTATTTCGTTGCCTACGCCTTTGTGCTCCAGCGATTGATCCTCCTCGCCACGCGGTACCAGTGCGTGAAGCTTCTGGTGGACTTGATCTACCCAGGCGAGGGCGAAGTGGTCACCTGCGGTAGTGGGGGAGTACTCGCTGCGATACCGGCCGGCGCGAACGCCTGAGACGTAATCCTTGCGGGCCTGGGTCAGCTTCGCGAGCAGCGTCTCGTATGCGTAGAGCGCGATATGCTGGGCTGGGGTCACGCCAACGAAGGTGGCGTGCTCGACCCGGCGCCTTTTGATCTCGCACCAGCGCAGAGATCGCAGGCCTTGGCAATTGAACACCTTGGCGACCACGGCGCTAAGCTGCCGATCCCACATTGGCCGTCGCACAGTGCGTGAAAGCGACGACTGCGCCTCGCCCACATCGCTGAGCTGTACGTCAGTTTCGGTGAGCTGATATTCGCGCATGAGCGCCTGGGCCTGCCGCATGGCAGTAGCCGCTTCGTTTTCGTTGGAGCTTTGGGCGAGCGCCAGGCAATGCTTGATCTTGCGAATGATTCGATCCAATTTTTTCGGGTCGATATCCATGGTTGCTCCGGGCCTATGCGGCGGCTTGAAGGGCTTCAATAATTCGCTGGCCTGCCAGGGGAGGCACGGCGTTGCCTGCCATGTGCATTGCCAGCCTGTGGTTGTTAGGGCGAAGGGTGTCGGGCGGGAATGACTGGGCCGCCAAGGCTTCATTGGCGCTGAGCATGCGCATTTGGTCGCCACGGACCAGCGCCCAGCGATCCAGCGTCGTGATGGTGCCGATGGGGCGGCCCGGGTCCCGCCCGGTGAGGCCAGACCCTCTGCCGTAATAGGGCATGATGAACTGGTCGCCAAAGGCCTTGCGGCCGTTGCGTACCCGATCAAGAGTGGCCTGGGCCCGGCCTGGCTTTTCGATATTCGCCCAGCGGCCCGCGCTGAAGTCGAGAAAGCTGGCAGCGGGTACATGCTGGCGCCGGTGCAGTTCGAGCATCAGCGGGGCCTTGCTGCGAGTGATGACCAGGAACAGCCGGACGCGGTGCTGCGGCACGCCCAAGTCTGCACAATCCACGACGTGAGGAGCTACCTGATATCCCAGCGCCTGCACCGCGCTGACCCAGGCCGGGTAGAGCGCCCATTCGGTGAATTCCTGGACATTCTCGACGAGAGCAGCTTCCGGCCTATGGAACTCCAAGGCAGAAACTACAGCCCATGCTGTGGATCGGCTCGAGTCATGTTGCGGATTGCCAGACTTCTTGCCGCGAGCCTTCGAATGGCCCTGGCAGCAAGGGGAGGCCAGCAGCAGGTCATGGCTCGGCACTTCCTCCCAGCGGGCCTGGTGCAGGTCCTGGCATTTGTGTTGGGTGCCGGGGTGATTGGCTTCATGCCAGTCAACGGCGATCTGCCAGTGGTTGGCGGCCCAGAGAACCTGGACGCCCGCCGAGCGCGCGCCGGTGCTCCATCCGCCGAGTCCGGCGAATAGATCGATTGCTGTGGTCATCAATACCGCCTATATTTCGCAAAATTTCAAATGGATTATGAGATTGAAAAAAATACATGGCCTACCACAATGGCTTCTCGCAATTGTTTGTTCGGCGTTAATTGTGGCTTTGTGGTTAATAATTTCTTTTGTTATAAAATTTGGGCTTATACCCTCGGATGCTCAAGAAAGTTGGGGGCAGTTTGGGGATTTTGTTGGAGGGATATTAAATCCGCTATTTTCCATAATCGGTTTACTTGCGCTTCTGCACACCATTGTTTTGCAGAGTAAAGAATTATCTAGGTCTACGAAAGAGCTGAAGTCTTCGGCGAAAGCGCTAGAGCGCCAAAATAGACATAATGCTAGACAGCAGTTTGATAATAATTTTTTTCAGCTCATGGCGTTGAATGTTTCGCAATCCAATACCATGCGATATGGGTATGGAAGCACTAAAACTACTGGAGAGGCTGCGTTTCAGAGTGCTTTCAATGATTTCAGTCATGGCTGGTCCTTGAATGCCGCGAGTGGTAATGAGTGGATTGAAAGATTTGATTATTGGTATGGTAACGGCGGTGTAGGTTTCTCCACTTACGCGCACTCGCTAACGAATATGATCGATTTTGTTTATGAGGCAAAAGTTCCAAGGAGAGCTAAAAATTTCGCGTATTCTACAATTTCAGCAAATATTTCCAGTGATGTCGCAGTCATCTATTTTTTGATGGTTGTTTTTTCTGATGATCATAATTGGTTTCGGGATGTACTGGAGGAGATTGATTTTTTTAGTAACTGCCAGGCAGGATATATACGATTTGATTCGTTATTCGATTTTATTGGAGAGTTTTACCGTGTCCCTAGGTCCTGAAAATACTGGCAGTTCGATATGTGTTATGGTGTTGCAGACGAACGGCATAGCGTCGGCATGGGAGCATTAAATTGAGAGTAGAGATAACTAGAAGTCTAGATGAAGACGTGGTGCTCTGGCGCTATATGGCTTTGGATAAGTTTATTAATCTTTTTAGTGATGAGTGTTTATACTTTGCTAGTCTTGAAAGCTATTCTAAATCTGACCCTATGGAGGGTTTCCCACCTAAAGCGGTGTTGAAGATTATCTACGACGTTTATCGGCAAGACTTCTCAGATACTGCGAATTTCTTAGACTTTATGGAAGCGCAGCCGGGAGCTGACGTTGAACAAGTTAGGCTTGCGATAGCTAAAGCTAGGGCGATGATTGATGCGATGCCCAATGAATTTAAAATTAGGGCGGAGAAAATTTTCAAGGGCACAGTGGTGAGCTGCTGGTATGCCAGTAATCATGAATCTGAGGCTATGTGGAAACTTTATAGCGATTTAGGCAAGGGGATTGCGGTAAAAACCACTGTGGGTAGGTTGAAGAAAGCTTTGGAAGTCGGAGGCGAAAAGTCGGGAGACAGACTGATTTATATTGGAAAGGTGAAGTATATCGACTTTCAGCGCGATGAGTTTGAGCCTGGCGAATGCGTTGTAGATGGCCACGTTTCACCGCTTTTGAAGCGCAAATCTTTCGAGCATGAGAATGAGGTTAGAGCTTTTTTTGTTGGCGATATTGACGTTGAAAATGTCAATACGTTTCAGCCAGTCTCTCACCAAGTAAAAGTAGATATTAAAGAGCTAATTGAAGATATATATATTTCTCCATTTGCTAGCGGCTCGTTTTCAAACGCAGTTAGATCGATTGCCTCAAGATTTGGATTTGAAATTGAGTTGAAGAACTCTAGCCTCTTATCTGAGGCGAAAGGTGTGTGGGATTTTTTAGAGCGTGAATAGACATGTGGGGGTGCAGGTATGGTTTTAACAGAAGCGGAACAGAACCGTATTATTAAACTAATCCAGCAGGGGGTTCGCCATGTATTTTTTTCAAATGACCCCGATTTTTTGTGGGGCGCTGGAACATGTTTCGTTATAAAACATGTTGGTAGCTATTATTTGATGACTGCGGACCATGTAATTACTAATTTAAAGGCTGATTATTCAGATCTTCGCATATTTGAGCAAGGCAGCAAAGTTGCCCTTCCTTTCGTCGAAGGGTTTGCGCCGGTGAGGGGTGTGGTCCATGACGACGATGAAGATTTTGTAATTTTTAAAATTGACGATGGACTTTATTTTCAGAGATCAAAACAGCGAATCGTCGCTTGGGATTTTTCATTAGCTCGTCCGGCAAGTATCTTGCCAATGGGCACAAAAATATGTTTTGCCGGGTTTCCTAGCGCTAGTGAGACTTACGAAGATTATGAACGGTCGATAATAAGGCCTCTTCTTCATATGCGGATAGGAGAGCTTGCCTCTTCAGATCTGGGTGAGGGCTTTTATAGTATCGTCGATATTGAGTCTCCAATATCAGGAGACGGATTTAGCGGCGCTCCTGTTTTTTGGATGCATGAAGATGGTTTGAAGCTGGTTGGCATGATTATAAGGGGGAGTAGTTCAGGGCATATATTGCATTTTATTGATATTCATTTTATTCGCAACATGCTACTCACTTACGAGCGGCGTTAACCGCTAATTATCTGTCGTGCTGTCCCGACAATTTCGTCGCCTGAGTCTCGCCGTATTTCTTTCAAACTCGCCTCGTAGAACTGACTCGCCAGTTCTGTTGAGATGGTGAAGCCTGACCTGTCAGCCTTAAGAATGCGCGCTGCATCCTCGCGGCTGGCCCTGATAAGATGCAAAATCGCCGTCTGAAACACTTCCTGCTGCTGGCTGAAGCCGTGCTCTTTCATCAAGCGCTTTAGCCCAGCCTTCACTCCTTCCGGCACATCCACTTTCAGCGTTTCCACGCCCAGGGCTGCCTTCTGTTCCGCCTGGCGCTTGCGGTAATCGCTGGCGTGTTTCGCTGCTACTGTCTTCGCCATGGGTTGCCTCGTTGAATGGCCATTGTTGTCGGCGGCGCTGGCGCACCTGGGTGTTGATCCGGCGCATCAGGTGGCGGCCACGGTGATCTTGTTTTCTTTGAGGATCAGCGCGACCGTGCTGGCGTTGAGCTTCAGCTCTTTCGCAATGCCTTTCTTCGCGATGCCTTTGTCTGCCAGCTCACGCACTGCTGGGGCCATGCGATCCCGCTTTGCCCGGAGCTTGTCTGTGTGCGCGGTGGCGCCATAGAAAGGCGCCTCCTTGCTGGCGCTGGCGGGAACCTCGACGATTTCCTTGCCGCGATTGAGGAAGTCATCGATCTGCTGGGACAGGTTGGCAATGATCTGTTTGCGAGGATCTTCCTGGGGAACGCCGATCATTGGACGGTGCTCGCACGGTTGGCCTTTGCCTCGAGCTGCATTGCCCAGTCAAGTGCCGACTTGAAGCTGAAGCGAAAGCCGCGGCATTTGCCGGTCTCGACTTCGATGATGTGGAACGCCCCTTTGGCCTTGCTCTTCACCTGGTAGCGAATCGGGCGAGGTGCGAACGGCTCGCCGCGTCCGGTCATTCGGGCAACGTTCTGGCGGGCAGCGCGTGTTTTCTGTAGGAGCGAACCGAGGTCATCGATTCGTGCCTGAAATGATGGATGCATGGGTGATCCTCCTGATGGTTCGCGTTTATTCGTCAACACCCTGGCCGCCTGCTGTGAGCCGGTCAGGCGCAGGGGAGGGTGCTGACGGATAAGCGCGGGCAATAAAAAGCCCGGCGGACCGGGCTTTGTGCGTGACGAACTACCACCGTACGTCACGGTGTAGCGAGCGCTGCTTGATGCAGGGCTTGCGGGTTGTCGTTTACATGGCTGCGAATCCTCTGGGGTTGAAAGACACAATGCAGGTGGGCGGTTATAGGCCGCAGTTTCGTCCGCATTACCGAATCGTTGAAGCTGCATTGGAATGTCGGCCCACACCATTTTCTGCAATCGACGTCCGGGTATTCGCCACAATCTGATTGCTCTGGAGATGCTTTTTTCATGACCCGCCGACATTCCGATGCAGCCTCTTGGGAGGTGATCGGGCCGTCTTTCCGGCTGTCCGCCCAGTGGCTTGGCGGTGCGCCACCTCATCGCTCTTCATGGTGCATTGGCTCAGCAGGTACACACGTTGCTCGTGCCCGCTTACTGCGTCTCCACTACTCGCGTTTGTCGGTTCGTTTTGGCTTTCGCCGAATAGGTGATGCAGATGGCCGGGCGCTGCTCCGGCTATCCTCAAAGGCCGACAAAGCCTTTCTCTCTGCGGGCGATGGTGGACTCGCTATTCCGCCGATCCTTTTACCCAGTCCTATACTGGTAACCACCTCTCCGGTCGTTCAGGTGCGCTCGGAGCAACGTTGCGCTGCGTGTCTGCTTTCCACGCCGCATCCGCATCGGAGAGTGATCGAAACACCAGGGCGCTACCCCTGCTTGTTTCCCGCCGCGTTTCTGGTATTGGCTGGAGACCCAGCTCAGGAGATTTACGGGGCTTTGCGATCCTAGCGCTGCAGCCCGCTTGGGCACGCTTCGATCACTCTCCGATGCGGCCTGGCGAACCAGGGATCGGGCTTTGTCGGCTGTGCTGCCGTGGCGCTGGTTGTTCAGTCGTCGAAGCCGTATGAGAAATCGCTCTCTTCGCAATCGATAAGCAAAACGGCATCACCAAAGTAAAGCGAGGCAAGAATTCGCTCCCACTTGCTGCGCAAACTCATCTTGACCGAGACCTTTTTATCGTCGAGCTTGGCGCTGTATACCTTTCCGAACTCAACTTTAGGCCTCCACCGGTCGCCAGTTTCACGCTCACCGTCAACCATCACGTGCAGGCTGTGCTTTAGGCTGTAGTCGCCGCGACGTTCATTACTTAGGCTGTATCGGTTTCCACCTTCAGGCTGTGGATCAAAGAAGATTTTGTAGAACTTGCGGGAGTGGCTTTCCTCTTCAATGATGCGGATTTCAGGAGCGCTCCACCGCTCTTCCGCTGCCTCTTCCTTGTGCTCATCAATGAACGCTTCGAGCAAATCCTTCAGCGATATCTCGCCGGTTAGCAGGCCGTCACCAGTCAATACCTCGGTGATGGATGCATCAGCCTGCTTCATGATTGCTGACTCCATGCCAGCAGCCTCCCATCGCTCGCGCAAAGCATTTGCGATCAGGGCGTTGTAGCGCTGAAGCTCAAACATGTCCGTGACATTGGCTGGAAAGGCTTCTTTCACGGCTGTTTTGATTGATTCGCCGATGGTGCCGTAGGATCTGAAAGCATCTTCGACGACGCTTTTGAACATCTTGTCGATGCCCTCATCGATCAGCTCACGAGGGCGATCAGATAGGGCGTAAGTGCTGATGCGCTCGGCCAGCAGTTGCTGAAGGGTTTGCTCTGTCATTTGATGCTCCATGCTTGATCTGGTGATTTCCCGTCTGGCCCTCTATGAAGGCCAACCGGCGAAATCAGTGAAAGCGCCTTGCTGGTATCGCCATGAACTTGATTGCCAGGACGACTGCGGCACTGGCGCCGACTTCCCAGAATGGCGCGGTCACCCACCACCATGAGCACCAGATGAGCCCGCTCAACTTCAGGGCAACCAGCGCAACCCCGATCAATCCCGGGATCGCCAACACGCAAATCCCGCCTGCATCGCTCGAAGACATATCGATATCCCTCGGTTGGTTTCCCGTCTGGCCCTGTCGCCAAGGCCAGCCAGTGAAACCGGTGATTCCGTGTAAAAGAACTTGGTCCAGTCGATCCCTCGCGGGGCTGGGAGACCATTTCGCTGATCCCTTGCTATCTGGCGGCATCACCAGTCGTGTGACGGGCCGCTGGCCCTTCGCTGCGTTGCCGCTGCGATGGGCTTAATTTAGCCATGCGCTAAAATTACGTCAATAGCTCAGAGCTAAATAATTTAGCTTGGCGTGAAATCTTTCGAGGCACCTCTAAGGGTGTCAATACGACAGATATCTAAGGGAAGGGGGTCTTTACGCGGCGCTTAGCATCAAGCTAATATCCCAAAACACTGTACGTACATACAGCATTGATATGGAGAGTGTTCATGGCAGTTCAAGGACAAATTAAGGCGCCGCAGCCAACCCATATATCAGGCGTGGAGCGTCTGACTTTGAGGGTTTCCAGCATGATCAACCACCCAATCGCCCAAGATCGAAAGTGGGCAAAAATTCATCGGCTTGATTCGGATGGAGATCGTGAATGGGACGAGGTGATGGGTGTGCTTGCCGAGGTTGACGGGATAGAGATGGTGTTCAATGACGAGGACGATTCCGTGACCTTGAGCTGGGAAGCTCCGGATGATGACGACCCTAGGGTCGAGGATCGTGCAGAACTTGACGCCCTGGAAGAGCCTGCGCCTTTCTGACGGGCACAAAAAAGCCCGCTCAAATGGCGGGCTTTTTCAATTACGCCTTTCTGGCATTCCAGATCAGCAGTACCTTCGCGTGAATCGTCACGTCATCGACCCGGGCTGTCTGGTTTTCGTAATGCTGGTTGTCTGAGATCAGTCGGTAGTGATCTTCGTCCAGTCGCATCACGCGCTTGATGTACAGCTCGTTGTGCCAGGTCAGTACGTAGATGCCTTCCCCGATGAAGTCCTGAACGCCCTTGTCGACGATCACCAGATCTTTGTCGTTGATCGTCCCGGCCATGCTCTCGCCCCAGCCGTTGATCATCCCGAGCGATTTGTTGGACGTGTAGGTGACGCCCTTGTCCCGCAGGATGTCTTCCCGAACCACAAGATTGCGCACGACTTCCTGATAGTCGGGCGGAATCTGGCCGTGTCCCATCGCCGCGCGAATGTCGTATTGGGGAATCACGATCTCCTCGTTGGTAGGCCTGAGGCTGGATATGTTCGCCGGGACAACATCGGCGCGCCCGTCATCCGGCTCTTCCGCAGCAGCAACAATCCGTTCCCGCGCTTCCACCGTTAGACCTTTCACCTTGGCCAGCATCCGCTTCACTTGGTCTGCGGCGCTGGTTGATGAGGCTGGCGACTCCTGGATCGTGAGCGAATCGGCCGCTGTTGAAATTGGGTAGCGATCGCCATCGTCCGCTGACAGTGAATCGAACCAGCCTCGCGGCAGGTTCTCGACTGCTTCGATACGGCGGGCCACGTCATCACCCAGATTCTTCGCGGTCTTGTCGGAAAGGATTTGGCTCAGGTGGGCAGGCGCCATCCCCCAGCGATCAGCGCAAACGCCTTTCTTCTGGTTGCCTATCAGCGTGATCAGCTGCTGCTTACGAATTGCGTAGATATCCATCCGGGCAAGAATGCCAGTGTTTAGCTCAATGCTAAATGTGCCCACAGCTAAATATTCCTTGCTCTGATATTAGCCCTAAGCTAAATTTCCCCGACGTTTAGGAGAACCCCTATGAATGACCATCTGCGCGACTGGCTTGCCAACGCAACTACCAGCCGCCGTAAAGAAGTTGCCGATGCCGCAAAAACCACCGTTGGCCATCTCTGGCAACTCGCAGGTGGCCATCGGAAGGCTTCTGCAGACCTTGCTGAAAGGCTCCAAGACGCCTCCGGCGGCGAAATCAAGATTGCGGGCCTTCGTCCTGATCTGGTCGACCTTGCTCACAAGGTTTTGCTCGGCGCCGCCTGACTCCCTTGGCTTAACCCTGGCACCAACATTTTGCGATGCGTGGTGGCTTCGAGCCACTTAAACAAACTCGAGGTTTTACGGATGCTCGATTTTCTAAAGGCCTGCGACATCGTCGTCGATGAGGCGAATACCAAAGCTCTCGCGAAGCTCATGAACATGCCTCCGGTGAGCCTGCTTCAGCGTGCAAATGCGAACTACGACGGCACTTGGTTCAACGCGAAGCATCTCTACGCCTTGCTGCTGCACACGCAAGACATGCGTCCACTTGCTGCGCTTGCTGGCGAGTTCGGCTATGCGATCAAGAAAATTGAATTGCCCGCTGCAATAGGTGTGCACCAGGCCCTGAGCAAGGTTTCGTTCGAGATTTCGGAGTTGACCGTGGAGACGCACAGCGCCATGGACGACGGCCGAATAGACCAGATCGAGCGCGCCCGAATCCTCCGGGAGATTGACCACGCCGAGCAGGCGCTGGCTCAGCTAAAAGCGTCGGTAAAGGTCGCCTGAATTACAGGCACAAAAAAGCCGGTGGCTAGACCGGCTTCTTCAACAACACTTGTGAGGCCGATTATGCACGCGACAACCTCCCCACACAATAGCCCGCCTGACTCGCCAGCTTTTCAGGTATCTCCAAATCTGACGCGGCAGGTCATGTCGTCGCGCGAGATCGCGGAGCTGACCGGGAAGCAGCACAAGGACGTGATCCGTGATGTTCGGGTGATGCTGAAGGCGCTTCAGGATGATGGCGCAGATTTGCGCCATCACACCGACGTAAAGGACGGGCGGGGTTATACCGCTGAATTCCTTCTTTCTCGCGACCTGACCGAAACTCTGATCACCGGCTACAGCATTCCTTTGCGACACCGGGTTGTATGCCGCCTGCGTGAGCTTGAAGAGCATGCCGCCGCTCCATTCATTCCGACGACTCTGCCGGAGGCCCTGCGCCTGGCAGCCGATCAGGCAGAGCAGAACCAGCAGTTGCGGCATGTCATTCAGAAGCAGGCACCGAAGGTCGCAGCGATTCAGCGGCTGGCCGCTGCCGAGGGCGCTATCTGTATTACCGATGCCGCCAAGCACTTGGGCATTCCGCCTTTCAAACTTTTCGACTGGATGAAGGCGAACCGCTGGATTTACCGCCGTGGCGGCTCCACCCGCTGGATTGCCATGCAGCCGCGAATCCGCTCCGGCTACCTCAAACACAAAGTGACCGCACTCAAGCCCGACACCGAAACCGGTATCGAGCGCGCTGCGTTTCAAACCCTCGTAACCCCGAAAGGCCTTGCGTGCTTGGCTGAAAAGAACATTGGAGCTGCGCAGTGAGCGTTCAAGCAATGACCTGGGCTATGGATATCCCGACGTCCTCCCTGGATAACCCCGCCGCGCGGCACGTCTTGCTGTGCATGGCCAACTATGCCGGGCCTGAGGGCCGTGGCGCTTTTCCGTCTGCGGCGACTATCTCGAAACAGACAGGGCTGTCAGAGCGCACGGTCCGCCTGAAATTGGATGAACTGGAGAAGGCCGGGTGGATCGCCGAGGGCAATCAGGCAATCGCTGCCGCCTACATCGACCGCCGCGACCGCCGCCCCGTGGTGTATGACCTTCAGCTAAAGCGGGGTGCAAATGCCGCACCCCGTAAGGATCGGGGTGCAGATGACCGCACGGGGTGCAGCTCACAACCGAACGGGGTGCAGGAAAACGCAGAACGGGGTGCAGCAGCTGCACCCAATACACCATTGAACCATCAAGGAACCGAAGAGCAGCAGCGCGAGATTTCGGACTTGATTGGCCAGCAGGACCGTCAGACCGTAGAGGATCTGGACAACCGCCAGCGGTATGCGATGCACGCGGCTTGGTCGCCGGATAGTCGCTACCTGATCGCCCAAGCCCAGATTGCCGGTGTCAACCCATCCGAAATCCCGGACGCGGTAATCAAATCGTTCATGGGGTTCTTCGCCGCCAGGCCAAATACCGTGGACACATCGGCCGGATGGTGCCATCGGCTTGTCAACTGGTTCACCAAGGAGCGGGCCAAGACAGCGGGAGCCGGTTCCGAGCCTGACGAGATTGAAGACGACAGCACCGACTGGATGCAGCAGGTGCCGAAATGAGGGCCGTGTCGAGCATTGCCCAGTCGGCGGTATCCGTTGTTCGGTCTGGTCTTTTGGCCCATGAGGCAAGCGAGCTGGCCCAGCAGGATCAATCCGAGGTGGTCGGCAAGATCATCAACGACCTGTTCCGGGAGCTGCGCACCATTCGCACAGCCTGGCGGCAGGCCTGGCCCGACAAAGCGGCCTATCAGGCTGCCAAGGCGGTTTGGGTTCGCGCTCTTTTCGAGGGCGGCGTCTGCACGCAAGAGCAGATCGATATGGGCCTGGCCCGCTGCCGCGCCGAGGAGACCGATTTCATCCCGAGCCCCGGCAAGTTCATCGGCATGTGCATGCCGACGCCTGAAATGGTTGGCCTGCCCGGCGTCGAAGCAGCTTACGAGCAGGCTATGCGCAACTGCCACCCAGCGATGCGCGGCCGGGAGAAATGGTTTCACCCTGCCGTGTACCACGCGACTGCCGCCGCCGGCTTTCACAGCCTCCCACTGCTCAGCCGTGAGCTGGGCTTGGCCAGCTTCGGGAAGCGTTATCAGGCTCAGGCCTGCCGCGTATGGCGTGGCGAAGACCTTGGCCCCATCCCATTCGCCGAGATTGCAACGCCGTCATCGAAGAGCGCGCCAGAAGTCGGCAACAACGCATTGAAAGAATTGCGCGCCAGGCGCGCCGGAGGTTCCAAGTGAGCAAAGACAATCTGACATTGCTAACCGGTATGCCTGACAAGCAGCGCGCTCAGCTGGAAGAGCTCAAGCGCAGTATTCCTGTGCTCATGGAGTTCTTTGAGGTGGATGCACAGATCAAGCGCGGGAAATACCTGGCATTCATAGGCAAAGGCTTCAACGAGGCCCAGGCGCTGGAGTTGTGCAAGTGAGCACTCCTGTGGCTGATCGACGCTTGGCTATGCCCGAAATCGATATCTACCGCTTTGCGGTGTTCTGCTGTTCCTTCAAGGTCGATCTGGGTTCGACACCTGACCATGCCCTGGCGTTGTTCGTAGATGCCGCCATGGCTAAGCGGTATGGGGCTTGGATGTGGCCGAACACCTTCGAGGTTGTCGATGTGATCACGGGGAAATCGGTATGCGCGTGACCTCGAAGAAACTGCGCGCCTCGGCCAACGGGCAGGAATGCACCGTTCGCATTCCAGGTACCTGCAATCGCAACCCGGAAACAACCGTGCTTGCACATTTGCCTTGCGGGCAGAAGGGCATGGGCATGAAGGGCTTCGACACCGTCGCGGTATACGCCTGCAGCGCCTGTCACGACGCCATCGATGGGCGAGCCGCGGGCGAGATCGACTGGCAGGACATGCCTCGCGCAATCGCAGAAACCCATGAGGCGCTGATCAGTGCCGGAATCCTCACCGTGAAGGGGGCTGCATGAGCGACCTCATGCTGCCGTGGCCGCCGAAGGTGCTGAGCCCCAATGCTCGAGCGCACTGGGCAACTAAAAGCCGAGCGGCGAAGGCATACCGCGCCGCCTGCTTTCTACTGTGCCGTCAGGCCGCTTTGGCGGTGCCCGCCGGCCGGGCGCTGCTCTCGCTTGAATTCATCCCACCTGACCGGCGCCGCCGGGACGATGACAACTGCGTCGCCGCGTTCAAGTCCGGACGAGACGGCGTGGCCGAGGCCCTGGGCATCGATGACAGCCGATTTGTGACCCAGTTGCAGATCAGTGCTGAAACCATCAAGGGCGGCGCCGTGCGGGTTCGCATCTCCGATTACATCGAGGGCAATGCATGAGCACCGCCGCAATCAAAATCACCGACGCCGAAATCAAGCGGCAGGCCGCTGGCACTGTCCGGGATCTGCGGGATTTGGAGAACCGGGGCCTGTACCTGCGTTTTTCAAAGGCTCGACCGCGCGCATCGTGGTATCTGGTGACCAGGGGCAAATGGAACCACATCGGCAACTATCCCGACCTCGGCGTGAAGCAAGTTGTCGCCGCCTTGCCTGATATTCGCCTTCGCCTTGAAGCCGGTGTCAGCACGAACCTGTCGAAATGGGTGACCGTTGAGGAACTGCTGACCTGGTACGGCGAGCGCATGTCGAGGGACCGCAGCCTGTCGGCCAAGCGCAAGGACACAGCGGCATCAGCGATCAAGTGCCACTTACTACCCCGTCTTGGCGGCGCGCCACTGGCCGCCGTCGACAAGGCGTTGCTGGACCGCGAACTTATGTGGCCATTGCAGGAAGCACTGTCGATTGACTATGTGAGGCTGGTGTTCCAGTTGCTGGCCCTGGCCTTCCGGCAAGCTTTCAAGCTCGGACTGATATCCCGTAACCCGTTGGCAAGCATCAAATTCAGCGACTTCTCCAAAGCCAAGGTGACGGTCAAGCCCTCGAGACTTCGTAGCGTGCATTTGGAGGGCTTGTTCGAGATGCTGCTGGGCGAACTTGTCCTGTTTCCACGGGACGCAATGCTAGCTCTCATGATGCTTTGCCATGGTAGCCGCATAGGCGAGACCCGACAGGCGCGGTGGGACCACATCAGCCTGTCGGAGCGGGTGTGGTTCATTCCGGCCGCGCATACGAAAACGCGCGTCGAGCATTACCTACCGCTGACCGACGAGATGCGGCACTTGCTCATGCGGTACAGGACTGTGCAGCAGCACCGCCATTACACCGGCCCATTCCTGTTCCCAGGTCGCCATGGCAAGCCTTTGAGTGAAGGCCAGGCCAGTGCCGTGTTCACCCGATTGGGCTGCACAGAGTGGACCAGCCACGATTTGCGCAAGGTCGCCCGCACGGGCTGGGCAGATATCGGGATTGATCACCTGATCGGCGAACTGCTCATCAACCACGCCATGGGCCACAACGTGAAGGTGTACATCCAGTCCGATGTGATGGCGCGCAAGCGTGAGGCGTTGGAGCGGTGGCATCAACACCTTGACGGCAAGGGTCTTGGCGTCATTCTCGAATTGACCGGCTTTAGATCGGGAGATTCTGAGAAAGCCCCGGAAGCCGCACAGAATAAGGGCTGCGACCCTATCCAAGAATCAACCATAGGCGAGGTTTCAAAAGCATGAAAAAGAGCCATGGCCCGAGCTTCAAAGTCTCACCGACGCCGTTGAAGTGGTGCGCGATCTGCAAGGGCAAAGCCGTCGTGAAGGGTGTTTTCCATGAGCTGCCATGCACTGAATGCCATGCGTCCGGATGGGTTTCGGCTGAGGCAGGGGAGGCGTTGCCGGTCGAGGATTTGGTTACCCAGCTTGGGCTCATGCTGAACATCTATCAGCAGCGCATCATTGCCTTTGGTAACCGGGTGAATCAGCAGTCGAGTGCTCAGCAGCAATACGAACAGAACAACCGGCGAGGCGCCGGTGCAACGAACTTCACAGGGGATTGAGCATGCAAATAAAGGTGACTGATCAGGAAGCGCGCCTGGTGGGTTTGTTGGCCCAGGTTTGGAACGAATTTCTACAGCTGCCCGTCGAGCACGGTTCTGATCAGCTGGAATTCTGCGCAGCGGTTCATGCCTGCCAGGACAAGGTTCTAGCGCGTGCTGGACGGCGAGCAATAAACAGTAATACCGGTGAGGGGGATTGAGATGCGGAACGTCAGCAGCTGCTACCTGCTCACCCATTGGGGAATTTGGACCCGAATCCAAGCGGGGATTGGCGGTTACGTCTGCCCCACCTATGCACTTATGCGCGACAACGTGGTCACCGACCAGTTGCCCACGCCAGCCATCAACGACGTCGAGGCGATGTGGGTTGACCGCATGCTTTCCGTGCTGCGGGAGCGAGACCGCGACTGCTTTGATGCTGTATGGCATTACTACCGGTTCGACGGTCTCACCTATCGAAAGCTGGGCATGCTGCTGGGCTGCACGCATATGAAGGCAGCCGAACTGGTGAAGTCGGGAGAATCCTGGCTCGACGGCCGCATGTCCGCCGTTCTCGAGGCAGCATGATTGATATGTAAAACATATCGTTGACAGTGGATTACAGCAGTTGTACGATTTATTCCATGCTGCGAAAGCTGTAACAGCAAAGCACGCACCAGACTTTAGAACCCGGCCCTTGCGCCGGGTTTTTGCGTTTTGAGCCGCAGGCAGAGCGGGCCGTGAGGCAGGTCTGCACACGGTATCGCCGGTCGTCACGTGTACGAGCAGAACACCGGCAGCCACAGCGCCCGTCATCACTCACCGGGCGGCTATGGCGGGCAGCGTGGGAAGACACGCACAACCATTCCAGGCCTCAGCATTCGCTGTGGCCTTTTACTTTCTGCTCCCCGAAAGGGAGGACACCGGATGCCTACCATGCCTGAAAAGCCAGATACGTGGGCCGCGCTCTGGGTCGCTCTTTCGAATCCACTTTGGCAGGGCGCAATCATGGCGATCCTTATCTCGGCCCTTCGTGTTCTCTACGACGCAAAGGAGACCAGTACACGCCGGATTGTTTTCGAAGCGCTGATCTGTGGTGGCCTGAGCCTATCTGCCAGCAGCGTTATCGAATGGATGGCCTGGCCCTCGAGCCTGTCAGTCGCCGCCGGCGGCACCATTGGTTTCCTTGGCGTCACGGCGATACGCGAGCTGGTCACCCGCTTCCTAGGCCGCAAGGCGGACACGCTATGAAGGCGTTCGCCGTTGCGTTGATCGTCGCGCTGGTCGCGCTGCTTCTGGTCGGGATTCAGCAGTACCGCGTCATTGCCCTACAGGGGCAGATTACCATTGCTACCGACGCCACGCAGGCCGCCGTTGCCGCCAACAAGGAAAGTCAGGCCACGATCACTGACTTGCGGGCAGAGGCCAAGCGCAACGCCGACTATCAGGCCGACTTGGCCAAGCGGCTCAAGGACAGCGAGCAGAAAGCCCTGAAGGCGAGGAAAGACTTTGAACAACTCAAGCGAACGAGCAAACCTGTACGCGATTGGGCTGCTCAGCCTTTGCCTGACGGCCTGCGCGGCAAGCCCGCAGCCACTGGTGGTAAAGACAACGGCGGTAAGGCTCGAACCCCCTGAGCTGGTGCCGTGCGAACGCGTCACAGCCAGCGATGAAGACCTGGCACTGAACGGTGATTTATGGACGTTGAAAGACAGGGCGGTGAACCTGCTCGACACCTGCGCAGACCAGGTAGACGCCCAGATCCTGCGCAGCCAGAGCAAGTAAAGAAGTCCTGGTACGTCGCAGTGCCAGGGTTTTCGCCTTTTCCGATGATCATGCCGGAAGACCACGACCAAGCTGGAGCCCTGGCCTACGCCCGGTCCATCTGGCCAAACGCAACAGTAGGGTGAACCGCCGAATGCCGCAGCGCCCACAGAAGCCCTGCCGCCACGCAGGCTGCAACACGCTGCACCGCAACGCCGCCTACTGCGATGCTCACGCGCATCTGGCCAAGGTCAAGAACCATGGCCATGCCCCTCGCCTGGCAGGCCGAGCGTTGCAGAAACGCCGCTTGAACGTCTGGACCAGAAGCCCGACCTGCGCCATGTGCGGCAGGCTGACGGACTATCCTGGCGGCTTCGAGCTGGACCACACCGTGCCGCTGTTCAAGGGCGGCAAGGACACCGAGGACAATTGCCAGGTTCTCTGCAAGGGCGCCGGTGGTTGTCACCACCGCAAGACAGCTGAGGACCTGGGTTTCGAGTACCGCTCGCCCGCCGGGCTGGATGGCTACCCGGTCAAATGATCTATTTCGCACCATTTCGGTGCCTGCATCTAATTGGTGCGTGATAATGATTCTCAAATGGCGGAGGGGGGAGGGAAAAACTTCCGGATCTTTTGCTCGGAAATGGTCCATCCCATCGTTCTTCTGTCGCCGCGAAATATAAAGTTCAGGAGTTAGCCGATGCCGGGGGTTGCGGGACGGTCGGGCCGTCGTCCGAAACCCACGGCCCAGAAGGCGCTGGCCGGTAATCCAGGCAAGCGCGCGCTGAATAAGCATGAACCGGATTTCTCCCTGGTCAACGACATTGACCCGCCGGATTGGTTGAGCGAAAACGCTCGCCGCGTGTGGCAGATGATTGTCCCACAGCTCTGCTCCGCGAAAGTTTTAGCCCTGACCGATCTGCATAACGTCGAAGCGTTTTGCACGGCCTACGGCAACTGGCGTCTGGCTCAAGACTCAGTCCAGCAGTTCGGTATCGTGGTCACGTCCGCCCAGGGTAGCCCGATTAAAAACCCGGCGCTCACCGCCGCAAACGAAGCGATGCGCCAGATGGTCACCTTTGGCTCGATGCTGGGCCTGGACCCGGCCAGCAGAACCAGAATCATCGGCGGTAATAAGCCGGAGCCTACCAACCCGTTTTCAGACCTGCTGAGTACCTGATGGCCAAAACCGCCCACGCCAACGTCGATAAGGCGATGGTTTGGGCGAGGTCAGTCCTGAAAGGCAAGTTTCCGGCGTGCCGGTACATTCACCAGGCCATCGAACGGCACTTCGACGACGTCTCCAAGAGTCGGTCGAAAGATTTTTCGTTCAAATTTGACCCGGCCAAGGCCGAGAAGAAGCTGAAATTTATACAGCTTCTACCGCACACGAAGGGCGAATGGGCCTACAAGCGGCAACTGATCACCCTAGAGCCGTGGCAGTTGTTCGGCCTGGCCTGCACCTTCGGCTGGGTGAGGAAGAAAGGCGCCCACCGCCGGTTCCGCGAAAGCTACTGGGAAGTGCCGCGCAAGAATGGCAAAAGCGTGATTGCCGCCGGTGTCGGCTCCAGCATGTTCGTGATGGACAAGGAGTTCGGCGCCGAGGTCTACGCCGGCGCGACGAGTGAGAAGCAGGCTTGGGAGGTATTCCGCCCTGCCAAGCTGATGATTCAGCGCTCCCCGATGCTGATCAGGGCCGTTGGCATCGAGATCAACGCCTCGAATATGAACATCCCGGCCGACAACAGTCGGTTCGAACCCTTGATCGGGGACCCTGGGGACGGTGCATCGCCCAGTTGCGCGATCATCGACGAATTCCACGAACACGAAACCGCAGCTCTTTACGACACCATGCTCACAGGCATGGGCGCCCGACGACAGCCGCTGATGTTCATCATCACCACGGCCGGGGCGAACATCGAGGGACCGTGCTACGACAAGCGCCGCCAGGTGCTGGAAATGTTGGACGGCACGGTGCCGGACGATGAGCTTTTTGGCTACATATGGACCCTGGACGAGGGTGACGACTGGACGGACCCGAAGAATCTGGCGAAGGCCAACCCCTGCATGGGGGTTTCGGTGTTTCAGGAGTACCTGGAGAGCCAGCAGCAGCGTGCAATCCGCTCGGCGCGGTTCACCAACACGTTTAAAACCAAACATCTCAACGTCTGGGTGAGCGCCAAATCAGGTTTTTTCAATCTGCAGAGCTGGAAAGCGTGCGAAGACCTAAGCCTCAACCTGGAGCAGTTCGAGGGGCAGGAGTGCAATCTCGGGCTCGACCTGGCCCGCAAGCTGGATATGAACTCGATGGCCCGGCTGTTTTGGCGCGAAATCGACGGGAAAATCCACTATTACAGCGTTGCGCCACGGTTTTGGGTGCCAGAAGACACGGCCTTCAATACCGACAACCGCCGAATGTTCGAGCGCTTCCAGGCCTGGCTGAATGCGGGCTACCTGTACACCTCGCAGGGCGCAGAGATCGACTATCGGGACATCCTCGAGGAGTGCAAAGAGGCCAACAAGCTGGCGCCAGTGCGCGAAAGCCCAATTGACCCGCACGGTGCTACCAACCTCAGTCACCAGCTGGATGACGAGGGGCTTTCGCCGATCACGATTACCCAGAACTACACCAACATGTCCGACGCCATGAAAGAGCTGGAGGCGGCGATTGAATCTGGCCGGTTCCACCACGACGGCAACCCGATCATGACGTGGTGTATCGGCAACGTGATCGGCAAGTTCCTGCCCGGCAACGACGACGTCGTGCGCGCGATCAAGCAGGGTAATGACAACAAAATCGACGGCGCCGTGGCGCTGATCATGGCTATCGGTCGAGTCCTAGCAGGCGCGGCGCCAGAAGACTCCCTCTCTGACCACATTGTTAAACACGGAATTCGAACCCTATGACCGAACAAGTAAGCGAGAAGCCCTCAAGGCTGGCGCTGCTGGCCAGTGCTGCGCCTGATTTGGTGGGCGTGCTTGGTCTTTGCCTGCTTACTCGTGGCCTGTGGGCTGGCTGGGGCGAGGCCGTGGCGCTCTCTGTGTGCGGCGCTGTACTACTGAGCCTGGCTGTCGTTTCCGTCGTACGAGGGGATCGCTGATGCTGCGATCCCTCTTCGGTCGTAAGAGCGACCCTCAGGCCATCGATACATCTGAAAAGCTGGCTCGGGCACTGGGGTCAGGCTACGACACAAATAGTGGGCAGCGCGTGACTACCACCAGCGCATTGCAGCAACTGGTGGTATTCAACTGCGTGCGCGTCCTGTCTGAATCCATCGGCATGCTGCCTTGCACCCTTTATAAGCAGACCGATAAGCAGCGGCTGCCAGCCACTGGGCATAGGCTTTACCCGCTGCTGTCCATGGCTCCTAACGGCTATATGACCTCCCAAGAGTTTTGGGAGATGTTGGTAGCCTGCCTATGCCTTCGGGGCAATTTCTACGCCTACAAGGTTATGGCCCTGGGCAATGTCGTTGAGCTGTTACCGATCAATCCGGACTCGGTAAAGCCGAAGCTCAAGGATGACTGGACCGTTGAGTACTCGGTCAACTTCAGTAGCGGTACCGAGGTGCTGACCCAGGATGAAATCTGGCATGTTCGGCTGTTCACCCTGGATGGATTGAATGGGCTGAACCCTATCGCCTATGCCCGTCAGGCGCTGGGCCTCGGCCAGGCCATGGATGCCCATGCGGCGAAGCTGTTCACCAATGGTGCGGTGGCCAGCGGTGTGCTGGCCACAAGCGAGAAGCTCACCGACGAGGCATTCAAGCGTCTGAAGGACCAGTTCAACGGCGAGCACATGGGCGTGGCAAATGCTTACAAGCCCATGGTGCTGGAGGCTGGCTTGGACTGGAAGCCAATCAGCCTAAATGCCCAGGATTCGCAGTTCATCGAGTCGAAGCGATTGACTGAGGCCCAGCTGTGCGGCTTGTTCCGTGTGCCGCCACATCTGGTGGCCAACATGGAAAAAATGACGCTGAACAACGTTGAAAACATGGGCATGAGCTTCGTGAACTACTCGCTTGTGCCGCTGATCACCCGTATTGAGCACCGGGTCCAGGTCGGCCTGCTCAATGAGCGGGACCGGCTCACCCATTACGCCAAGTTCAACGCCGGCGCATTGATGCGCGGCGACCTGAATGGCCGCTACACCTCGTACGGAAAGGGTATTCAGTGGGGCATTTTGAGCCCCAACGACTGCCGCGAGCTTGAAGACCTTAATCCCCGCGAAGGCGGTGACGTCTATCTCACCCCGATGAACATGACCACGAATCCAGAGGCTGCCACCAATGCAGACAAAACAGCGCCTTGACCTGCCGCTGACCATCAAATCGGTCAGCGATAGTGGCGAGTTCGAAGGCTACGGCTCGGTGTTCGGCGTGGAGGACAGTTACGGGGACGTCGTGGTCCGCGGTGCTTTCGACGCCACCCTGGCGCGCTGGAAAGAGAAGGCCCGACTGCCTGCAATGCTCTGGCAGCACAACATGAGCGAGCCGATCGGTGTTTATACCGAGATGCGCGAAGACGACACCGGGCTTTACGTCAAGGGTCGACTGCTGATCGATGACGACCCGCTTGCCAAGCGCGCCCACGCGCACATGAAGGCAGGCAGCCTCAGCGGTATGTCCATCGGATACATGCTCGATGACTACGAGTACGACAAGGAAAAAGGCGTCTGGATTCTGAAGGCCATCGACTTGTGGGAGGTGTCCCTTGTCACCTTCCCGGCGAACGATGACGCCCGAATCACCGACGTGAAATCTCTGCTGGCGCGCGGGCAAACACCGCCGCCGAGCAAAGTGGAGCGAGCCCTGCGAGAGGTAGGGTTTTCCGGCTCCCAGGCCAAGGCTTTCATGGCCAAAGGCTACGGCGCAGTTTCACCGCGAGAGGCGGATGCCGACGACGCATTGCAATCCCTGAAATCACTTATTGAACGACTGTAAGGAGCCTCTCATGGCTGTTGAAAAGAAAGATATCGATGAAGTTGCCGAAGCGCTGGGCAAGAAATTCGACGAGTTCAAAGAAAAGAACGACAAGCGTATCGATGGCCTGGAGTCCGAGAAGGGCAAGCTGTCCGGCCAGGTCGACACCCTGAACGAAAAACTGGGTGAGCTGGACGGTTTGAAAACCGCGTTGGAAAAAGAGCTGGCCGATATCAAGCGCCCCGGTGGCACTGGCACCAAAGCTGCCAGCGAACACAAGGCCGCGTTCATGCAGTTTGTGCGAAAAGGTATCGATGCCGGATTGGGCGAGCTGCAGGCCAAGGCCCTGCAGGTGGGTGTCGAGGCCGATGGCGGCTACGCGGTACCGGAAGAGCTGGACCGCAACATCATCACCCTGCTGCACGATGTATCCCCGATGCGCCAGGTGTGCAACCAGATCACCGTAGGCACCAACGATTACAAGCGCCTGGTCAGCCAGGGTGGCGCCGGTTCTGGTTGGGTCGGTGAGACCGCCGCCCGCCCAGCGACTGGAACCCCAACGCTGAGTCAAATCTCTGCCTTCATGGGCGAGATTTATGCCAATCCCCAGGCCACGCAAACCAGCCTCGATGATATTTTTTTCGATGCTGAAGGCTGGTTGAACGGCGAAGTGGGTCGTGAATTCTCCGAAAAAGAAGGCGCCGCCTTCCTGCTCGGCGACGGCACCAATAAGCCGAAAGGCCTGCTGGCGTATCCGCTCGCAGCCACCGGTGATGACACGCGTGCGTTCGGCACTCTGCAGAAGCTTGTGAGTGGTGCAGCGGGCGCATTCGGTGGTGACAAGTTGATCGATCTGATTCACTCGTTGAAGGCCGGTTACCGCGCCAATGGCAAGTGGATGATGGGCAACCTGACAGTGGCCTATGCCCGCAAGCTCAAGGATAGCGAGGGCAACTATTTGTGGCGCCCGGGCCTGGAGGCTGGCGCACCGTCCAGCTTGCTGGGCTATGGCATCACTGAAAACGAAGACATGCCCGACGTGGCGGCAGATGCCAACGCCATCGCGTTTGGCGACTTCAAGGCGGCCTACACCATTGTCGATCGCATCGGCACTCGCGTGCTGCGCGACCCCTACACCAACAAGCCCTACGTCGGCTTTTACACCACCAAGCGCGTCGGCGGCATGCTGACGAACTCTCAGGCGGTGAAGATCCTGACCCTCAGCGCGGCGTAATCATGGTGGGCGTCTCCGGGCGCCCGAACCTCTGGAGATTGTTATGCCAAAGATTCTCGTTACCCAGGCCTTTCCATTCGCCGTGGAAGGCAATCACGTAGTGCAAGTGGAGACCGGCGAGCAGGATGTTTCCGAACGCTGCGCTCTGGTTGCTGTTGATCACTTGAATGTCGCCACGTATCTCGGTGAGCGGCCGCTGCCTGGTCTGCGGGCGGACGGTCCGACCATCCTCGAGTTTATCGAGGCTGGTTACCAGGCCATCAATTACCCGCCTGAGGGTTATGCCTCCCGCAGCTCTCAGGAAGAGATCGATGCCGCCATCCAGGCCCAGAAGGAACTGGAAGACAACGTTGATCCGCTCAAAATGACGGTGCCCAAGCTGAAAGAATGGCTCACCGCCAAAGGCATTGAATTTGATGCCGGCGCGAATAAGGAAGCGCTGCAAGCTCTGGTGCCAGGAAATGCTTGATATGGCCGTCGTCAAAGCCCACCTGCGCGTGGATGGCGACGATGACGACGCATTGATCCAGGCCTATGTCGATGCGGCGTTCAGCGCCTTCACGGTCTGGACCAATCGAACTTTGGTCGACCCTGGCGATGCGCTCCCCGACCCGATTGGCAGCGCCATGCTGCCGACCAAGGCAGTAGAGCAGGGCGCTCTGCTGCTGGTCGGGCACTGGTATGCAAATCGCGAATCGACGGTGGTGGGTGTGACCGCAGCCGAGCTGCCGCAATCCACCAACGCGCTTTGGCGTCCATACCGGTGGGTGAATGTATGAGAGCCGGCCCCCTGCGTCACCGATGTTCGCTACAGAAGAACCAGCGCTCCCCGGATGGTATGGGCGGCGGCGCGATAGCCTGGGTTGAGCTGCGTAAGGTTTGGACTGAAATCACCATGCCTACCGGCCGTACGCAGGTTGTGGCTCAGCAGATCACTGCTGATGTGACTGCCGAGATCCGCTGCCGACCTGCTGCGGATCTGGTGGCGGGCCTGCGCTTGGTGCACAAGGGCACCACGTACAAGATCGAGGCCGCCTTGCTCGATAACGCGAACAGCATGCTACGACTGCTGTGCTCGAACGTAACCAATCCCTGAGGTACTGACATGGCCCGGCGTTCCAAGGGTGATTTCAAGCTGCGCGGTCTTCTGCGCCGTATCGGCAACCAGATGGAGAGTGACCTGCGCCCGGCGATGGTCCAGGCCGCCAACCTGGTGCTGGCTACACAGCAGGAGCTGATACCCGTCGACGATGGCGATGCCCGAAACACATTGAAGGCGTTCGTTTCGAAGAGCGGTCTGGATGCGCAGATAGGGATTCGAGGGAAGCGCGATAACCGCAAGGTCTTCTATGTCGTCTTCCTCGAGCGCGGTACCAAGCAGTATCAGCGCGGCAATACGATAGTTGCGCCACGGCCGGCGCACCCATGGCTTCGGCCTTCCATTGACCTGAATCGTGACGACATTGCCCGCCTGATCAAGTCGGCCATTGCCAGCACGCTATCGCGAGCCGCACAGGAGGCGCGATGAGTGACCCGACGTTGGCGCTACAAAAGGCGCTCTATGCCCGGTTGTCAGCGTCAATTTCCTGCCCGGTCTACGACGATGTGCCGCAGGACGCGCCGATGCCCTACACGACCTTTGATCGCGAGTTCTCCCGGAACACCACGCCGATATCGGGCAAGGATCGGCAGAACCGCCTGTTCTACCTGTCCGTGTGGAGTAATTACCCTGGTCAGTTCGAAGTGAAAAAGATCATGGCCGAAATTTACGCGGCAGTTAACGAGCAGCCACTGGCGCTTGAGGTTGGAAGGGTTATTTCTGCCCGCGTCACGCGCTCCGACAGCACGCGCGAGCCTGATGGCCGGACTTACATGGGCAGCGTCACGCTACAAATCATCACCCAGCACTGATATTGCCGAGCAACACCAGCACCCGCCATTGAGCGGGTTTTTTCGTTTCATCCGCCCTGGAGGGCAACATGGCTATTAAAACTTCTGCCGGTATCACGCTCAAAATCGGGCCGGCGCACAACGTTACCTACGGCGAAGATGCCGATGGCCGTACCGCAGCGGTCACCGCGCTGAAGGCGCTCACATACAAGGAAATCGGCGAAGTCGAAGATGCTGGCGAACTGGGCGACGAAGCTTCTACCGCTGACTTCACCGCGCTGGCCAACCGTCGCAAGCGCAAAGTAAAGGGCACCTTCGACGCGGGCACCCAGCAAGTCACCCTCGGCGAAGATCCCGCCGACGAAGGCCAGGAGGCCATCAAGGTGGCGCTGGCCAGTGATTCGAACTTCGCCGTCATGATGGACTACGGCGACGGCACCGCTGATTACTACCTGGTCCAGGTGTTGAGCTTCCGCAAACAGATCGGCAGCGCCGATTCCATCCGCAAGGCTTCGGTATCGCTGGCGATCAACTCCGCTATCTACGAAGACAAGCCGTAACCCGCCCGGGGCTTCGGCCCCGGCATCAACCTCATTCCTCTCCCGAACCACTCAGACCCTCAAGGTAAAAACACATGTCCAAGACTGACCACGGCACCGTTGAAGCAATCGTCGGCGATAACTCGTACACCCTGACCTTCAAACTGAAGGCAGTGAAGCGCATCGAGCGTGTGTTCGGCGGCATCCTGCCTGCCATGCAGGAAGTGCAGAAATTCAACCTCGGCGCCATTACACAAGTCATCGCGGCCGGTGCCGACCTGGTGCTCAAACCCAAGGAAATCGAAGCGCTCGAAGAAGAAATTTACGCTGCCGGTATCATCAGCGTGACCCCGCCTCTGATTGAATTCCTGTCTGCGCTGCTGAATCCGGCGGCCAAGGCTGCCGAGCAGATCGACGCCGCTGCCGATTCGGCGAAAGGCGCAAAAAAGTAAATCGCCCTGAAAACGGCAGCTATGTGGACGAGTTGTTTGGCATAGCCACCGGCTGCCTGGGTTGGCCACCGAGCGAAGCTTGGTCGACGCCGGTCCCCGAGATACTGCTGGCGTGGGATGCGAAGGTCGAGTTTCTACGCAGTACCAACCCCTTCGGTTCAGGCGGCAAGAAGGCGGGGCCGCCGCCACCGCCGGAAAACGAAAGCCAGGACGAGAAGCGCGAACGCATCAGAGCACAAATGAATGCGTTCAAGGCGCGCAGCCATGGGTAATGGTTAAAACGGCGCCGTTGGTGCCGTTTTGATAATCTCGGATTTTTCCAGAGGGATTTCACATGAAATGGATTGCGCTTGCAGCGTCCGCGCTGCTTTGTGGTTGTGCAGCTACACCGAACGATTTCACCGATTTTGAAAAAATTCAGGCATCTAAGGTCAGCCTGTACGAACTGGGTGAGAACGCGCCAGCGCATAAGGCCCTGGGCAAGGTAGAAAGCAATTCCTGCGACAGCAAAACTACGGCTCGGTATGCCGGTAGCCGGGAAGAGGCGGAACTGGTCCTGAAGCTTGAGGCTGTGCGTCGTGGTGGCGACATGGTCATTGGCTATAGCTGCTCGACCAAGGCTGTCGACTGGGTGAGCAACTGTTGGGCATCCCAGCGCTGCGAAGGAATGGCCGCAAAAGCCAACTGATAAAGAATTTTGAATAAACCCACTTCGGTGGGTTTTTTTTCGCCCGGAGAAAAGTACATGGCAGGTCAAGAAGTCCAGGGGATGCTGATCCGCCTTGAAGCTACGACGGCGCAGCTTCGTCAGGAGATGTCCCGGGCGGACGCGACAGTAGCGCAGGTTTCCGGGCGGATAGATTCGCAGCTTGGCCGGGTCGACACCGCGTTTGATCGGGTTGGGCAGAGTGCTCGAGCCGCCGGCGACATGGTGAAGACAGCTCTTGCCGGTGCTGTCAGCGCTGCGGGCCTGAGCGAACTGCTGCGGCACGCAGAGGCCTACACCACTGTTTCTAACCGGCTGAAGTTGGTCACCTCCAGCGCTCAAGAGTTTACTGCCGCGCAGCGCGCCGTGTTCGATATTGCCCAGCGTTCCGGTCAGCCACTGACAACCACGGCAGAGCTTTATCAACGGATCGCCACGAACCAGAAAGAGCTGAAGCTTTCCGGCCAAGGTGTGGCCGGGATCGTTGAGACCATCGCGAAAACGATGGTCATCAGTGGATCTTCGACCGAATCAGCGAACGCCGCATTGATCCAGCTGGGGCAAGCGTTCGCGTCAGGCGTGCTGCGTGGCGAAGAACTGAACAGCGTCATGGAGCAGGCCCCGGCGCTCGCCCAGGCAATCGCAAAGGGGATGGGCGTGTCTGTGGGCGCTCTCCGCTCGCTCGGCGCGGCAGGGCAACTTACCGCCGATTCTGTGGTGAAGGCGCTGCAGGCCCAAGCCACCGCCGTGAACGAGCAGTTCGGCAAAATGCAGAACACCGTGAGCACGGGCATGACCCGCCTGGACAACTCGGCCACGAACCTGATCGGCAAGTTCGACCAGGCGACGAGCACCAGTGCGCGACTTTCCGATGTTCTGACAGGTATGGCGAAAACACTGGATTCGGTGTCGGCGGACAGCACGTCGTTTGCGGATACCGTGGAGCGCGTCTCGAACGTGGCTGAAACTCTGGCAGTGGTGATCGGGGCCCGCCTGGCTGTATCCGTGGGGCAGGGCGCAATTGCCTTTGTCGCGGCTACGAAGGCCTCCATTGAGCAGACAGCCGCACTGGTCCGGGCTACTGTCGCTGCGGACGCCGCTCTGGTCGCTGACGCTGCCAGCGCCAAGCAGGCCATGCTGACAGCCGTCGCGCGGCAAGCGGATGCGAAAGCTTTGCTCGAACGCGCCAATGTTGAGCTCGCGACGGCTGAGCAGAAAGTCGCAGCCGATCGCATGCGCCAAGCCAGCGAGGTCGGTAACCTGCAGGCTGTTCAGGCCGCGCTTGTCGCCGAGCGCGCGCTCGAGCAGCAACGCCTCCGCGCGCAGATAACTGATACCGGTCGTGCTCAATCCGTTGCGCGCCTGGCCGAGCTGCGCCAGTCCGAAGTGTTGATCATCAACCAGGTAAAAGCCGCCGAGCTCGTTTTGGCAGAGACCACGGTTGCCACGTCCGCCGAAATTCAGGCCGCCTACAAACTCAGGGCGACCGCTGCGGCTGGATATGCTGAAACTGCGCTTGCGACCAATCAGGCAATCGCCCTTTCCGATAAGGCAACCGCCGCCGCTGGCGCTACGTCGAGATCCGTTGGCGCTATGTCAGCTGCGGGAAGCGGCCTTTTAGGTATCCTGACTGGGCCTGTCGGCCTTATCGCGACGGCTGGTCTGGTTGCGCTTTCCTTCTTCCATTTTGGTAGCGCCGCAGATACTGCGACGCAATCGTTGATCGATCAGCACGCCACCATCGACGAGTCGATAAAGAAATACGGCGAACTTGGCGCGGCTACTCAGCGCGTTCAAAGGCTCACCTGGATTGATCAGCAAAAAGATGCGCTCAAAGAGGCCAGCAGTGCGCTGGACGATTACACTTACAAGGTCGAGCGGGGCATTGTCTTTCCTGACGCGGATGCCGAAAAATTCCGGGCAATGATCGATGAGGTGAAGAGCGGCAAGCGTGAGCTCAGTAGCGTCACCTCTTGGATTGAGTCAACGATAAAGCTCTATCCTGAGTCCGAAAAGGCCCTGGCCAAACTAACTCAGACGTACGATGACAGCACCAAAAAAGCGGGTGATCTTGGCAAGGTTCTTGGCGTCGTAACCTCTGAATCTGACGGAGCCACCAAGGCGACCACAGGTCTGACGGCAGTTCAACAAGCATCGTCCGGACAAAGCGCCGCGAATGTCGCTGCATGGGATAAGTATTATTCCCAGCTCCTCAAAACGCGCGATCTGCTCGGTGCCAATACCGAGGCTGAAGCCGCGTACACCGCCGCAAGAATGGGCGCTACGCCTGCCCAAATCGCTGCCGCCAAGCTGATCGGTGAACAGACTGACACGCTGAAGGCCTATCAGGAGGCGATCAAGCAGAGCAACGAAGTCGAGAAAGCCGCTCTCAAAATCAAGCTGGCCTCGCTTTATGCGGCCGAAGATGCGCAGAACGAGGCCGCTGCCGCCCAGAAAAAGGCGTTGGAAGACACCGCCAAGGCTGCCGAGGCGAGCGCGGGCCGCCAGGTGACCGCGATGCAGCAGGTCATTGATCAGACGCTGCGGGTCGTGAATGGGCAGAACCTGCTGTTGGTCCAGCCCCAGCAGCACCAGAACTTGTCGGGTGCGTCCCTTCTGACGTTCGGCGGCGCAACGCCAACTGCGCCGGTCGTGCCAAAGGCTTCGCCCGACGAGCGCGCGACGGCCGCTATTGCCCAGCTCGACGCAACCACTGAAGCCAACAAGCGTGTCGATAAAGCGGCGAACGCAGCCGCCGCCGCGCTCAAGGCCCAGGCCAAAGCGCTGGACGACCTGCTGGCCAAGTCCGGTATCACCACGCAATCCGCCAATGACATGGCCGATGCGTACCTGAGCGGCGCCGATAATGTCCGGGCAATGACGATCCAGCAGAAGATCGAAGAAGAATTGCTCAAGACCGGCGCCGGAGCGCGCGACAAGGTAACCAAAGCCATTAACGACATGCAGGATGCGGAGGACCGCCGGGACGTTGCCAAAGCTGCTGCCGCGATGCAGGTGGAAGTCGATCAACTGATTGCGCAGGCCAGGGCAACTTTGCAAGGGGCTGCCGCCATTGAGGCGTACAACGTCCAGAAAGCGATGCAAGCGGAGCTGACAGGCAAGAATATTTCAGTCGGCAGCAAGGAGTACGCACAGCTTCTCAAACAGACAAAGGCTCAGCAGGATGCCAATAAGGCACTGGATCAGGCGAACAAGGCGCGGGACATCGTTGACCGACTGAACCCCCAGATAAAACTGTTGCGCGATTACCGGGAAGAACAGGAAGCGCTCGGCAAAGCCATGGAGCTCGACGCGGATAATATCGGGCTCTATCAGGACGCGCTGAAAAAGCTCGGCAAGGAGTACGAAGACAACCAGTCGAAGCTGACGATATGGGGCAAGCTCACCGACGACGCCCTGAACCGCATTGACGAAGCTTTCGTCGATATGTGGAAAAACATCGGGCATGGCTTTTCTAACTTCAAAACCAGCCTGATCGACAGCTTCAAGCAGATGCTCGCCGAGCTTGCGAACGCGGCGATCACGAAGCCGATCATGATCAGCTTCATCAACTCCGTTACCGGCTCTAACAAGGCCGGTGGCATCGGTGAAGTCCTCGGGCAGATCGGCAACAATATTCAGTCATCCGGCAACATCGGCATAAGTGGTAGCGCTGCGCAGGGCGGGGCCGGCGTGATGCTTGATGATGCTGGCAACATCGTCAATTACAGCGGCACCGCATACAGCATTGCCTCTTCTAACTTTGGCGGTGCGCTTGCGCAGGGTTACAGCTCCGGTGGATTCAGCGGGGCGTACAACGGTGCCAGCAATTATTTGTCTGAAACGTTCAGCGGCACCCAAGGTGGCGCCGGCGTCATGCTCGACAACAGCGGCAACATCGTTGACGGCAGTAGCTTGATGGGGAAGGGCGCCAACTACGGTCCGTACCTGGCTGCCATCGCCGGCGCTCTGCAGGGCTACCAAAATGCGGGCGTAAAAGGTGCAGTGGGTGGCGCGGCCGGTGGTTATGCGGGCTATCAGGCAGGCGCAATGGTCGGTTCGTACTTCGGGCCAATCGGCACTGCCATTGGTGCGGCCATCGGTGCGGCATTGGGCGCTACGGTGGGCGGTAAGCTTTTCGGTACCGGCTGGGTCACCACTCAATCCGGCCTTGAGCTCGGTGTTGAAGATAACCAGGTCAGCGCGCAGCAGTACCAGTATCAGAAGAAATCCAAAGCGCTGTTCATGGGCACCAAGCGCCGTTACAAGTACAGCGCTGTGTCTGATGAGCAGCAAAAGATGCTGGATGACGCTTACGACACCACCCAACAACAGGTAATCGATGTTGTCGCCGCCATCGGCGTGGCAGCGGATCAAGGCACCTTCGCCGGGCTGGACATCGCGAAACAGAAAATATCTACCCAGGGCCAGACCGACGAACAGATCCAGGCTGCAATTGTGGCCTGGTTCGATAACGCCGCTGACCAGATGGTCCAGTACCTGGATAAGGGGACCGAAGGTTTCGGTTACTCGTTCAAGGAGCTGGCGCAGCGGGTGAATGTGTTTACCGCATTCAACGCCACGCTGGACACGGTCAACCAGAAAACCATGGCGCTCAGCGCGCACAACATGGAACTGGCCAACGCCATGGTCGAGGCATCCGGGGGCATTGAGCAATACACGGCGAACGCCGCGGCTTATTCGCAGAATTTTCTGAGCGCAACAGAGCAGGCCGACAAGTCCATTGCAGCGGTGCGTCAGCAGTTCAAGAATATTGGCATTGAGCTGCCGGACACCCGCAAAGCCTATAGCGACATGCTCGAAGCATTGGACCTGACCACTGAAACCGGTCAGGAAATGTTCGTCAAATTGACTCAGGGCGCCACCAACGCGGCCAACGTCTACCAGATCCTCGAGCAGCGGCAGCAGGCCTATTACGCCGCGTTCTATAGTTCTGCGGAAAACGGCGCCAGGTCTCTTGCCGAGATAACCAAGCAGTTCAAGGACGCCGGTATAGTCCTTCCAGCAACCAGGGCGGGTTATCGGGCGATGGTCGACGGCATCGACCAAACCACCGAATCAGGCAAGAAACTCTACGAGAGCATGATTGCCTTGGCCGGATCGGCAGACACCTTGTACACCGCGCAGGAAGGGGTAGTTAAGGCTCAGCAGGATCTAGTTGCCAGCGTTGTCAACAACGCCATGGGCGCGCTATCCAAGGCGGTCAGCGCCGAGAAAAACAACCTGACTGAGGCCTACAACGCCCGCGTCAGCTCTCTTAATGACATGGCGTCGACTGCGCAATCGAGTATTGCCGAGCTGACGACAACGGGCACCGCGCTGGAAAACGCGCTGAAGTCGCTCAACGGCACCTCGGACACAACCGTCAAGATGCTGCGAGCTCAGGCCAAAGCAACGTTGCAAAACGCTTTGGCCACAGCTCAGGGCGGCGGATCGCTGTCGGGTTTTGCTGGTCTGGACGATGCGCTGTCCACGGTCAGCAGCAACAGCACCGATATGTACGGGTCGCTCGAGGACTTTACGCGGGAGCAAGGCCGGACGGCCAACGTGGTCGCCCAGCTGAACGCGATCAACGGCGTGCAATTGACGACTGAGCAGCAATTGCTCAAGAGCATTCAGGGGCAGATATCCGACGCGAAGATACAGTACGACGCACAGATGGAAGTGCTCGATGCTCAGCTCGACACCGCACAGAAACAACTGGATGCGTTGAACGGCGTCGATAATTCAGTGCTGAGCGTTGCGGATGCGCTGAAAGCATTCAATGCGTCGGTACAGGCGGCTATCGCTGCGGCAGCGTCGGCAGCGAAACCCGTTGCGTCAACCGGCGGCAGTTACACCGGCGGTACTGGGAGTGCTGGCGCGCCGAGCTACAACGACATCAATGCCATCTATAACAGTGTGCTCGGGCGTGATGCCGATGCGGCAGGGGCGGTTTATTGGGGCGGTCAGGCCGGTTCTATGACGGCCGCGCAATTGGCCGCGGCGATCAAGGCGGACGCTGTCTCGAACGGTGAAATCAAAGGCTATGCCTCGGGCGGCTTTCACTCCGGCGGCCTGCGCCTTGTAGGCGAGAACGGTCCTGAGTTGGAGGTCACTGGACCGTCGCGGATCTACAACGCCAGCCAGACGGCCGCCATGCTGAACGGCGGCGACGACAACGCGGCGCTGTTAGCCGAGATTCGAGAGCTGCGCGCCGAGAATCAGCGCGGACAGTTCCAGATCGCCAAGTACAGCCAGAAAGTGGCGCAGTTGCTCGAGAAATTCGATAACGAAGGCATGCCACAGGAGCGGGATTACGCATGAGGCTCATCAAACCGGTGGAAATTTCCGAGGCGAAGCTGATCAGCAGCAACGTCCCCGAAAGCGACTACCCGGCCTGGTCGTCGACGGCCACGTACGCCATTGCCGCCCGGGTGCTGTTGAATCACAACATCTGGGAGGCGTTTGCGGCGGTGCCCGCCGGCGTCAAACCAGGTGAAGAGGTTGTGACGGCAACGGCTCCGGCCAAGTGGCAATTGATCGGCGCGGACAATCGCTGGCGGATGTTCGACGCCAAGGTCGAATCGCTGACCACGAACGCCGGTACGATCACTGTTCGGCTGAGGCCTGGCGCCGTCGTTAACTCGCTGGCGATGTTCAATGTTGCCGGGCGCACTGTAACCGTCACCATGGTGGATCCTGTGGAAGGGGAGAGATACCGGCGGGTTATTAGCTTGGTTGATGGCGGCGTGACCAACTGGTACGACTATTTCTTCTCTGAAATAGATGTCCGGACTGACCTGGTGCTGCTGGATATGCCCGCCTATGGGACTGCTGACATTCTGGTGACAGTAGATGCGGGCTCAGGTACGGCGGCTGTCGGGCATATCGTTGTCGGCGCCTGGAAGAAACTCGGCGACGCGCTTTACGGCAGCTCTGTCGGTATTAACGATTACAGCCGAAAGTCCACCGATGATTTCGGAAACACGTCTGTAGTTCGGCGCTCGTACTCGAACCGGGCCGATTTCGACATTGCGCTGGAAACGGCACAAGTCGCGAAGATTCGGCGTCTACTGGCAGATCAGCGCGGCATCCCTACAGTTTGGGTTGGCGAGGAAACCTATGAGGCGACGATTCTTTTCGGCTTCTACAAAGACTTCAACATAGTTCTGGCGGGGCCGAAGTTGTCTTCGGGAACAATCACTGTCGAAGGGCTTGTGTAGCTGTTCCAGCATTTGAATATTAAATCTTGAAGGAATTAATTTATGGCGACTCCAGTGATTGCCGCGCTTCCTCTTGCCCCGACGCGCGGTGACGGCCCCGACGATTATATGGTTGAGGCTGACGCATTTACCGCCGCTTTGACGCCGTTCAGCATCCAGGTGAACACGGCAGTAAGCTGGATGGCCGATACCATGGCCGCGACCCTCGATTACAAGAACGCTGCTGCGGCTAGCGCAACGGCATCATCCAACTCTGCAACGCAGGCAGGGATGAAGGTTGTGGCGGCGGCTGAGCAGGTAGCGCTGGCTACGACTCAGGCAGGCAACGCCGCGACGTCTGCCAGCAACGCCCAGACATATGCGGCAGCAGCCCAGGCGGCGGTCGGTGCGCCGACGCTGGTAGGCAACAAGAATAAAGTTTTGACGGTTAAGGCCGACGAGTCCGGCGTGCTTTGGCGCGCTGTAGGGCAGCAGATCGGTGACGTTATGCTCAGCCTCAATCCACCAGGCGCTGAGTACAAATTGGCTGATGGGGCTACTTACCTTCAGGCTAGTTATCCTGACTATATAGCCAAAGTAGGCTTGATTCCGCCTAACCCCCCTACAGCTTACGATAGTACCTTACCGGCATTATCTACTGGCTTCACAAAAGCTAGCATGGCCATGGACGGCACCGGAACCTATCTTGTTATCGGAGGAGTTGACAGCTCCAGTGGGGTTGCTAGGTTAGAGCCTTATAAAATCGTATCAGGTGTAGCTACCAAACTTGCTACCATTATTACTACTAGTACAGGCTACCCATATTTATCCTTTAGCGCAGATGGGGTTTACTTGGCTGTAGCCTACGGGGCTACGTCTCCCTATTTAGAAGTTTATAAGCGATCTGGGGATTCCTTCACCAAGCTTACCTTGCCTGCACTGACACAAGGTGGTAACTCATGCACCTTTTCTGATGATGGAGTGTATTTAGGCATTACTTACAATGTCAGTCCATATTTCGCAGCGTACAAAAGAACCGGGGATACGTTCACAAAATTAACCACCCCGGTTGTGGGTGCTACTGCTCTTGTTGGCCAGATGGCGGTGTCTGCTGACGGCGTTTATTGGGCGATTTCCACTGGTGTTTCAGGCCCTAACCTTGCAGTAGTTAAGCGAACTGGAGATGCGTTTGCCGTCGTTACGCAAGTCGTTGGCGTTAACGGGGCATTTAGCGCTATGTCTATGAGTAAAGATGGCAGCTATCTGGCTTGTATTGTACCCAACAATCCAGTGGCGTTTATCTATAAAAGATCAGGTGATGCCTTTGTTTACCAGCAGCAGGTGAATAATGTTAACGGCACCAACGCTATGTCAGTTATGTTTAGTCCAGATGGTAAGTACCTTTATTCAGGCGACTCCGCCGGATTCTATGTCTACAGAAATGTAGGCGAAACTTTCGGCAGGCTGACAGGGCCTGGTGTTGTCAATGCAGGAAGCACCAGCTTTTTGTGTGGGCACTTCGACCCCGCTTACTTTAAGTCTTTCGTGGTTGGATATACTCAGAACGGCGCTAATCTTTTCATGTTTAAAGACACGTACCCATTCAACCCTCTAACCGAGTTCCAGGTACCTAATTTCGCCGCTACTGGCGGTACTCCTACTACTGCTAACACTGCAACCAACACCCTTTACCCGGCGGTGAAAGCTTACGTCAAGATGAAGGAGCCTGCATGATCACGGTCTACCAGTACGACTCGCTTGGTGTGTACTCAGGCAAGATTGATATCGATCCTGAGGACGCCCTGCCGCCTAACAGCACGTCTATGGCCCCTCCCAAAACCACTGGCAACAAGGTGGCCCAATGGGCGGGCGGCGTGTGGGTGGTCTTGGCAGGGCCGCCGTCGCCGCCAGCCCCGGACTGGCCCAGCTTGATCGCCGCTCGCCGCTACACGGCAGAGATGGCCGGGACGGTTGTACAGGGCTTGGCCATTGCCACCGACGACCGCAGCCAGGGGCTGATTACCGGCGCCGCCCTGGCCGCGATGCTAGATGCCGATTACACGATCAAGTGGAAGACCGCTGACGGTTTCGTCGAGCTTACCGGCGCTCAGATCATCGGCGTGGCGTCGGCGGTCCGTGCGTATGTGCAGGCGTGCTTCGACCGCGAGGCCGATCTGCTCGCCGCCGTGGCTGACGGGTCGATCACCGAGGCCATGCTCGACGATGGCTGGCCAGCCTGACGCATCGACTACAAATTTCAGCTACCCCGACCGCCTTGTGCGGTTTTTTTGTGCCTGGAGAAAAGCATGGCCGTTACTGAGAAAGACCGAGACACCCTTGCCCGAACGCTCTGGGGCGAAGCCCGCGGCGAAAGCCTGGCCGGGCAGATTGCCGTGGGCTGGACGATCCGCAACCGCGTGAACGACGGCAAGGATAAATCCTGGTGGGGCGAGGGCTACGCGGGTGTCTGCCTGGCGCCATCGCAATTCAGCTGCTGGAACAAGAACGACCCGAATTATCCGTTTCTGTCCGGCGCCCGGGATATTCCTTTCCGGGAACTGGCGCAGGCGCGGGGGGCCGCTGACCAGGTGATTGACGGCAAGCAGACAGACCCCACCGGCGGCGCTACCCACTATTACGCCACGACGATGACCAAGGCCCCGGCCTGGGCGGCGAAGGCGAAGCAGACCCTAGCCCTTGGTCATCACGTCTTCTTCAAGGATGTGCCATGACGATCAAAACCATAAGTCGCTGCCTGGGCCAGGCCAGCGACGGGTCACTGTGGTTCTTCTGCAACGGCTGCAACCTGCCGCACAGCTTGAACGTTGGCGAAGGGGCCGGTCCGCGCTGGGGCTACAACGGCAACGCCGAGGCGCCGACTTTCACGCCTTCCGTCCTGTCGCGTTATGGGGTGCATGGCAAAGATGTGGTCTGCCATTCGTTCGTCACTGATGGCCGAATCCAGTACCTGGGTGACTGCACGCATGCGCTGGCAGGGCAAACGGTCGATTTGCCAAACTGGGAGGAGTCATGGGCGAATTGGTAGGTAAATTCATCGACCCGCTGATCCTGCAGGCCTACGCGAAAGGGGAGTGGGTGCTTGCCACCGACTTCCGGTATCAGGCCGTCGACGGCACGATCTACACCGCTCCGCGCTACTTCATCACTGATCTGGCATCAACGCCATGGCTAGTCACGCCGCTGCTCCAGGGCATCGAGGACCGGGCCTGCGGCGTGATTCATGACCTGCTGTACTGCCAAAACGAGCTGCCCCGGCAAGAGTGCGATGCGTTGTTCCAGCAGATGCTGCTGGCGCTGGGGGCTGATCGGCGCCGGGCGTGGCTGATGTATGTCGGCCTGCGAATCGGGGGCGGGCGCCGGTATGCGGCCTGCGCTGGCGGAATGAAGGTCGAGGACCTGGCCTTCGAATTGATGGGGGATCAGGATCGGATCGCCTGGACCACGCAACTGGCGATCACGCACAAGGCTCTACCGCGTGCTAATGCAGATCAGCAAAATTAAGGCTTCACATACATAAAAGAAGCGATCGACAGGATGCGTCAACATCCATGCCGACCGCCAAACCGCAGACTATCCCTGCAAGTCCGGCCAAGGCTCCCCGCTCTGTGCACAAAGCGCAGCGAGCCTAGCACCTGTTTATTCATACAGTAAAGGCTTGCAAAATGACCAACCCGATTGTTCCGTGGATGGGCGGCAAACGCCGCCTTGCAAAACCCCTTCTCGCGCTCTTTCCTGAGCATGAGTGCTATGTCGAGGTCTTCGCCGGCGGCGCCGCCTTGTACTTCAAGCGTGCCGAACCCGCCCGGGTGGAGGTGCTCAACGATATCAATGGCGATTTGGTAAGCCTGTACCGGGTGGTGCAAAACCACTTGGAGGAGTTCGTGCGCCAGTTCAAGTGGGCGCTGAGTTCGCGGCAGGTTTTCGAGTGGCAGAAAATGACCAGGCCCGAGACCCTGACGGATATTCAGCGGGCCGCACGGTTCTTTTACCTGCAGCAGCATGCCTTCGGAGCGAAGGCGACTGGGCAGACTTTCGGTACCGCCACTACGGCGCCAGCCATCAATCTGCTGCGTATCGAGGAAAATCTTTCCGCCGCGTGGCAGCGCTTGGCGGGGACGTACGTCGAAAACCTACCGTGGCTGAAGTGCGCGGAAAAGTACGATCGGCCTCACACCCTCCACTACATGGACCCGCCTTATTGGAAAACGGCGGGCTACGGCGTGGACTTTGGCCTGGATCAGTATCAGCTGATTGCTGACTTCATGCGCCGGTGTCAGGGCAAGGTGATGGTCAGCATCAATGACCATCCCGAAATCCGCCAGGTGTTTGAAGGGTTCCGATTTGAAACCCTCGGCATCCGCTACTCGACTGCGAACCCACGGAAGGGCCAGGCCGAGGTCACGGGAGAGCTGGTGATAATGAACTGGTAAATGTATAGGCCTACAAACGAATCGCTGTGCATTGCTGGCCGGCGGTTCGGATGCCAGACTCCATTGACAACTTAGGAGCTGATAATGAAGGGATTGATTGCGATCTTCACCGTCTTATTGCTAAGTGGCTGCGCCCACCGCCCCGGCGACTGCGCGATGGGCATGGCATTAGATGTATGTTTGCCAGGTACGAATGGCTATAAAAACAGGCAGGCACAGCTGAATAAGGCGAGCCAGGCCTACGAGTTCAAAGGCGCAGCGGATGACCAGCAATGCCAGTCATACGGTGCCAAACCCGGGTCTGATGCATACGTGAACTGTCGCGTGCAACTGGCTAAATAGTAGTCAGCGGCAAGATCAGTTGCGGGCCTTGATTCTTCACGTTGCCCACCTCGCGGTTTACCGGAAACCACTCGAAGTCGCCGGTATCACGGCAGCACTCTTTAGCGATCTCGGCGGCCCTGGCCTCGTCCAGCTCAGGGTCAAGCCATTCGTTGGCCAGTTCCGGTGTCAGCACAAGGGGCCGGCGGTCGTGAATGTCGACCATGCCCTGATCGCTCGCGGCGGTGATGATCACGAAGCCACCTTCGTCGTGCGGCTCAAGCCCGGGCGTGACATGAGCCAGGGCGCCATAAAACATTGGCTCTTCACCTTTCAGCCTGATGAAGTAGGGCTGCTTCTTCTTCGGGTCGTCTGGGTCCTTGACCCACTCGAACCATCCCTCACTTGGCACAATGGCGCGACCGCTCGGCCATAGCTGCTTGAAAAACTTCCCTGTCGTCACCGTCTCGGCCCGCGCATTGATTGGGTCAGGCCTTTTCCCTTTCGCCCAGAACGGGCTCCACCCCCATTTCACGGCGTCAACCTGCAACTCATCCTCGACGGCGCGAATCAGCTTGACCCTCGTCGACGGCGCGACGTTGTACCGCCCAATTGGCTCCGGATCGACGTTGAAATATTTCGGGTACCTGGACGCCAGTACGCTGAAAAAGTCACCCATGCCGTGGTGTTGCACAATCCTTCCGCACATAGCGTCACCCGTCGAAAACTGGTCTATCCAGTATTGACCGCAAATCGCTCGCTTAGTTAACTGTATGTATATCCAGTATAGAGCAGTAGCGATGCATCTTCTAATCACCCCCAGGCGCAGCATGGGCGCCACGATTGCAGCAATGCCCGTCAAGCGGACGAATGTCATCCGAGGCGATTTGGTCATAACCAACGAAATCTGTGAGGCACTTCACCGGCACTCGAATGTGGCCAGGGTCACAGAGATATACGGCAACAGGCGGCCGCTACTCAGGGAGATGTACGACGCAACCATGTCGGCGATGGCGAGCGAAGGGTTCACGCTCAGTGGCATCGAGTTTGATGGCGAGCGCTGGTATGCGCAGTCTTGGTGGTGCCGCCCGATTCGCCAGGATGCGTAAATCGGCTGAGGAGTTGTTGCTCGAATGGCATGGCCTGATCAACGACCGGACCGCGCTGATCGCTGACCCTGACGCTCGCCGGGATTTCCTTGAGTCGTTCGTCACCAACTGCCAGGGCGTGATTGATCAAGAGGAATTGGTCGAGATGTACGAGCTCATCGACTGCGCCAGGTGGTGGGCGATCGATGAGCGGGTGACGCTTGGGATTGGGGAGTGAGTGTCGGCAGGACGCCGGGGAGGGCGGTTGAGCTGGGAAATCTTCCCCAAAACACAACCATAACTTATTGATTTTGTTAGGCTGGGGACCGACGTGTATCGTCACTATAAAATCGGTCCTTTATTGCTTCATCCATTTGAAAAATAAAGGGAATATTCAAAACATTGCCGCATCTCTCGACATGACTCGCTGGTAATCGGCGGCGTATTCGCGGGCTTCGGAGCTGTTGCTGAGAATGCCTTCGGTGACGCTTTTGCCGATCACGTCTTCACGCCGTGCCGAAAACGCCTCCAGGTAGCTGTCGTTGCACATGCGCAACAGGCCCTGATGGTCGCGCACGTAGATCGGGTGCGGGGTACCGTTGACCAGGGCACTCATGAATTCGACCTGGTCATTGAGGGCCCGCTCCGCTGCTTCGCGTTTCTTGATCTGCCGACGCATGTAGGCATTCCAGGCCAGTGAGCCAAGCAGCAGCAGGCTGGCGCCGATAAGAATCTGGTAGATCAGGCGCTGGTAGTCGTGCCACATGCCGCTGGCGGGGGTATAGGAGCGCCAGCGATTGTTGATCACGGCCAGTTCCTGGGGTGTGACGCTGGACAGGGCCTTGTCGATGATGGCCGTCAGCTCGGTGGCGTTGCGTGAGGTGGCCATGGAGATCAGGGCCGGTTCATCGCCTACCGTGGCGGTCATTTGCAGACGGTTGTTGAAGATTCCCGAGGACACGAAGTAGTTGGCGCTGAGCAGCGAGGTGATGGCACCTTCGACTCGGCCCTGGCTGAGCATGTCCAGAGCCTGAAACGGGTTGTCGGCTTCGACGATAGCGACCTCTGAATAGGCCTGGCGAAGGTACGGCTCAAGGGGGCTGCCTTGGGGAATGGCGACCCGCTTGCCTTCCAGCTGCTCCAGATGCTGCGGGTTGGCGGGCCAGCGGCGGGTGACCAGGACGAACGAGTTGTCGATGTAGGGACGACTGAAATTGAAGCGCTGCTGCTGTTCTTCGCTGGGAATCATCGCGCCGATCAGGTCGGCCTGACCCTGGCCGACCTGAGTAAGCATGTCGGCCATGCTGGGGGAGCGGTTGAACTCGAAGCGCAGCCCCGTGCGCAGCCGTACCAGCTCAAGGAGGTCAGCGGTGATGCCACGAAAGTTGCCGCTGGCATCGAAAAACGTCAGCGGCGCATAGGCTTCGTTGAATACCACGCGCACCACGGGGTTATGGGCGATCCAGCGCTCTTCGCGCGGGGTGAGCTGCAGCCTCTGGTCGGTCAGCATCAGGTCGCTGCCGGCGCCCCAGCGCTTGGATATCTCGACCCGTTCGTCCAGGGGGATGGCCTTGAGGGTCTGGTTGATGATGTCCAGCAGGGGCGTGTCGTCATTGCGCACGGCGAAGCTGAAGCCGGTGGGTTCGTGCTTGCCGAAGTTGGCCATCTGCACGTTGTTCAGGTAGCCCTTGTTGATCAGGTACTGGGTCGAGATGGTGTCGCCGAGAAAGACATCGGCCTGATTGAAGGCGACAGCATTGATAGCACTCTGGAATGAGGGGTAGCTCATCAGCCGCGCTTTTGGATACAACGCCTCGATTTCGTTCAGCGGCAGATAGTGATAGACCATGCTCAGGCGCATGTCCGCCAGCCCCTGGTTCAAGGGCCTGGTTTCGCCAATACGACTGACCAGCACGGGTTGATCGACGGCGTAGGGCGTGGACAGGCGTAGATTGCGTTCCACCGCCTCGTAGCCGTTGGCGCTGCCCAGCAGGTCGATCTGCCCGGCTGCAAGGGCGGCTACAGCGGCCTCCCGTGAATCGAAGCGACGAACCTTGATCGACAGGTGCAGGGCGCTGGAAATGATGCCGGCGTAATCGGCGGTGAAGCCTTCGTAGTCCTGGCCGGAAATGGTCAGGTCGAAGGGCGGATAGTCGGGGGCGGAGGTTCCGAGGATCAGTTCGCGCTTGTTGCGTACCCATTCCCACTGGGCATTCTCCAGCTTTACGTTCATGTGGGCGGGGCTCGAACGACTGAGCAGAGTGTAATGTTCAGCCGCCTCGAGCCCTGCCGACAAGCTTGCGCCCAGGCAAATGCTTAAAGCAACAATCAAACAGTGTTTAAGGCGCGTGGGCATCCGGTTTCTCACACTAACGCGTTGCGTTTTGCCATCTCGATAAGTTCTACCAAGGTTTTCGTTCTGAGCTTTTGCATGAGTCGTGTCTTGTAAGTGCTGACGGTTTTATTGCTGAGGAACATGCCTTTGGCAATTTCCTTATTGCTTCGCCCCTGGGCGAACAACTGCAATACCATCAATTCGCGATCATTGACCAGTTTGAAAAGTTCGACTTCGCTCGGCTGGCCGTCTGCACGGTAGACCGGAGCCAATGCCTGGCTTGGGAAGTAATTGTAGCCGGATAATACAGCTTTTACCGAACTGAGCAATTCGCTGAGATCTTCCTGTTTGCACACATAGCCGGCCGCTCCCGATTGCATGCAGCGAATGGCGAACAGCGCTGGGGTCTGTGCGGTCAACACCAGGATTTTTGATGGCAGACCCATGGCATTGAACCGCGCCAGTACTTCCAGTCCATCGAGCTTGGGTATGCTGATATCGAGAATGATCAGGTCAGGCATGCATTCCCTGACCATTTGCATGGCGTCGACCCCATTGTCAGTTTCGCCTACCACTTCATAATTTTCGTTTTCCAGCAGCATGCGTACGGCAAGGCGAATAACGGGGTGGTCATCAATGATAAAAACTGAGTTCATAGCTAGATCCATACAAACAACGAAGAAGAAAGCGCGCACCTTAGCTCAGATATTCGGGCAGGCACATTAATGGACCGCCCTGAGAAGCTGTTATAGGAAAGTTCCTACAAAAAATAGCGAATTGGAATACGCAAAAGGCCGGGTTGTGTTGTAAATGTTTATAAATGTTTTCGGTTTTTGCGCGAGCGTCTGGCTATCTGATTACACGCTGTTTATTACATTTGGATATAGATGCTCTCATTTATGCTGCAGGGTTCTGCAATAAAAAATTATATAGGTAGGCGAATTAACCCGCAGGTCTGGAAGACTGGGCGGCAGACGGCAGGTTGATTAGCCCCTGGAGGGGACCAACCCGACGAGCGGGGTGCTGGCGAGGGATGATCAGGCGGTTACGTCGGGCGCTGTATCAAGGTGGGCGATCAGATCGCTGAGGTCGGGTCCATGCAGGGGCTTGCTCAGGCAGCCCAGCAGCGGCAGGCCCAGCTCCGTGGCCTGCCTGCGCAGGTCATCGAGCTGAGGATCGGCCAGCCCGCTTAGCAGGATGGCGTGACGCATCAGGTTGCGTCGGTGAGCTTGTTCGATCAGCGCCAGCCCCATCAGATCCGGCAGGCACTGGTCGCACAGCAGCAGATCGTAGGGCTGTGCCGCCCGTTCCATTTCCTGCAGGGCTTCCCGGGCGGTCAATGCGGGTGTCAGGAGAAAGTAGCCCTGGTTGTTCAGCAGTATTTGCGTGGCAATCAGCTGGAAAGGATGATCTTCCACCAACAGGATGCGCAGGTTGTTTTTAAACATCGGAACGTTCCGGCGAGGTGCTTGCGCCGCAGGCAGCAAGCCAATGGGGCGCGAATGTGCAAGGTCGGGATTATTCGGCAGGCACCGGGGGGGCGACGATAGGACGTTTCTTTTTGGTGTGTAGGAAATTTCTGAAGCTGCGAGAGAAGAAGGTAGCTCTTGGATGAGAACCAGGCAGATGGAGCACGCCATCCGCCCGGCCTTTTCCTTACATCGGGCCTGAGCGTCCGGTCATTTCCCGGGCCATTTCACTGGCGTAGCTGTCGGTCATTCCGGCGATGAAGTCGATCATGCGCAAGAATGATGCGTGCAGTGACCAGTCCGGGCTCGGCGCACTGTTGCCGAGCAGATCAAGGATGCGCCGATGCTTGAACGATGGCGTGCGCCCGCCGAACTGCTCCAGTGCCGCGCCACAGAAGGCGTTGAGGAGGATTTCCAGGGTGGTGTACGCGCCGATCTCGTGCAGGGTCTTGCGTTTGTCCTGAAAGATCTTCTTGCGTGCCATGTCCTTGGCGCTGAGCACGCAGCGCTTGGCCGGGCCATGCATATGCTCGACCAGATCGCCGTTGAGGGTGCCGGCCAGCAAGGCATCCTGCTGCTCGACAAAGGCCCGGGCAGCCGCGTTGGTCAGGTGTTCGATGGCCTTGCCGCGCAGGATCGCCAGCTTGCGCCGCCGGGAGTCATTGGGGCCGAGCTGGCGGTAGGTGTCGGGCAGGTCATCGCCCACCAGACCCAGCAACAGGGCTTCGACTTCCGCATAGTCGAGCAGCTCCATTTCCAGGCCGTCTTCCAGGTCGATCAGGGCGTAGCAGATATCGTCAGCGGCCTCCATCAGATACACCAATGGGTGCCGGGCCCAGCGCTGGTCTTCCAGTTGCGGGATACCGAGCTTGTGGGCGATCTGTTCAAGGATGGGGAGTTCGCTCTGATAGCAGCCGAACTTGTGCTTCTTGTAGCCCAGGGAGTCGGCGTGACTGGCGGTCCAGGGGTATTTCAGGTAGGTGCCGAGGGTGGCGTAGGTCAGACGGGTGCCGCCGTCGAACTGGTGATATTCCAGCTGGGTCAGGACCCGAAATCCCTGAGCATTGCCTTCGAAGTTAAGGAAGTCCTTGCGTTCGATATCGCTCATTGCATCCAGCCAGCCACGTCCGGCCGCCTGGTTGAACCAGTTGCGGATAGCGTCTTCGCCTGAGTGGCCGAAGGGCGGATTGCCGATATCGTGGGCCAGGCAGGCCGATTGCACGACCATGCCCAGGTCGCTGGGTTCGCACCAGTCGGGCAGGGCGCTGCGCAGGGTCTCGCCGACACGCATGCCCAGGGAGCGGCCGACGCAGCTGACTTCCAGTGAGTGGGTCAGGCGGGTATGGATATGATCATTGCTCGACACCGGATGAACCTGGGTCTTGCGCCCCAGACGACGGAAAGCACCGGAGAAGATGATCCGGTCATGGTCTTTATGGAAAGGGCTGCGTCCCAGCTCCTCGGGGCTGTGCAGGGTTTTACCGAGTCGTTCACGGTTAAGCAGGGTTTGCCAATCCAAGGCGTGCGCTCCATCGATGAGATAGCCTAGCTTCAAGGTTTGGCTCGCCCGCCGCAAGGGGCGCGGTCCTACATTCCCGCAGCGTCGATATCAATCAGTAACAGGCGCTGGCCGTTGTCGAAGAACTGGCCTGCGGTCAGACAGTACTGGTTGCTGGTGGCATCGCGGTAGGTGTTGGACAGGGTCAGGCGCCGCTCGTCCCAGCCTTCGGCCAGCAGGTGATAGAAATACGGGCGCCACGACCAGTTATGGCCAACGTAGCGGGTGTCGGCCTGCCAGGCGCCCTCGCGCCACTCCAGATTGGGTGTCAACTGCGTGCCGTGGCGGTCGCACTGATAGAAGCGCAGCAGCCAGGGATAGTCGTGCAGGGCTGGCAGTGCGCTGATCGGAGCCTGGCCTTCGGCCCATTGCTGCAACACGCCCATCAGGGTGCCGAGGCGCAGGCGCAGGCTCATCAATCGCGCCCGTTCGGCTACCTTGCCCAGCACGTAGCGATCGCGCAGTTCAGCGAACTGATTGACGAAGGCATCGGCGGCGCGAAACTCCAGCTCGCCCTGGGCGAACAGGAAGCCCTGAACATAGCGAGAGCCACATTCCAGGGCAAAAGCCAGCTCGGCTTCGGTCTCGACGCCCTCGGCGATGATCCAGCAACCGGTCTTCTCGGCCATTTGCGCCAGCGCCTTGACCACATCGCTACTGGGGCCGCCCCGGGCCGCCGCCTGGAACAGGCGCATATCGAGCTTGAGGATATCCGGCTGCAGCGACAGCACGCGATCCAGTTGCGAGTAACCCGCGCCGAAATCATCGATGGCAATGCGTGCACCGGCTTCTCTGTAGCGCGCCACGACATCGGCCAGGCGCTGGCTGTCACCGCCCAGTTCGGTAATTTCGAAGACGATGCGTGAGGGTGCGACGCCGTGACGTTGCAATTGCTTGAGGCTGGGCAGGGCCTGGCCGGGGCGCAGGCGATTGATCCAGCGCGGGGACATGTTCAGACTCAGGAACCAGTCGTCCGGTACTTCATGCAGGCGGCTAAGGGCATTGTCCCGCACGATCCGGTCCAGCTTGCGCAGGGCCACCGCAGGCGTCTTCGGGTCGGCGAACAGCGAGCCGACCGAGCGCAACTGGCCATCTTCCTGGCGCAGGCGTCCTAGCGCTTCGATTCCCGCAATACGTCCTGTCGCGGTGTCGATGAACGGCTGAAAGCAGGCTAGCGGTTGCCCATCGATCACGGAGCCTCCTTTTTATAATGAAAGAAATCAAGGCATTACGGTCGTATCATAAAATTTGCCCGCGCAAGGCTGACCTGCGCGGGCAAGAGGGCTTATAGCAAGAATGTAGCCAACTGCAAGAATACAGCCAATGCGCCACTACGGTTTGCGAGAGTTGCTCTGCAATGCCAGCTTGAGCAATGGGATCAGGCTCGCCGACAGCTTGACGAAGCGCGAAAAGTTGCCGTTTCCCGGTCCTTTGGCACGCTTGCCGCTGAGAAAGCCCAGCAAGGTTACTGCTGCCACTCCCCACAGCGGTGCGTGCTTGATGCCCAGGCTGCCGGGCAGGTCATGGGCCATGTGGCGGGCGCGGCGCAAAGGATTGAGCAATTGGCTGGATTCGTGCCGCAATTCCTGACGATGCATCTCCATACGCAAGCGAATCAATGCCTTGCGCAGTTCGCGGCGGGAGTTGCCTTTGGGGAGTTCGGGCAGGCTCATGGCAGCAGTCGCTCACGGTCGTTGGCCAGTTCTTCGAGGGTTGACTCGAAGGGCGAGGATTCATCGAAGATCGCCGATTTAAGGCGCAGGGCGCAGAACAATGCTGCCAGCAGGTAGAACACGCACAGGCCAATCACGGCACCCAGGCGATAGGTGTCCCACAGCACAACCAGCACCAGCGCGGAAAGCCCGACCAGCAGCAGCAGGGCAAAAACCAGGGCCAGCCCGGCAAACAGCAGCACGCTCAGGGTGCGGGCCTTCTGTTCCTGCAACTCGATGCCGAACAACTCCACATGATTATGCAAGAGGCCGAGAAAGGCCGCGCCCAGGCGACGTATTGAAGAGCCCGATTGCCCGGCGAATGGGCCGGATTGGTTTTCCTCATTCATCGGGATCAGCGCCGTGTAGCCAGAAGGCCGAGCAGAAACCCGACCCCGGCGGCGATACCTACCGATTGCCATGGATTGCTCTGCACATAGTCTTCAGTGGCGATCATGGCAGCATTGCCGCGTTCGCGCAGGGACTCTTCGGTCAGTTTGAGGGTCTCGCGGGCCTGTTGCAGGCTTTCATTGATTTGGTTACGCAGCTCGTCAGCCTGGTCCCCGGCCAGGGTCGCGGTGTGGGCCAACAGTTTTTCCGCGTCGGCTACCAGGGTCTGGAAGTCAGCCATGAGAATTTCTTGTGCGGTTTGAGCGTTAACGCGTGCCATATGAGTCTCCGTTCGTTGGCGTATGGATGTTTCGAGTACAGCAGGTTGGCGAAGGTTCAGTCGGCTTGTCCCGCCAGGCCGCGGCGCTGACTGGTATAGCTTTTGCTTCCTGTTGGTGCGCCATGGAGGCGATCGCGCCAATCAAGGGCGCCGGTAGCGGCGCCAAAGCCGAAACCTTACTTCAAAATCATAAAATTCGAGAAAAAAACCCGGGCGATCAATCTTCTGCTGCGCCAAATAGGTTCATGGGCTGTGTTGGGCCTTAAACGGTTTTGGCGCCAAACAGGTGCGTCGGCAGAGAATGTGTTCCGCTTTGGTGCTTTTCCTTTACTTGCAGGTCTGCCCCTCGATGGAAAATGTACAGAGCGCTGTGGACACCCTTGTCCATAGCTCCAATACCCTGTTTCTTTTGCTCGGCGCGGTCATGGTTCTGGCCATGCACGCCGGATTTGCGTTCCTGGAGGTCGGCACGGTCCGGCAGAAGAACCAGGTCAATGCCTTGTCAAAGATCCTCAGTGATTTTGCCGTCTCGACCCTGGCCTATTTCTTTATAGGCTACTGGATCGCCTATGGCGTGAGCTTTGTCCAGCCGGCGGCAGTGATCAGTGCCGACCATGGCTACGCCCTGGTGAAATTCTTCTTTCTGCTGACCTTTGCCGCAGCGATTCCGGCAATCATTTCCGGCGGTATTGCCGAGCGTGCACGTTTTGCGCCGCAATTGTGCGCCACCGTGCTGATCGTGGCATTTATCTATCCGTTCTTCGAGGGCGTGGTGTGGAACGGCAACCTGGGCCTGCAAGCCTGGCTGTTACAGGCATTCGGCGCCAGCTTCCATGATTTCGCCGGGTCCGTGGTAGTCCACGCCATGGGGGGCTGGCTGGCGCTGGCGGCGGTATTGCTGCTGGGCCCGCGTCATGGTCGTTACCGCGAAGGTCGCCTGGTCGCCTATCCTCCGTCGAGCATCCCGTTCCTGGCCCTGGGCTCGTGGATTCTGATCGTCGGCTGGTTCGGTTTCAACGTGATGAGTGCGCAAAGCCTGCAGGGCCTCAGTGGCCTGGTGGCGGTCAACTCGCTGCTGGCCATGGTGGGTGGCACCGTGGCGGCGCTGGTGGTGGGGCGCAATGACCCCGGCTTTCTGCATAACGGCCCGTTGGCCGGGCTTGTCGCGGTGTGCGCGGGTTCTGATCTGATGCATCCCATCGGCGCCCTGGCGACCGGGGTGATTGCCGGGGCGCTGTTTGTCTGGTGCTTCACGGCAGCCCAGGTTCGCTGGAAGATCGACGATGTATTGGGTGTCTGGCCGTTGCATGGTCTGTGCGGCGTCTGGGGCGGCATCGCCTGCGGGATTTTCGGCCAGAGGGCATTGGGGGGGCTGGGTGGCGTGAGTCTGGTCAGCCAGTTGATCGGCACCGGCCTGGGCGTGCTGGTGGCGCTTATCGGCGGCTTTGCCGTGTATGGCGCGATCAAATGCACGCTGGGCCTGCGCCTGAGCCAGGAGCAGGAGTATTACGGTGCGGATCTGTCGATTCACAAGATCGGCGCGGTCAGCGCTGATTAACGCGCTGCTGCATGTCATCGCCTATGCTCCAACTCGCAGTCTGGTAGTACCGGTCACCGTCACGGGCGACCGGTCAGGGCACGGAGAGGAGCATGGAGCGACTGTTTTCCCTGCAGGGCCTGAGAGGCGTGGCGGTTCTGGGCGTTGTGCTGTTTCACATGATGTCGGTCGAGGCCAAGTACTCCGGCGGCGACATTCTCTTGCCGTCCTGGCTGGATTTTTTCCAGTTGGGCGTGGACCTGTTCTTCATCATCAGTGGCTTCGTCATGGTGATCGTCAGTCGCGGACGCTTTCAGGATGGCGTGCAGTCCCAGCGTTTCCTGTTCAATCGCCTGTCGCGCATCTATCCCACCTACTGGCTGTACTTCTTCCTGACCCTGGCGGTCTATCTGCTGCAACCGGGCATGGTCAACAGCAGTCATGGCTCATCCAACCTGTTGATGTCGTTCCTGTTGCTGCCCAGTGACAAGGTTCTGCTGGTCATGGTCGCCTGGTCCCTGGTGTTCGAGCTATGGTTCTACCTGGTCTTCACCGTGCTGATGTGTCTGCGTGAGCGCTGGCTGCCGTTGCTGCTGATGGCCTGGGCGCTGATCCTGCTGCTGTTCAATGGCGGTTGGGACTGGCATGACTATGCCTCCGCGCTGCAGATCATGCTGCATCCCTATGCCCTGGAATTTATTGTCGGCGCGGCCCTGGCCCTGTTGTTCTACAGCCGCCACAGTGCGCGGATTCCCGCCATCGTGGTGCTGGGCGCACTTGCGCTGATAGTCGTACCAGGCATTGCGCTGATTGGCTGGCTGCGCCTGTTCGACAGTGAAGGGGTCATGCGCATGCTGTTGGTCGGCACGGCATTTGGCGGCCTGGTATTCAGCCTGGCCCTCCTGGAGCGCCGTGGACTCCTGCGCATGCCGAAGTTCTGGGTCGCGGTTGGCGACATGTCCTACACCATCTATCTATCGCACTTGTTGGTGCTGGGGGTGATCGGGCGCGTCTGGCAATGGCTGGGAGTCTGGTCCCAGAGCCCGTGGGACAACCTGGGCTTTGTGAGCCTGATGTTCATCGCCGTGCTGTGCTACGGCTGGGTCGGCTACCACTGCTTTGAAAAACCGGTGCTGGATCGCGCCACGCGGTTCTGCAAGCGCCACTTCAGGACACGTGAGCGGTTGACGACCTGAGTGGCCCTCGACGCGCCTTGCCGGGCGGTCCTAGAATGACTGCCCATTCCCCTGCTGGAGGGTCATCGCATGCCACCCGAATGCCAGTTGTTCGGTACCCTGGGCTGCCATCTGTGCGAAATCGCCGAAGCCGAACTGTTCCCGTTGGTCGAGCACGGCCTGTTGGTGGAGTTGATCGATATCGGTGAAAGCGAAGCGATGTTCGAAACCTATGGTTTGCGCATTCCGGTGCTGCGCCGGGTCGACACCGGTGCTGAACTGGACTGGCCTTTCAATGCCGACCAAGTGGTGGCGTTTCTTCAGGCGTAGTCCTTTTCTGATTTGCTTCCTCGATGTTGACAGCCTCGACGATTCCCGATTGAACGAATGGGAAAACTGTAAAGAGGTGACACCATGGTTAACGTCGAACAACTCAAAGCCAGCGTCAATCGCATGCCGGTCGACAGGGTCTGCGAAGCAGTGCTCGAACTGCGCCTGGATGGCCTGGTGCTGGAGTCCCTGACACCGTTCAATCGGCTGCATTTCAATACCTGTTTTGCTGAAGTCGAAGCGTTGTTTCAGCGCGCCGGCTTTCATCGCCGACTGGATGTAGTGGGTTATCAGGGGCAGTTGTATGCCTTGTATGACGCCACGCGTTGGCAGCCGGTTGATGTGCTGCATTGGCTCAAAGCCTGTGTCGAACGCAAGCGGGCGTAGCCCGGCGGGGATGCTTGAGGGACAATGCGCGCTTGTCGCTTGCGAGAGTCCTACATGTCCACCGCCGTTTTCAATGCTGCCGACCACCAGGCCAGTACCCTGTATCTGCCACCCGGCCCTTGGGCCACGGTACTCGACTGTCTATGTGAGCGTTTTGCCGCCATCAGTCGCGAGCAGTGGCTGGACCGTATCGCCCGTGGCCGGGTATTGGATGCCGATGGTGCGCCGATCACCGGGCAGCTGGCGTATCGCGAGGGCCTGCGCATTCATTACTTTCGCGAAGTGCCCAATGAAACGCCGATCCCCGTCGAGGAAACGATCATTTATGCCGACGAGCATCTGTTGGTAGCCGACAAACCGCATTTTTTGCCAGTGACACCGGCCGGAGAATACGTCGAGCAGACCTTGCTACGCCGCCTGATTCGCCGCTTCGATAATCCGGACCTGGTGCCGCTGCACCGCATCGACCGACACACCGCCGGGCTGGTGCTGTTTTCCGCGCGCAAGGACACTCGTTCCGCTTATCAGGCGCTGTTTCCTACACGAAAGATCGATAAACGCTACGAAGCCATCGCCCGTGCCTTGCCACAACTTGATTTCCCGCGCCTGCACCAAAGCCGTCTGATTGATGGCGAGCCGTTCTTTCGCATGCAGGAGGCGCCTGGGCCGAGCAATACCGAAACGCGCATCGAAGTCTGTGAGCGTAACGGTGACTGGTGGCGCTATGGCCTGTATCCGGTCACCGGCAAAAAGCATCAGTTGCGTGTGCACATGGCGGCGCTGGGGGCAGGGATCCAGAATGATCCTTTCTATCCCGATGTGCTCAAGGACGCCGTGGATGACTTCAGTCAGCCGCTGAAACTGCTTGCGCAGAGCTTGCGCTTTGTCGATCCGGTGACGGGGCAGGGGCGGTTTTTCGAGAGTGAGCTGAAACTGGCGTGGTGAGGAGCCGTTGGAGCGAGGCTTGCCCGCGAAGAGGCCGGTAAACTCGACGCATCTCTTCGCATGAAATGCTGCTTTCGAGGGCAAGCCTCGCTCCCACGGTGCCCAAGCCAAAAGTAACCGCTGGCTACAAAAAAAACGCCCCGAACCAGTCGGGGCGTTTCGTTTTTACGTCTGAAGCGCGAAGCAATCAGAGGTCCTTGACGGTGCGGACCTGATCCTTGTTGACGCGGGTTTCCTTGCCGTCCAGCTGCTTGAACTCGTAGAATCCCGACTTTTCATCGTACTTCGGCGAGTCGACAGCCTGGATTTCACGGCCATCGTTCAGCGTGATCACAGTAGGCGTAGAGCAGCCCGCCAGGGATGCCAGGCTGACTGCGAGCAGCGTGGCTGCGTAAATATTCCGTTTGATCATGACTGTGTCTCCGGTTGAAATTCTGCAAATACTGAAGTTTCAGACGTTTGCGTGCAAGGCAAGTTCCATGAAGTATTGCCGATGGTGTCAGAGAGTCGCCTGACTAAGCAAATCCGGGGTGTTGAGGTTGGCCAGGCGCGGATCGCCTGCCGGGCATTGCAGGGCGATGCCACCGAGCCTCTCCAGGACCCGGCGCGGGCTACGCTCACCCGCCTGCCAGGCGGCTTCCACGGCGGCAGCGTGCTCGGTGGGGATGATGCACAACAGCGGCTGCCAGTGCTCACCATCGCGCACCATCACCGGCTGGCCGGGGTGGGCACTGGCAGCCTCCCGCAGGCCCTCGACGAGGGCGGCATCGATCAACGGCACATCGCAGGGCAGTACCAGCATATAGCCATGGCGTGCCAACGGCAGACCGGCGCGAATCCCCGCGAAGGGGCCGTTGAAATCATCGTTGTTGTCCTGCACCAGACGATCGGCGTAGGCCGCGTAGCGCTCCATATTGCGGTTGCAGGAAATGATCAGATCGTCGGTCAGCGGACGCACCAGTCGCTGTATGTGCTGGATCAACGGCTCGCCGCGCCAGTCGATCAGACCCTTGTCGCGGCCGCCCATGCGCTGGCCCTGGCCGCCGGCCAGCAACAGGATCGAACAAGGGGGCAGGGGGCAAGGAGTGGTCATGACGGACTCAATCGAGGCAGTGAAAAGGAGTGCTGTGATATAACACCGGCCTGTTTCCTCTACAACTGGATCGAGCCGATGAAAGCCAAGGCTGACACCCCCTTCGTACCCCTGAATATTGCCGTGCTGACGGTCAGCGACACCCGCACCCGGGAAACCGATACCTCTGGTCAGATGTTTGTCGACCGCTTGAGCGACGCCGGGCACAGCCTGATCGAGCGTGTGCTGCTCAAAGACGACCTGTACAAGATCCGCGCCCAGGTCGCGACCTGGATCGCCGATGACCAAGTGCAGGTTGTGTTGATCACGGGCGGCACCGGTTTCACCGGCCGTGACAGCACGCCGGAAGCCGTGGCCTGCCTGCTGGACAAGCAGGTCGATGGCTTTGGCGAGCTGTTCCGGCAGATTTCCGTACCGGATATCGGCACCTCCACCATTCAATCCCGCGCGTTGGCCGGCCTGGCCAATGGCACGCTGGTCTGCTGCCTGCCAGGCTCGACCAATGCGGTGCGCACCGGCTGGGATGGCATTCTTGCGCAGCAACTGGATAACCGCTTCCGCCCGTGCAACTTCGTGCCGCACCTCAAGCAGGCCGAACCCTGCGCGACCCGAGGGTAACGCGCGATGAGTCTGTTGCCGGTTGAACAGGCCTTTGCCCGTCTGATGGAGATGGCCGAGGCTGCGACGATTCGTGAGCATGACAGCGTGCCCCTGGCTGCGGCTCAGGGCCGGGTACTGGCCGAGGATATGGTCTCCAGTCTCGACCTGCCGCCCTGGCCGAACAGCGCCATGGACGGCTATGCCCTGCGCCTGTCTGACTGGGCTGGCGAGCCCCTGCGGGTCAGTCAGCGAATTTTCGCTGGTCAGGCGCCTCAGCCTCTTGAACCCGGCACCTGCGCCCGCATCTTTACCGGCGCGCCTGTGCCGGAAGGCGCCGACTGCGTGGAAATGCAGGAAAACGCCGAGGTACTCGATGATCAGTGTGTGCGCTTCACCGAAGCGCTGAGCCCGGGTCAGAACATTCGCCCCCAGGGTCAGGAAACCCGCGTTGGCGACAGGGTCCTGGCCGCGGGTACTCGGCTGGGCCCCGTGGAGCTTGGGCTATGCGCTTCCCTGGGCCAGGCTGAGTTGAAGGTGGTGCGCCGGGTACGGGTTGCCGTACTCTCCACCGGTGATGAGCTGATCGAGCCAGGCCAGCCTCTGGGGCCGGGGCAGATCTACAACAGCAACCGGGTATTGCTGTGCAGCTGGCTCAAGCGCCTGGAGTGCGAGGTGATCGATGCCGGGATTCTACCGGACGATCTGGACAAGACCCGGGCGGCCCTGGGTGCCTTGCACGACGTCGACCTGATTCTGTCCACCGGCGGCGTGTCCGTTGGCGAGGCGGATTTCCTCGGCCATGCCTTGCGCGAAGAGGGCGAACTGGCGCTGTGGAAGCTGGCGATCAAGCCGGGCAAACCGCTGACCTTCGGTCATTTTCGCGGCGTGCCGGTGATCGGCCTGCCGGGCAATCCGGCGTCGACCCTGGTGACCTTTGCCTTGCTCGCCCGACCGTACCTGCTGCGCCGTCAGGGCGTGAGCGACGTGCAGCCGCTGCAATTCAAGGTGCCCGCCGGGTTCGTCTGGAGCAAGCCGGGCAACCGCCGCGAGTACCTGCGCGGGCGCCTGGAACAGGGCCGGGCGGTGTTCTATCGCAACCAGAGTTCCGGGGTGCTGCGCAGTGCCGCCTGGGCCGACGGCCTGATCGAAGTGCGTGAAGGCAGCACCGTGGCCGAGGGCGATCTGCTCAACTTCATCCCGCTGAGCGAGGTTTTTGGCTGATCTGAACTACCCTCAAGACTGCTGACAAATTGGGTGTCCTGTTTTCGCCCCGGAGTATTGTTATGCAGTTCTTGAGAGTGGCCTGCGTTATCCCGACCTACAACGGGTGTCAGGATCTGGAACGATTACTCGATTCCCTGTTGACGCAAACCGCCCGTTTCGACACCTTGATCGTCGACTCCAGCTCGTCCGATGGTACGCTCGAGCTGGCTCAGTCGCGTTGCGCGAATGTGATGCGCATCGACAGCAAGGATTTCAACCACGGCGGCACCCGGCAAATGATGGTCAACCGCCATCCCGACTACGACGTCTACGTCTACCTGACGCAGGACGCTTACGTCGAAGACCCCGACGCCATCGCCAATATTCTTCTGCCCTTCGCCGATCCCAAGGTTGGCGCCGTCTGCGGCCGACAGTTGCCCCACAAGAATGCCAACCTGCTGGCCCAGCATGCGCGGCTGTTCAACTACCCGCCGGTCTCACAGATCAAGACCCTGGCCGACGCACCGCAACTGGGGATCAAGACGCCCTTCATGTCCAACTCTTTCGCCGCCTACCGCCAAGAGGCGTTGCTAGCTGTCGGTGGCTTTCCCAGTCACGTGATCCTCTCCGAAGACATGTACGTCACTGCGCGCATGCTCCTGGCCGGCTGGAAAGTCGCCTACGAGGGTTCGGCTGTATGTCGCCATTCCCATAACTACAGTCTGCGCGAAGAGTTCTCCCGCTACTTCGACATTGGCGTATTTCAGTCCCGTGAGTCATGGATATACGCAACCTTCGGCGGGGTAGGCGGGGAGGGCCTGCGCTACGTCAAATCCGAGCTCAAATTCCTTGGCTGGCGCCGCCTGTGGTTGTGGCCTCTGGCTATCCTGCGCAATGCCGTGAAGCTGTTGGCCTACAAACTGAGCAAGCAGGAAAAGCGCCTGCCCCGGGTGGTGAAGAAGAAATTGGGGATGTATAAGCGCTATTGGGACAGTCCCCACGCCTAGAGCAAAGTCAGCTCCCCGCACCCCAGATACTGCCCAGATTTTTCAGCGTCGAACCACCAACACCTTGTCCGCCCAGGTATTCCAGGATCACCGGGACAAACTGGCCAACCATGGAACTGTCCATGCCCAGGGCGCTGAACGTCTTGTTGACGTCGGCCATGCTCTTCACATTGCCTGCCGCGCTCCCCCCGGAATTGCCCAGGATACCGCCCAGGCCACCCAATGCACCGGCACCGGTCAGTTGATCCAGACCCGGTACGTATTGGCTTAGCTGGCTGTAGTCATTGCCGGACAGCTTATTCTTGGCCAACCCCAGCAAAGCGCGTGTACCGCCGACAGCCTGTTGTGGTGTGACATTGAGATTGTTGCCGAGTGTAGTGATCAATCCCGTCGCCTGGGTCGCCTGCTGACTGTTGCCAGTGGCGCCGGAAACCGCATTGGCGGCGTCGTTTAGATTGAACGCGAAGGCCGGGGTTGCCGACAGTGTCATTAGGATTGCCAGAACAATACCTTGTGAAATCTTCATTGGGGCTTTCTCTTGCCGATTAAAAGCAGGGCTTTGACTGAGTGACGGCGGAGAATGTTCCTACGGTGTAGACGAAGTCCGCCGGGTGGTTTTGGCTGCTTCGATCGTCGGGCAATTCGCCGGGTTGCTTGGGATGGATCCAGTTGTCATGGAGGGATTGGTGGTAGAAGGGTTATGCCCTGCCAATCCCTCCCGGATAAATGCATGTTTTCGAATATCGCCGCTTGCAGGCCCACGGCCATGCCCGCCAGGCCGGCGTGTAACTGGA
>NZ_JBGLYM010000024.1:0-101973 GCF_047303955.1 Pseudomonas sp. Pseusp88 | reverse complement strand
GGACGCTACCTGCAAATCGCTGGCAAAGCCCTCGATGGTCAAAGAGAAGTGAGTTTGATTGGCTGGCGCGAACATCCCTTGTTCCTATTGAGGTCTAGGCGTTTGCCAATGACCCGAAGGGCGATGGCAAACGCAAAAAATCTTAAAAAGCGAAAAAGTACCGACCAGCAGCGCTGGTCGATACAGGAGTCGATCAGCCTGCGACGGGTACACGCCAGTCATCGGAGCCAGAGGTTCCGGAGACTTCGTGAGTCCAGGTGATTTTGCGGTAGGTGAACTGCACCTCTTCCAGATGCGTGAACTGCGCATTGTCCGGGTCTTGGCAGTTGTGCATCGTGTTGTTGATAGCGACGATGATCGCGTCCTCCAGCTTGGTGGTGTAGTAGTGCTCCTGGACACCTTTGCCGGAAGTGCGGTACCACTGGATGACGATCTCGGTAATGCGCTCGCCAGTGGTCAGGGCCGCTTGCAGTAACGGCGAAGACTTGTCGAAAACCTTGGTGATGGTCGCGGGTTTGTGGATACGCTGGCCGGTAGGCTGCCCGGACTGTGGATCTCGCGGAATGATTACGTCGTGGCTGAAGGCCTGAATCATGACCTGGTCTTCATGGCCCTCCTGATAGGTATTGCCTACCGAATCGGACGTGAAAGCGCCAGCGGTGATCAGGCCTTGCTTTTCCCCTGTGACGGACATGTACGCGGGTGTAGCCATGGTTGTACTCCTTGATGAGTTTTTTCGGTTTATACCGACCCGGCAGATAGATAGTGGCTACCGAGTTCATATGTATTGCCAAGTTCCGTGCCAGAAACGGTCAGGGCTAGATAAACCGGGGTTGGGAGAAGGGGAATGTTGTTCTGCATCGTAAACTCAAATGTTTTTTCGTGCGAAAGTGCGCAACAGTTTGCGCATGCCAGTGCCACTTGTTGCGCAGCTTTCCATATTCCTTTAAGTACTTGCTAGGTGGCGGACTTTTTATCGGTGTATTTATATTTATATGCGCAGCATCTTGCGCATAGTGGCTATATGATGTTGTTTTTATGTGGCGAATAACGAGCGATAGATGTTCGAGATAATTCCTACAGGGTTTTCGGATTTGTCCTGTTGTGGTGCGAGCGTTAATCGCATTTCATATATGGCATTGGTTTTTTTCGCCATGCGCCTCCTGTCAGTAATGTGATTGAAGGTACGGCCACTAATCAAACCTAAATCAACGTAGTCTTAACCATAGAGCACAGATGACGTATTCCAGTAAGCTTTCTGCTCATTACCTGGCACTCGCAAAAGCCTCAGTCTCCAGCAAAAGTTTTGCGGGTGAAGACGTGCGCTTTTGCAGTGAGTATGAGGCATTGGAAAGCGAGCTGAGTAAAGCCCAGTCCATGCACGAAAGTGGTCAGATTGACTGGCTGAAAATTCGTGAAAACAGTGAGGACCTGCTTCGCTCCCAATCCAAGGATTTGCGTGTAGCTGCCTGGCTGGTATGGGCCTTATACCAATGTGAGTCTTTTCAGGGGCTCATGGCGGGTCTCGGGCTGCTCCATCGGCTTTGCGAAAACCACTGGGCAGATGTTTACCCACGCAAGGCTCGTACGCGTGCAGCGGCCATTGGCTGGTTGGTGCCTCGTCTTGAGCAGGTTCTCAATGAGAATGTTGCGGTTAAAGAACAGCTACCACTGTTTCGTCGCCTGCTGGAACACCTTGAGGGGCTTGATGCCGTATGCACGGAGTGCCTGGGTGATGAAGCGCCGCTACTGCTACCGATCTGTCGTCGTCTGAAAAATATGCTCCAGCGGGCTGCTGATAACCAACCGGATCCTGGGGTGGTGGGCGCTGCCGTTGCCCAAGTCAAACAGGTTGCAAATCAGTTGTTCGCCGCAGGTGTGTTGATCGATAGCGAGAAGGAAGCCAATAAGGCGCTTCGGGCTCAACAGGAGGGCGCGCGCCCGTTGTGTGCGTGGTGGCTCAAGCAGAAGGCCACTGATCTGCGTGCCCTGCGCCTCAATCGTACCTTGTTGTGGCTGCCGATAGATGTGCTTCCCGAACGCAACGCCGAGCAAATCACCGCATTGCGCGGGTTGCCAACCGACAAACTCAAGGCCTATCAGGATCGCTATGACAGGGGCGAATATGCCGATCTTTTGGTCGAGATGGAGGCTAGTCTGGCAAAGGCGCCATTCTGGTTTGACGGCCACCGAATGGTGTGGGAATGCCTGCAACGGCTGAATGCCGAGATGGCTATGCGTGAAGTAGAAATCCATTTCGCGCTGTTGATCCAGCGTCTGCCCGGCATCATCGAGTTGCGCTACCACGATGGTATCCCATTTGCTGATCCAGCTACTCGCGCATGGATCAGCGCGAGCGTGATGTCGCACCTGCAAGCGAAAAGTGCGCCGCGCAAGGTTGAGGTCTCGGACACCCAGCCTGCTTGGGAGCAGGCGCTCGATGATGTCCTACCCATTTTGCGCAAGGACGGCCTCAAGGTCGCGGTGCAGATCTTCAAGCAAGGCCTGCAAACCGCTCACGGTGGACGCGTCCGATTTTTCTGGCAGTTCTCTCTCGCCCGTCTGTGCTTCATGGCCAAAAAATACGAACTGGCCAAGACCCAACTCGAAACGCTGGACCAGACATTGCAGAACTCAGGTCTGATTGTCTGGGAGCCAGATCTTGCGCTGGATGTCTTGCAGTTGCTGCATAGCTGCTGCGAGTTGCTGCCGCAAAACCAGGCCGTGCGTGAGTGCAAAGATGAGATTTATCGCAGGCTGTGCCATCTCGACCTCGAAGTGGTACTTGAATAGGCCCCTGGGCCCCAACGCTAGGAGAAAAGCTATGGCCAAACAAGGCTCCGTAGCCCCTAAAGAACGCATCAATGTCACTTTCAAGCCCGCGACCGGCGGTGCTCAGGAGGAGATAGAGCTGCCACTGAAACTGCTGGCAATAGGTGACTACACCCATCGTAAAGATGAGCGCAAAGTTGAAGATCGTAAACCGATCAACATTGACAAAGTGACATTTGACGAAGTGCTGGCCAAGCAGGAGCTGCGGCTGCAACTGAGCGTGCCAAATCGTCTGCAGGAAGAGGGTGGGCCTGAAGAGTTGGCGATAGAAGTGTGTATCGACGCGATGAAGGACTTTAACCCGGCGAGCCTGGTCGCGCAGGTACCTGAGCTGAAAAAACTGATGGAGCTGCGTGACGCTTTGGTAGCGCTCAAGGGGCCGCTGGGTAATGCGCCCGCGTTCCGCAAAGCCATCGAAGGCGCTCTTGCCGATGACGAATCCCGTACCCGCGTATTGGGTGAGCTGGGCTTGAATCACGCAACGCAGAACGCTTGAGTTTGTATCAGCGAAGGAAACCGACACTATGACTATCAGCGCAGCACAACAGAGTAAAGCCGAGAACAGCGGGTACAGTATTCTCGACAGTATCATCGCCGAAACACGTCTGACTCCGGACGACGAAGCCTACGGTATAGCCAAACGTGGCGTATCAGCATTCATCGAGGAGCTGCTCAAGCCACAGAACGACGGTGAACCGGTCAAGAAAGCCATGGTTGACCGTATGATTGCCGAGATCGACGCCAAGCTCAGTCATCAGATGGACGAGATTCTTCATCACCCTGACTTTCAGGCACTTGAGTCGTCCTGGCGTGGCTTGCAGTTGTTGGTCGAACGCACCAACTTCCGTGAAAACATCAAGATCGAAATCCTCAACGTCTCCAAAGACGACCTGCTGGACGATTTCGAGGACTCCCCGGAAGTAACCCAGGCGGGCTTGTACAAGCATATCTACACTGCGGAGTACGGTCAGTTCGGTGGTCAGCCGGTGGGCGCAGTCATTGCAAATTATTTCATATCCCCAAGTTCGCCAGACGTGAAGTTAATGCAGTACGTGTCTAGTGTGGCGTGCATGTCTCATGCACCATTCATTGCTGCTGCCGGCCCGAAATTTTTTGGCTTGGAGAGCTTTACCGGCCTGCCGGACCTCAAAGATTTGAAGGATCATTTCGATGGCCCGCAATTTGCCAAGTGGCAGAGCTTCCGCCAGTCTGAAGATTCTCGTTACGTGGGTCTCACCTTGCCGCGTTTCCTCCTGCGCAACCCATACGATCCTGAAGAAAATCCGGTCAAATCATTCGTATACAAAGAAAACGTTGTCAACAGCCACGAGCACTATTTGTGGGGCAATACCGCATACGCGTTTGGCACAAGGCTGACCGACAGTTTTGCCAAGTTCCGTTGGTGCCCGAACATCGTCGGCCCACAGAGCGGCGGTGCGGTCGAAGACCTACCGTTGCACCACTTCGAAAGCATGGGCGAGATTGAAACCAAGATTCCGACCGAGGTATTGGTTTCTGATCGTCGAGAATACGAACTGGCCGAGGAGGGCTTCATCTCCCTGACAATGCGTAAAGGTTCCGATAACGCGGCATTCTTCTCCGCAAGCTCCGTGCAGAAGCCGAAATTGTTCGGCAACAGCGCCGAAGGCAAAGTCGCCGAGCTGAATTACAAGCTCGGCAGCCAATTGCCTTACATGATGATAGTCAACCGTTTGGCCCATTACCTGAAAGTACTTCAGCGTGAACAACTAGGTTCATGGAAGGAGCGCACTGACCTCGAATTGGAACTTAATAAATGGATTCGCCAGTATGTTGCCGACCAGGAAAACCCTGGTGCTGAAGTTCGTGGTCGTCGTCCGTTGCGAGCGGCACAAATCGTCGTCAGCGATGTTGATGGTGAGCCGGGCTGGTACCGCGTCAGCCTGAACGTGCGCCCACACTTCAAGTACATGGGGGCTGATTTCACGCTGTCGCTGGTTGGCAAGCTGGACAAAGAGTAAGCGGAGTTTGACTCATGAGTGGGTATGGCAGCCTTTTCGAACGGCTGAACGGTGATGCGGAAAAACGTGTCAAATGGAGCCGCGAGGCCTCTGCGACGGCTTCGGTGGCTGCCCACCTTGCCAAGATGCTCAGTACCCGCGCGGGCAGCGTGCAAACGCTGGCCGACTACGGGCTACCGGATCTCAATGATATGCGTCTTAGTCTGCACGACGCTCTGAGTCAAGCCCGCCGGGCCATCGAACGCTTTATTGAAGCCTATGAGCCACGCTTGAGCAACGTGCAGGTTATTTCCCTGCCGCGCGATAACGATCAACTTCGCCTGTCATTCAGTATTGAGGGCTTATTGGAAGTTGATGGTTTCAAGTCCCAGGTCAGTTTCGCCGCGCGCCTGGATGGCGGCGGCCAAATCAAAATTAATTAAGGAGACTCCATGTCCGGTAAGCCCGCAGCGCGTGTCACAGACTCAACTGCCTGCCCACACGTTGGTCACGGCAGCAATCCGATCATCAGTGTGTTCTGACGGAGAAATTTGACACGCCAAGGGGAGAGCCGGACAGCAGATTTTCAAAGACAGTCTGTCTATCGCCGCGCTTATTAAACTTGTTTTACGTGATTGCCTTTGTGATTTACGGACCTGCACATCCGGTGTCGGGCGATTTTTGTCGACCTATAAAAGATGTGCGGTGTACGGGTCCTGTAATCGCATTAGCACATGGCAGGGCAAATAGCTGCCATCCCTGCGACAACGCACTACAGGGCGCTTTACTAATGAGTTCCACTATCAGGGATATACACCGTGTCCTTTAACCACTACTACCAAAGCGAACTTACCGCACTTCGCCAACTGGGTCGCCGTTTCGCCGAGCGTAGCCCTGCGCTTGCGCCGTTCCTGGGGCAGTCCGGGCGGGATCCTGATGTGGAGCGGTTACTTGAGGGCTTTGCCTTCCTGACAGGCCGTTTGCGGCAGAAGCTTGATGACGAGTTGCCAGAGCTTAGCCACTCACTGATGCAACTGCTATGGCCCAACTATATGCGGCCACTGCCCTCGTTCAGCATTTTGCAGTTTGACCCACTGGAGCGTGCGGGGCCTGCGCGGACCGTTGCGCGTGATACGCCGGTCGAGAGTTCGAAAGTCGACGGTGTGATCTGCCGCTTCCGTACCTGCTACGCCACCGAAGTGCTGCCGCTGCGTCTGGCAGCGCTGAACTACTCGGTAAAAGGCGAAGAATCATTGTTGAGCCTGCGTGTGGAAGTAAGTGCTGAAGGGCACCTTGGCGAGTTGGAGCTGAGTCGTCTTCGCCTACACTTCTGCGGTGAGCGCTATATCAGTCAGATGCTCTATCTCAACCTTTTACGCCATCTGAAAGACATCGAGTTGATTCCCCTGGACGGAGCCGGCAAGCCTGTTAATGGCATCGATGGCAAGCCTCTGGCTTTCAAGTTGCCCGCCAACCATGTGCAACCTGTTGGTTTTGCCGAGGACGAGGCGTTAATCCCCTATCCGCTAAACACCTTCCGCGGATATCGCTATCTGCAGGAGTATTTCGCCTTCCAGGACAAGTTCCTTTTCGTCGATATCAACGGTCTGGGCCTGTTCAATGCGTTGCCAAAGGACAGCCTCAAGCAGATGTGTGGCCTGGAGTTGCGCTTCGATATTCGCAAAGGTGGCATACAGCATGTGCGTCCCACTCTGGATAACGTGAAACTGCACTGCACGCCAATCGCCAACCTGTTCGAGCATCATGCTCTGCCAATTCGCCTGGATGGCAAACAGGACGAGTATCTCCTGTTGCCTGCTGAATTCGATCTCGAAAACTGCGGAGTGTTTTCCGTCAACGGCATTACTGGCTGGAATCCGGGCGGAGTCGATTACGAGGAGTACGTGCCGTTTGAGTCGTTTGCGCACGACCCCAGTTTCGACGTCCCCCATGCCCGCCGGCATTACAGCATTCGACATCGTTCTTCCCTGTCGCATGACGGTCTCGACACTTACTTGAGTTTTGGCACTTGTCACCCGGACGCTCACCAAACGCTGTCGATCGAGTTGATGTGTACCAATCAGAACCTGCCTAGCAAGCTCAAGCTGGGGCAAATCAACCAATCTTGCCAGGGTACTCCCGAGTTTCTCAGTTTTCGCAATATCACCAAGGCCACGCCGAGCTTTGCGCCGCCGCTGAACCACGACTTCCTGTGGAAGCTGATCAGCAATATGTCGCTCAACTACCTGTCGTTGGCAGACGTCAACGCACTCAAGGTGATTCTCGAAACCTATGATCTGCCGCGCTATTACGACCAGCACGCCGAGCGAGTCAGTAAGCGGCTGCTTGGCGGGCTCAAATCAATCAAACACTGGCCAGTGGATCGCCTGTATCAGGGGTTGCCGGTGCGCGGGGTGCGCACGGAGTTGAGCATCGATCCTGAAGGTTATATCGGCGAAGGCGATCTGTTCGTTTTCGCCTCGGTGCTTAACGAGTTTTTCGCACTTTACGCCAGCCTCAACTCGTATCACGAGCTGCGGGTAATCAGTAAACAAGGAGAGGTTTACGAATGGACGCCCCGAATGGGCCAACAGCCTCTGCTCTGAGCGGGCTGACCCGATGCATACGCGAATACTCATTGTTTCAGGCCGTGGCGTTAGTGATAGATCGCCTTCGCGATGCGCATCCGCATTTGAGCGAAGACGAGTTGTACGAGCAATTGGAGTTTCAGGCCAACCCGAGTTTTGGCTTCCCCGGCAGTGACGTCGATCGAGTGATGTTTTTCGAAGAACATGGGCAACTGCGCGCTCGCCTGCGCTTCAATCTGATCAGCCTGGTTGGCTCCGGTTCGCCACTGCCAGCGTTTTATGGTGAACAGGCTTTAGGCGACAGCGAGGACGGCAACCCGACACGTAGCTTTCTCGATCTGTTCCATGATCGTCTTCAACGATTGTTGTTGCCGATCTGGCGCAAATATCGCTATCGCGCGAGCTTCCGCAGTGGCGCGTTGGACCCTTTCTCCGCGCAGCTTTTTGCACTCGTAGGTCTTGGTGGCGAGGAGATCCGCAAGTCCAAGGACCTGAACTGGAAACGCCTGCTGCCGTACCTCGGATTGCTCAGCCTGCGGGCGCACTCGGCAGCCCTGATCGAAGCGGTACTGCGTTACTACTTCAAGCACGAAGAGTTGTTCATCGAACAGTGTGTCCAACGTCGTGTGCAAATTCTCCATGAGCAGCGTAACCGACTGGGCGGCGGCAACAGCGTGCTCAGCGAAGACTTGGTGCTCGGCGAATACGTATGCGACCGCAGCGGCAAGTTCCGTATCCACATCGCCGAGCTGGACTGGCAGCGTTTTCACGAGTTTCTGCCCGTTGGTTCCGGCTATCAGCCCCTCTGTGCACTGGTGCGTTTCAGCCTGCGTGATCCGCTCGATTACGACATTCGCCTTGTTCTTTGCCAGGAGGAAATCCGCGACCTGCGCATCGGTGAACAGAACACCTGTCACCTGGGCTGGACCAGTTGGCTGGGCCGCGAAAAGGCGAATGGCGTAGTGATCTTGGGCAGCAAAATCCATTTAGGAAGTATCAGACATGAGTAACGTTGACCTGCAACAACTGATTCAGGCGCTGGAAGCCGAAACTCGACGTGACCTTGAACGTTCGGCCGAGCGCTGCGTTGCTCGTGGCGGTAGCAAAGTACTTCTTGAGGACTTGCTGCTGGAGTTGCTCGAGCGACCGCAAAGCATGCTCGCCCTTGCATTGCAGGACGCGCAGGTAGACGTTGGCGAATTGAGTGTCGCCCTGCAGCCACAGCTGGAGCAGAGCGCTTCGCGCAACCCTGTTTTCGCGCCGGAGCTTATACAGTGGCTGGAGGATGCATTGCTGCTCGCCAACCTGGAGTTGGGGCAGACCCAGGTCGAACAGGCCGCATTGATTCTCGCGTTGTTGCGCAATCCGATGCGCTATGCAGGAACTCGCTACCAGCCATTGCTGGCCAGGCTAAGCGCCGATCGGCTGAAAGAGTTCGCGCTGTCGCAGTATGAATCACCCTCTAAACCGACGAAGCCCGGCGAGTCGCTGCTGGAGCGCTTCACTTACAATCTGACTCAACAAGCCCGTGACGGCAGACTCGATCCGGTGTTGTGTCGCGACGGCGCGATTCGTCTGATGGTCGACATCCTTGCACGCCGGCGCAAGAACAACCCGATTGTCGTGGGTGAAGCTGGCGTCGGCAAAACGGCGGTCGTCGAAGGACTCGCCTTGCGTATCGCCGCCGGTGAAGTGCCGCAAGTCCTCAAGGATGTAGAGTTGCTGTCCCTCGATATGGGGCTCTTGCAGGCTGGTGCAAGCATAAAGGGCGAATTTGAACGTCGCCTCAAAGGGGTGATCGACGAGATCAAGGCGTCGCCGATACCGATCATCCTGTTTATCGACGAGGCCCACATGTTGATCGGCGCGGGAGGCAATGCCGGTGGCTCCGATGCGGCCAACTTGCTCAAGCCAGTCCTGGCTCGTGGAGAATTACGCACGATTGCCGCGACCACCTGGACGGAATACAAAAAGTACTTCGAAAAAGATCCGGCCTTGGCCCGTCGCTTTCAGCCGGTGCAACTGCACGAGCCTACCATCAGAGACGCAGTAACCATTTTGCGTGGTCTGGCTCAGGTCTACGAAAAGAGTCACGGTATTTATCTGCGTGATGATGCCGTGGTCGCAGCCGCCGAGTTGTCTGCCCGTTACCTGGCGGGACGTCAGCTACCGGACAAAGCCGTCGATGTCCTCGATACGGCTTGCGCTCGCGTGCGCATCAGCCTTGTCGCAGCCCCGCAAAGGCTTGAGCAATTGCGCGGCGAACTGGCCGAAGGCAGGCGTCAGCGTCAAGCGCTGAATCGCGATGCCGAGGCTGGTCTGCCCATCGACCATGAGGCTTTGAGTACCTTGGGGGCACGTCTGGCTGAAGCCGAGAATGAATTGCTCGAGATAGACGCGCTTTGGACCGAACAAAAATCACTGGCTGAGCATCTGCTGGAACTGCGTCGACAACTGTCCCGGGCCAGGGAGGCATGTAGCGCCGAGGGTGTGAGCGAAACCGTTACGTCGGGGAGCATGCAACGCGTAGCCGCTCTGGAAACATCGCTCAATGAAATCCATCTTGCCTTGATCCAGGCTCAAGCCAAAGAGCGGCTGGTCAGCTTCGAAGTTTGCCCGCGCCTGGTGGCCGAAGTGGTCAGCGCCTGGACGGGTGTGCCTATTACGCAGCTCGCGCGTGAGCATAACGTCAAGGTCGCCAGCTTCGCTGCGGATATGCGTGGCCGCATTCTCGGCCAGGAACAGGCGGTTCACGCCCTTGATCGCTCGATACGGGCTACCGCTGCGGGGCTGAATAAACCCGACGCACCTGTGGGCGTGTTCCTGCTGGTGGGGCCTAGCGGTGTAGGCAAGACCGAAACTGCATTGGCGATTGCTGATTTGCTGTATGGCGGTGATCGTTTCATGACCACGATCAACATGTCCGAATTCCAGGAAAAGCACACAGTTTCGCGCCTGATCGGTGCACCTCCGGGTTACGTCGGCTATGGAGAGGGCGGCATGCTTACCGAGGCCGTACGGCAGAAACCATACTCTGTCGTGCTACTCGACGAGGTCGAGAAGGCTGACCCTGATGTGCTCAATCTGTTCTATCAAATCTTTGATAAAGGGGTGGCTAATGATGGAGAGGGGCGTGAGATTGATTTTCGCAACACCCTGATCCTGATGACGTCGAACCTTGGCAGCGAGCAGATCAGTACCCTTTGCAAAACGAGCGCACGACCGACAGTCGACGTGCTTGAAGAAACCATCCGACCGATCCTCAGCGCACACTTCAAGCCGGCATTATTGGCGCGCATGCGCGTCGTGCCCTATTACCCGGTGGCAGGCGTGGTTTTGCGCGAATTGGTCGAGATGAAACTCGGTCGTCTGGGTGAACGATTTAATCGCCGCCAGCTTGATTTCACTTATTGCCAGAAACTGGTTGATCACCTGGCTGAGCGCTGCACCCAAGTCGATAGCGGTGCGCGTTTTATCGACCATTTACTTGATCAGTATGTGCTGCCCGCAGTGGCCGACCGATTACTTGACGCGATGGTTACCGGGGAAAGCCTCAAGCGCGTCCACGCGACCCTTGATGGTAACCGCGTGGCTTGCGAGTTCGTTTGACGTGAACGAAATGCTTACTCGAATAGCTCAGCCAGTGGTCTATGCCGAAACCTTGCTGGCGCAACTCACCAGTCTGTCATGGGTGGCGGATCGTGACTCGTTGCTGGGTAATTTTGCCCGTGGGGTGGCCGAACTGAGCGGTTGCGAGTTGGCGCAACTGTATTTGCTCGATGCTACCCATACCTGCCTGGGGCTCAGTGTCGAGTGTCTGGACGGTATCTTGCAAACTCGGGAGGTATCGAGTCGGCCGACGGATTACAGTGGTGAACAGTTGTTGCAATTCGTCCTGTGCCAAAACCGTGTGGTATGCCTTGAAGGGCTAAGCGCGAGCCTGCACGAAACCACTTTTTTGCCACCGCTCGCCCTTGCGTGGCAGTCCCTCCTGATTGTGCCGATCGTCAACCAACAAAAAGCGGTAGAGGGTTTGCTATTGTGCGCAAGTCATCAACATGTCGACTTGCAAGGTTTTGCCGATTCCCTTGGTTGGCTTGGATCGTTCGCACTTGGCCAGCTGCATATGCTGCAACGCATACAACGGCCCTCCAATGAATCACGACCTGCGCCCGGCGCCGTGCCAGGTAACACCCATTACGGCCTGGTCGGGCAGAGCGAGAGCATACGTAAGACCTGCTCACTGATCAGCAAAGTGCTACACAGCGCATACACAGTGTTGTTACTCGGCGAGACCGGTACCGGCAAGGAGGTGGTTGCACGGGCCATTCACGATTTTGGGCCGCGACGTACACACTCTTTCATTGTGCAAAATTGCGCAGCGTTTCCAGACAGTCTGCTCGAGAGCGAGCTGTTCGGTTATCGCAAGGGGGCCTTCACTGGTGCCGACCGCGACCGTGCCGGGCTGTTCGATGCGGCCAATGGCGGCACTTTGCTGCTGGATGAAATCGGCGATATGCCGCTATCGCTCCAAGCCAAGTTGTTACGTGTACTGCAAGAGGGCGAGATTCGTCCGCTCGGTGCCACAGAAACTCATAAAGTCGATGTTCGCATTGTCGCCGCGACGCATCGAGACTTGTTGATGCTGGTCAGCGAGGGGAAGTTCCGCGAGGACCTTTACTACCGCCTGGCGCAATTCCCCATTGAGCTGCCGCCCCTGCGCCAACGTCAGGGCGACATTCTCATTCTGGCTCGACACTTTGCCGATAAAGCCTGCGCCTTCCTGCAGCGTCAGCCGCTGCATTGGGCGGATGCTGCGCTTGATCAGCTATCCCGATACCTCTTCCCCGGCAATGTGCGCGAACTCAAAGGTCTGGTCGAACGCGCCGTTTTGCTCTGTGAGGGAGACGAGCTGCGACCGGAGCATTTCGCTCTCAGACCACCCGCCATGCCCGAAGATACGGACCTTAATTTTCGTGAGCGACTGATGCAGATAGAGCGCAGCTTACTCATCGATTGCCTGCGCAAGAACGCCGGTAACCAGTCCCTTTGTGCCCGTGAACTCGGCTTGCCAAGACGCACGCTGCTGTATCGGCTTGATCGCCTGAATATCAATTGTGGTGATTTGAGTGGGTAGGCAAAACCGCTCGATCTCCGCTCCTTCACTCCTTGCTGCGCAATCTGAAAAGCCCGGTGTTTTTCGCTTACTCATGGAGATCCTCTGATGATGGTTCGTCACTGGCAAATCGTCCTTCTGGCCCTCGCCGTCCTGTGCGGTGTGGGGGGCTGTGGCGGCAATTACAAATTCAACGACGACGCCTATCGCCCGCTGGGTGATCCGCAGTCGGTCAATCGCGGCAAGTGACCGCAGGGAACAGCATGATGGAACTGGTTTTTGAAATACTGCATGCCAAGCAGTTTGTGCCACCGCAGTTGTGTCAGAAGACCTTCAACCAGGCGGGTGGTGTGATTGGCAGAGGAGAGGATTGCGACTGGTGCATTCCGGACAAGGAGCGGTACCTGTCCAAGCAGCATGCTCTGATCAGTTACCGCGCAGACGCGTTCTTCCTCACCGATACCAGTCGCAACGGTACTCGGGATCGCACAAGTGGCGCTCTGTTGCAAAAGGGTGACCCGATACGCATCGAACATGGCAGCGTGTATATGCTGGGTGATATCGAGATTCGCGCGCTTCTGGTGCGTGACCCTGGGACCATCGACTTCGAGCCCGGCAGTCCGCAACCGGCGGGCAGTGTCATTCCGGATGATGCATTTCTCGAACTCGATCCGCTCTACCTCCTTGATAAGCACAAGCGCGCAAATTCGGAAATCGATAAATTGATTTCCCCCAGCGCCACAATCGACGATGCCAATCGGCGTGCGGACTTCGCCCGCGTGGACATGGAGCATCTCACGGTGCCAGCGTTGGTCGCACCGCCGAATGAACCCACACCCGCACCACTTTCGCCGGCTCCAGCGCGCCTGGGCGAAGCGTTTTGGGAGCACTTTGGTACGGTGCTGGGTGTCGACGTCAAAACCCTCGACCATGACGCCCGCGAAGCACTTGCACTGAGTGCAGTCCGCCTGCTCAGGCAGAGCGTCGCTGGTTTGCAACAGAGCTTGCGTACCCGTAGCGAACTTAAAAATGAACTGCGTCTCGCCCAAACCATCGCCCATGGCGTTCAGCAGAACCCGTTGAAATTTACAGTCGATGCAGGTGAGGCATTAGGCGCGATGTTGCAGCCCGATAAGCCAGGCCAGTTGTCTGCCGAACAGGCTGTCTCTCGCGCATTCCGTGATTTGCAAGCTCATCAGGTGGCCTTGGTGAGTGCCAGCCGCGCGGCTGTTCGCGGTGTTCTGGAGCACTTTTCTCCGCAGCAACTGACTCTGCGTTTCGAGCGCGACAGCAAGCCGCTGATGATGACATCGGGCAGCCGCTGGAGAGCATACAGCCGTTATCACCAGGCTCTATGTCAAGACGATGACTGGAATGAGCGGATGCTGGCTCGTGACTTCGCCCAGGTTTACGAAGAGCAGGTTCGCCTTATTTCCACTCTCCACACCGATCACCAAGGATGATACGCATGCCCCCGCACCCGACTGTTTTTCTCAAGATGCTAACCGCGATGGCTGCCCTGATGGTGCTGGTCGGTTGTTCGACGTTGTCGCCATATTCCCAGGTCACCAAGCTCAATCTCAAATTGACGGCCAGCGATCAGTTGAACCCGGACCTAAACGGTCGGCCCTCACCGATCGTCATACGCCTGTACGAGCTGAAGCATCCGGTCGCCTTCGAGAATGCTGACTTCTTCAGCCTTTACGAGCGCCCTAAAGACGCCCTGGCACCGGACTTGATTGCGACCGAGGAACTGGAGTTGCGCCCGGGTGGAGCCGTCGAACTCAAGCTGAGTGTGGAAGAGGGCAGCCGCTACGTCGGTGTCCTGGCCGCCTACCGGAGTCTGCCGGACAGTAAATGGCGCCACACACTGAAAGTCACCCAGGACGGGGTGACCGAAGCCAACTTGACCCTCGATCAGAGCGGGATTCGCAACACCAATTCATTCGCCTCCAGGGCTGACTAAGCATGACGACCCACAAAGTTATCTGGCAGGAAGGTATGCTGCTGCGCCCGCAGCACTTCCAGCACAACGACCGCTACTACGATCACCAGTTAAAGATTCGTACGGCATTGCTGGGCGGTTACGTCTGGGGGTTTCTCAAGCTGGAAATCGACGTCCAGAACCTCAATACGGGCAAAGTGGTGATCAGCCATGCCTCTGGAGTTTTGCCCGACGGCAGTCTATTTGAGTTGGGAGGCGATATTGAACCGCTACTTCTCGAGGTACCTCGTAACACCGTGAGCACCCCCATATATTTGGCGCTGCCAGTGGTCAGCGGGAATCACGTCGAAGCACGTCGCGAAGAGCATTCCGACGTGCTGGCCCGCTACAAGGTATACGAAAGGGAAGTGATCGACTCCAATGCTGGCGACAGCTCTTCCAGGCAAATTAGTTGCGCGCGTCCGGATTTCAAACTACTGCTCGGCGACCGGCAGAACGACCAGGGATACGTCAAGTTGAAGGTCTGCGAAGTGCTGGATACTTCCCCCGAAGGCGCGCTCAGCCTCAATCCGGACTTCGTGCCAACCTATATACAGGCTCATGCTTCCAGTTACTTGCTGTCGTGTCTCAAAGAAGTCATCAGCATGCTTGGGCACAGGGGCGACGCCATCGCCGAGCGGATTCGCTCCAGCGGCAAGGTAGGCGGGACGGAAGTCGGGGACTTCATGATGCTGCAATTGATCAATCGCACTGAGTTATTGCTGCGCCATTACCTGGGGCTGGAACAGGTGCATCCCGAAGAGTTGTATCGAACGTTGCTGGCCATGTTGGGTGACCTGGCGACTTTCTCCAGCGACAGTAAACGCCCGCGTCTTGACAGTCGTTACCAGCACAGCGACCAGGGTGCGAGCTTCCGTACATTGATGGACGAGATTCGTCAGGTGTTGTCGATGGTACTGGAGCGGCACGCCATTGAACTGGAACTGCAATCGCGCCCCTATAACCTTACTGTTTCTCCGTTACGCGATCACACATTGTTGGGAGCGGCCTCATTCGTGCTGGCGGCCACTGCCAACTGCGATCCTGAGGAGCTACGCCATCGCTTGCCTGCACACCTCAAGGTTGGGCCTGTGGAGCGTATCCGTGAGTTGGTCAACCTGCATCTCCCGGGAATCAAGGTCAAGCCTTTGCCCGTGGCGCCACGGCAAATCGCATTCCACGCCAACAAAACCTATTTCATTCTTGAGCTCAGCTCTGAAGATGTGGAGCAACTGCAGCGTTCTGGAGGCTTCGCGTTCCATGTTTCAGGTGAGTTCAGTGAGCTTGAATTGAATTTCTGGGCCATCAGGAGCTGACCACATGACCAGGGACATTGAATACAACCAGGATGACAAAACCGTACTTTTTGATCATCGGGGTAACTCTCCGGCGTCGGCTGCGTTGACGAGCCATGAGAGTCCTCCGGATTACAAGCAACTCGAAGAACGGATGATATATGCCGCACGCCTGCGTCCCGCCGAGGCGTTTAACGTCAGTCTCAACCTGCTGGTGGCAGCAGCCTCCGAGCTCTTGTCGCAAGTGGTGCGATTCAAGCACAGCAAAGTCAATGAAGAGCTGCTGGCGCTGAACCAGAGCCTGACCGAAGGGCTCAAGTTGTTTGATGTCCGCGCTTTGCACAGCGGCGTGGAGAGCAGCATGGTGCTGACAGCCCGCTACATACTTTGCACCGTGATTGATGAAGCTGTAGTCAGCACATCATGGGGCAACGAAAGCCAATGGTCGCAGATGAGTCTGCTCAGCAGATTTCACAATGAAACATTCGGGGGTGAGAAATTCTTCCGCTTGCTGGATGAACTGACAAAAAACCCGGTCAAGAACCTGCCGATTCTGGAGCTCATGTACTTGTGTATGGCGTTGGGTTTTGAGGGCAAGTACCGCGTCAAGGAGCGAGGCGTGCTTGAGCTCGAAGGTATTCGTGATGCCTTGTATCGGCAGATTCGTCAACTGCGCGGCGACGTTCCGCGTGGCCTTTCACCGCACTGGGAAGGCTTGAGTGATCAGCGCAGTCGTCTGGTACGCATCGTCCCGACGTGGATGGTGCTGCTGTTCACTGGCATTTGCCTGGTAGCGATGTATTCGGGCTTCGCGTGGGTCTTGGATGGACAGCGTTCAACTGTCCTCAAGCCTTATCAGCCGTTGGAACTGTCAGCGGCACGCCCGCAGTCGCAGTTGTAAACAGGAACGTGTATGAAAAGTTTTTTCAAGAAAGTTGGCGCATTCCTGCGCAAGACCTGGGTCTGGACCTTGCTGGTGGCATTATTGCTTGCGCTATTGGTGTGGTTCGTCGGGCCGCTGCTGGCGGTCGATGACTACAAGTTCTGGGAGACCCCGACCTCGCGCTTGATCACCGTCAGCGGGTTATTTCTGGCCTGGGGGCTGACTCTGGTCTTCGGTAATTGGCGTGCCGGAGTGCTGAAAAAAGAGCGCGAAGAGAGTGAGGGAGGCAAGGCGCGTATCGCGCGCATACAGAAGATCGATAAAGAGCACAGGGAAGTAAAGGGGCGTTTCAAGGATGCATTGAAGATCCTGAAAACATCAAGCCTCTATCGCGGGCGTAGCGAGCGTTGGCGGGATGACTTGCCGTGGTATCTGCTGATCGGGCCGCACAAGAGTGGCAAAACCAGTTTGCTGAACTTCTCCGGCCTGGAATTCCCGATCAATAAGATCGATAACAGAATAACCCGCGACACCGCCACCACCGAACATTGTGATTGGTACTTTGCCGATCACGGTGTATTGATCGATACCGCTGGGCGTTATCTGACTCAGTCGGAGGATGATACTGACGGCACTGCCTGGAACACGTTGCTTGATATGTTGCGTCTGCGCCGTCGCAATCGCCCGTTGAATGGCGTGCTGGTGGCCATTCCGGCGCTGACCCTGCTAAAGGGCAATGATGCTGAACTTCAAACTCTGGCCGAGCAGGTACGAGCCCGCCTGCAGGAAGTGCGTCAGAAGCTTCACGTGGATGTGCCTGTTTACCTGGTGCTAAGCAAGTCTGATCAATTGCCCGGGTTTACCGAGTTTTTCGATCAGTTGTCGCGCGAAGAGAGCGATCAGGTGCTCGGCGCCAGTTTCCGCAAGGGGCAGAACGGTGCCGATGTGGCCGTACTGCGAGCGGAATTCGAAGCACTCCTGGATCGCTTGAATAGCCAGTTGATCATGCGCCTGCACCAGGAGCGTAACACCCAGCGACGCGGCCGCATTCTCGACTTTCCCCATCAACTGGGCCAGGTCGGTGAACGCCTTTGCTCGTTTATTGACGTGGCGTTTGCCGCTAACCGCTATCAGTTGATCAATCAACTGCGCGGCTTTTATCTGACCAGTGCGCCGCACCTGATTGAGAAGACTGATCAGGACGCTGCCGATGCAGCGCGCTCCGCCGGCACCAAGACTAATATGTTGCCTTCCCGGCACTGCGGTCGTTCGCGGTTCATTCTCCATTTATTCAGCCAGGTGATTTTTCCCGAAGCCAATCTTGCCGGGCTGGACAAGCGCGAGCGCAGACGTATCCATTGGGGCCAACGTGCGGTTTATGCAGGTGCATTGGCCGTACTGTCACTGTTCGGCATGCTCTGGGCCAGCAGCTTCGCCGCTAATTACGAGCGCCTGGAAAGCCTGCGCAACCTGGCTCAGACCTGGGCTCAACAGCGCTCGGCGCTCAGCCCAAGTGATGACGCCATGATGGCATTAAAAGCCCTCGACACCCGATATGCAGCCACTCAGGTGTTCCCGAAAAAAGACGACACGCGATACCTCGAACACAACGGCCTATATCAGGGTGAGGAGGCTAACCCGGTGGTGCGGACCGCCTATGAGCGTGAGCTTGAGGCGCAATTGTTGCCACGAGTCGCGATCCAGATGGAGGCGCAGATTCGGGCCAACATGAATGACCGCGAACTCCTGCTCAACAGTCTGCGCGCCTATCTGATGCTCAATGACAGCGAGCGTCGCGACGGGCCCTGGCTCAAGGATTGGGTCGCCAACGAATGGTCCCAGCGCTACACCGGCAACGCTGCGGTGCAAAATGATTTGAACAATCACTTCAGCCGCTTGCTCGAGCAGTCCTTCAGCTATCCGCTCAGTGAACCCTTGTTAGCCCAGGCGCGCCAGGTCCTGCGCAGCGAGTCCCTGGCTAATGTGGTTTATCGCACGCTTCGCGAGCAGGCTCGTAATCTGCCCGAATACCGCTTGAGCCAACAGCTCGGCCCACAAGGTTCTCTGCTTGCCGGCACCGATTATGTGATCCCGGGGTTCTATACCCAGCAGGGCTATCAGCGCTATTTTTCGGTACAGGGTGCATTGCTGGTCACCGACATCTTGAGCGACAACTGGGTGCTGGGTGAAAGCCCGAACATCAGCGGCATGGACCTGCGGCGCCTGATGGTCGAGCTGGAGCAACTGTACTTTCGTGACTATGCCAACCATTGGAGCGAAGCGGTTGGGCAGATTACGTTGTCGGCGATTCCCGACTTCGCTAAAGGTGCCGAGCAATTGGCGGGCCTGACGTCGGCGAATTCGCCGATCCTGCAACTGTTGGTGCAAGTGCGCGAAAATACTCGCTTCCCGACTGTCGCCGGTGCTCTGGATGAGGTTGCTGATACAGCCGGTAATCTTGCGCAAATGGGCGGTAAAACAGGCAAGCTTGCGTCTTTGGCAGGCATGCCTCCTGACGCCCAGGCATTAAAGCTGACGGACACCGCAAGGAAGTCCCTGCAAGCTCGCTTTGAGCCAATGCACCGCTTGCTGGACGACAATAACGGCCCGACCGCAGACCTGTCGTCCGCCCTGGCCGCGCTGAGTGATCTGCAAATGCAAATGGCCGGTCTGGCCCGCGCAAGCTCCCCGGAACACGCCGCGTTCGAAATGGCCAAGACTCGTATGGGCGGCCAGCGTGATGCGCTGAGCAACCTTCGCACCGCGTCGAACCTGCTGCCACGTCCGGTGAGCGTGTGGTTCGGCGTGCTGGCTGAAGATACCTGGCGTCTGGCGTTGAACGGCTCCTATCAGTACTTGAACCAGCGCTATCAAAGCGAGCTGTACAGCTTCTATCGCAAGGCAATCAATCAGCGTTATCCGTTCAATGCCCACAGTACAAGTGATGTCGCGCTTAGCGACTTCCGCGAGTTCTTCAGGGCTCAGGGTGCCAATGACAGGTTCTTCGAGACTTACCTGCGTCCTTTTGTCAGCGGGGAGCCGGGCAACTACCGTCTGCGCAGTGTTGATGGTTACAGTCTGCCCGTCTCCAAGGCCTATCTCGATCAGATGGCCGCAGCACAGGTTATCCGACAGAGCTTTTTCGCCAACGATCCGGCTGAGCCGCAGGTGCATTTCAAGCTCGAACCTTACACCCTTGATCCTGCCGTCAGTCGTTCCGAGTTCAAGTTTGGCGACAAGGTTATCGAATATCGCCACGGTCCTATCGTATCGATGTCGTTCAAGTGGCCAGCCGATGCACAAGAGGGTCGCACCAGTCTGGTTCTCGACAAAATGATCGGCCGACCGATGGGTATCGAACAGAACACGGGCCCGTGGTCGTTGTTCCGTCTATTCGAGCTGATGCAAACCGAGTACCTGATTGGCCGCGACGTGTTAGTGCTCAAGGCTAATGTCGGTGGCCTGCGTGCCAACTACTTGCTGACCAGCCAGCGTACACCTAACCCGTTCGATATGGGGGTGTTGCGAACCTTCCGAATGCCGGTGCAGCTCTGATGCAGTTGGCAAGCCCCTGGCGCAGTTCTGCGCGCACCGACGTCGGCAAAGTTCGGGCTCGTAACGAAGATGCTTTCCTTGACTGCCCACAGCTGGGGCTGTGGGTGGTTGCCGACGGGATGGGTGGTTATCAGGGTGGCGATATCGCCAGCCAGATGATCGTTGCCAGTCTGGCTGAGCTACCGCAGCGGGATGATTTCGATGCCCGGCTCAAAGACATTCGTCAGTGCCTGCACTGGCTCAACCGTCGTTTTGGTCAGGAACTGACGGTCTCCGCCGCCGGTCGCGACAGCATTATGGGCAGCACTGTGGTGGCTCTGTTGATTGAAGGTAATCGCGCTGCCTGTATCTGGGCGGGGGACAGCCGTTGCTACCTGTGGCGTGGTCGGCGGCTGTATCAATTATCCAAGGACCATTCCCTGTTACAGCAGATGGTTGATGAGCAAAACATGAGCGTCGACGAAGCCAGTGCGCTTCCGGCTGCCCATGCCCTGACCCGCGCGGTCGGGGCGGCAGAGCAATTGAAACTGGATGTGGTTGAGTTTCAGGTTTATCCCGGTGATACGTTCTTGCTGTGCAGCGATGGGTTGTATCGCGGCCTCGGTAGCGATGCGCTTGGCAACGCCATGAGCTTGTCCGTGCCGAGTACTGCGCTTGATCGTCTGTTCGATGACGCTCTGCATGGCCCTGCGCGAGACAATCTGACTGCTGTGGTGATCAGGCAATGACTGAACACATGCGAGTGGGCACAGCAGAGGACCAGCATCTGAGCTACGTCGCTTTCGTCGAGTCGCTCAAGGTGGGGTCGGCGGCCGCCAGGCGCCGCATTGGTAAAATGCCGGGCGTACTTGCAGGTCGTTATCGTATCGAGCGCTTGCTCGGTGCCGGCGGTATGGGCGCGGTCTACCGTACGCGAGACTTGCTGAGTGAGCAGCTTGGTGACCCCGACCCCTATATCGCCGTAAAAGTGCTCAGCGATGAATTTGCCGGGTCGCCGGATGCCAGCGCGCTGCTCTACAACGAATTCGCGCTGACACGACGACTGCGCCACAACAATGTGCTGCGTTTGCACAGCTTTGAAGTCGATACCCTTTGCCGGCGCGCTTTCATCACCATGGAGCTCATGCGTGGATTGACCCTGGACAGGTTGCTTAGCGAGCGGCCTTTGGGAATTCCGTGGATGGAAATGCGTGATATCGCGCTGGCGCTGCTCGATGCACTGGCCTATGCCCACGCTCGCGGGGTCCTGCATGGTGACATGAAACCAAGCAACGTAATGCTCAGCGAAAACGGCGTACGCCTTTTCGACTTTGGTCTCGGCCAGGCCCAGGCGGGCATCCTGCCAGGCCTGGCTCACCTCAATCGTGGCCGCTTCAATGCCTGGACTCCAGGCTACGCGGCCCCGGAGCTGCTCGAAGGACAGCCTTTGGCCACCAGTGCCGATGTCTACGGCGTTGCCTGCGTGCTCTACGAGTTGGCCGGGGGGAAACCGCCGTTTCGCCGTCTACCTTCGACACTGGCCCGTGACGAACACCTCGAACGGGAGCTGCGCCGCCCCAGGAATCTCCCGCGGCATTGTTGGCCTGCGCTGCGTAAAGCATTGGCCTTCAACCCGGCTGAACGCACCATCAGTGTTGCCCAGTTACGCGACGTTTTGGGAAGCCCGGGAGGGTGGCTGCAACGCATGACGCAATGACGCTACGGACGACTGACTGCAACACAGGGAGCAAAGAAATGTTCAACCTAGCCAACGAAACACACTTCAGCCTGACCATCCAGAACTATGCAGGCGACCTGCAAGTATTGTCCTTCACCGGCACTGAAGGCGTCAGCCGGACCTATCGCTTTGATCTCGAGTTGGTCAGCGAAAAACCCGATCTGGACCTTGAGGAACTGTTGCACAAGCAAGCGTATCTGGCGTTCGACCTCCAGGGCAATGGCGTTCACGGGCAGATCTACCGCGTTGCCCAAGGCGCGGCCGGCAAGCGCCTGACGCGCTACACATTGTCGTTGGTGCCGCATCTGTACTATCTGCGTCATCGCACGAACCAGCGCATCTTTCAGCACAAGTCGGTGCAGGCGATCATCGGATCGATCCTCGAAGAACACGGCATTCTGAGCACCAACTACCGCTTCCATCTCAATCGACCCTGCCCGGATCGCGACTACTGTGTGCAGTACGGCGAAAGCGACCTGCACTTTATTCAACGGCTATGCGAGGAAGAGGGCATCCATTACCACTTCCAGCACAGTGAGCAAGGCCATGTGCTGGTGTTTGGTGACGACCAGGCAGTATTCCCCAGGCTCGGCCGACCCACCGCCTATGTCCAGGGCAGCGGCATGGTGGCTGACGAGCCAGTCATCAAGGGCTTCAATGTGCGCCTGGAAGTCCGCACGGGGCGTGTTACCCGCCGCGACTACGACTTTGAACAGCCCAGGCTGCAACTCGAAGCAGCCTGCAAGCCTCAGGACGAACGCAAGCAACCGGACCTTGAGGATTACGACTACCCCGGCCGATTTACCGAAAGCGCTCACGGCAAACTTCTCAGCCTGCGTGCCCTGGAGCGCCACCGCGCCGACTATCGACAAGGCGAAGGCCATGGCGACCAGCCCAGGCTGGTCAGCGGTCATTATCTCGAGCTTTCTGAGCATCCCCATGCCGATTGGAACGACCTTTGGCTGCTCACTGAAGTTTTCCACGAAGGTAAACAGCCGCAGGTGCTGGAAGAGTCGGTGACCAGCGACGTCGGCACGGGCAAGGACGACTTCCATCAGGGGTACCGCAACCGCTTCCTCGCCATACCCTGGGATGTGTTCTACCGCCCGGCACTGAAACATGCAAAACCCAAGGTGTTTGGCAGCCAGACGGCGGTGATCACCGGCCCTGAAGGGGAAGAGATCCACTGCGACTCGTACGGCCGCGTCAAAGTCCGGTTCCATTGGGACCGTGAGGGCGGCACCGACGACAAGACCAGTTGCTGGCTGCGCGTCTCTTCGAGTTGGGCAGGCGACCGCTATGGCGGCATCAGCATCCCCCGCGTAGGCATGGAAGTGCTGGTGTCATTCCTTGAGGGCGATCCCGACCAGCCGTTGGTGACCGGCTGCCTGTACCACAAGGCACACCCGCTGCCCTATGACCTGCCAGCCAACAAGACCCGCACCCTGTTCAAGACCATGAGCAGCCCAGGCGGTGGCGGCTACAACGAAGTACGTATCGAGGACAAAAAAGGCGCGGAGCAAATCTTCATCCACGCCCAGCGCAATTGGGATGAAAACATCGAGCACGACCAGAGAATCCATGTCGGCAACGAGCGCCACGATACGGTCGAGCAGAACAGTTTCAGCGAATTCAAAGCCCAGGAGCATCGCATCACCCACGCCGACCGCAGGGTCGAAGCGCGCATGGACGATCACCTGACGGTCGGGCAGAACCAGCACATCAAGATCGGAACGGCGCAACTGATCCGGGCCGGAAACGAAATTCATCTGAAGGCCGGCGAGAAAGTGGTCGTTGAGGCCGGACTGGAACTCACGCTGAAGGCGGGTGGCAGTTTTATCAAGCTTGATGCCAGCGGTGTGACGGGAGTCGGCGCGCAGGTGAAGCTCAATGCCGGAGGCGGACCTGGTTCGGGGAGCGGGATCGGTATTCAGTTGCCAATGTTGCCGGGGCGGGTGGATCAGGACGCCGCTGGCAATCTATTGGCGGGCGCACAGCCACAGACAGGCGCAACACAGCCCGCTTCGTCGGTAGTGCCTCAAGACCTGCGCTTCGATATTCGCCTGTCCGACTGCCCCGGCGACGGCGGTTTCCCGCTGGCTCACACCCCCTGGCGCATCGTCCGACTCAGCAACCCGACCTGGAGAACCCTGGGGCGAGTTTCCCCGGAAGACGTGATAGCCCAGGGCGAATCCGATAACGCGGGGCGCGTCGTGCTTTCAGACGCCCAGCAGCAAAAGCTCTCCCTTGAGTACGCCAAGGATGCACAGCGGTTCTGGCTGGTATATGCCGGTCAGTGTGTCGCATTGAAAACCCATCTGGACAAGGGGCTGAGCAGCGAGCAGCAGCAGATGCTGGCACTGGCGAGCATGGATTTCAGCAGCGAACCCCATGTCAGTGCCCATCATCCTCTGGCAGGTATCGAAACCCGCACAGCCTTGATAAACCTGTCGCTCGCTCAAGGCACCGCACTATTTGAAATGCTGAAGGGAAACAAGCATGAGTAACATGAACGGCATTGAGGCCAAGCAACTCAACCAGGTGATCAGCGAGGACGGCAAAGCCTGCCCGGCCACGTCTGCGCCGGGCTGGTTCATCAAACACAGCAGTCGGCATGGCGAAACCTTCGCCAATGAGCGGCTGGGCAACCAGGTTAAATTCTTTACCACCGGCAGCGACTACTTCAAAGATATTGCCCATGCCATCAAGCATGCCAGGAAGTCGATCTACATCTGTGGCTGGCAGATCAACTATGAAGTGCGCCTGACAGGCGACGTTCGTCTGTGGGACTGCCTGAACTACGCGCTGCGTCAAGGCGCGGCACCCGATATCTACCTCATGCCCTGGCTTTCCCCGAAGGTCGCCGTCGACACGGGTGACATGGAAACCATGGTCGCAGCCCTCCTGTTGAACGCGGGGCTCGACACGAAGAAGGTCTGGTGCCTGCCTGCCATACAGCAAAGTGACATGGCCAATCTGGGCTTGTTTTTCTCCCATCACCAGAAAATGGTGGTGATCGACAATGAAATTGCCTACGTCGGAGGCATCGACCTGGCCTATGGTCGTTGCGATGACCATAATTTCCGTCTGGCCGCCAACGGCAGAGTGGCCAACGAGTTTTACAACCCGTGCATCCCGCCGATCACCAGCATCGCGGCGCATCAACAATACCCTTACCTCACGGGTTTCGAACTGATCAGTGCCGCCCTGTGGAGCGGCGATCTGTTCAGTAAAGCCCAGCGCCATGTAGGGTGGGCAAAAGATAACAAGCTGTTCAACGCACTGCGCCATAGTGGCCAGGAAGCCGGCATCTGGCTCAAGCACAGGGCGGTGGACGGGTTGCGAATCATGGGCGCCGGTGGGGCATATACCGCAGGTGGTGTGGCCTATATCGCTGAGTTCATCCACCGACAGTTGGCAAAAGATAACCCACAGAACTGGCAGTACACCCTGCAACAGTGGAAGCACTCCCTGGATGAAGCGCTCCAGGTACTGGACGAGGAACTGCAGACCGGGCGCCGCACTGACGGCGCCCTCGAGGCACTGCGCAGCGACACCAGGCTGGTCAGCGATGCCATTGGCGCCTGGCATGACGATCCGGAACGGGCGACAACCCTGCAGCAGATGACAGATCGATGGCTCACTGACGCGCAACGGCAGATCCCGCGGATCACTTCCCTTTCCGGGCCTGCCAGCAGCAGGTTGCAGGCGCGGGTCAGCCGGCTCAAGGGTGACTATCAGGCCTGGGCCGAGCGCGCATCTGCGCCACTGGATGAACTGCAACAGGCGTTACTGGCCTGGGCCGGGCAGATCCAGACCTCCGGCGGCTTTATCAATGATGCGCAGCTGAATCGTGGCAGCGAGTTGGTCAGCCTGTGGGTGCAACAAAGCGGCGTCGGTGCGTTCTACGCCTGGCTCAACAACACGCCTTCGTCGATTGTCGCGGCCAAGGCCGTTGAAGAGTTCGAGGCGCTGGCCACTCCCTTTCTGCTTTATCTGCACTCGGTCATTGAGCGCAGGAGTGATGCCCAGCAGGGTGAACCCTATTCCTATCTGGCAGACCCCGACACCCGCCTCATGCCCGCGGGCGAGGTTATCCACGACAGTGCCCGCCAGCCACGCATGCCCTGGCACGACGTCCATATGCGCCTTGAAGGCCCCGCAGTGCAGGACCTGTCGCGCAACTTCATCGACCGCTGGAACAGCCTGCAGGCGCGCTACGACGGCACCCGGATAACCCTGCCGAGCGCCCTGGGCAGCGTGCTGAAGCTTATCCAGACCGACCTGGCCCCTGTGCCGTTCAAGGCGCAGTACCTGCCCCAGCCCGCCGAAGTGCCGAAACAAGGCAGCGTCAGCGTACAAGTGCTGCGCAGCGCTTCAGCGCGCCTGCGCCAGGAGGAGTACCTGGGCGCGTTGAAAGCCGGCGACGGCTATCCGCCCCCTGGCGGTGTCCAGGCCAACTGCCTGCAGGCGATGCTCAAGGCTATTTCCAGCGCGCAGCAGTTCATCTATATCGAAAATCAGTTTTTTCAGAGTGATTACGGCCAGGACAGCACAGTGACGACTACGGTCGTCCCCGGACCGATGCAAGGCTTGATGAGCGTCAGCGCACTGCCCGGTTACGATCTCTATAAAACCCGGCTGCGCCTGGACCAGGTGGCCGATGACCCGAAGAACCTGCATAAGATCGACTATTTCGCCCTCGCTGAGATGATCCGCAACAAGGAGGCGGAAACCTTCACCCAAGGGCTGATGCAGGTACTCACGAACATCGGCACAGTCGAGAGCCTGAGACGACTTCAACCTGCCCAGGCCGCCCTGCAAAATCCCCTGTGCGAGGCCCTCGCCGCACGGATCGAGCGGGCGATCGAGATGGGTGAAGACTTCCATGTGTACATGGTCCTGCCGGTCCACCCCGAAGGGCCGCTCAATGTCATCAGCCTGATGACTCAGGTGCACTTGACCATGCAGAGCCTGTCGCTGGGCGAGCAGAGCCTGGTCAAGCGAATCCAGCGCTCGATGGCGATCAAGGCACAGATGGATAAAGGTAAGACAGAGGAACAAGCCAGGCGAGCCATTGAAGATAATGTCGAGTCTGATGAAATGGTTAAACGATACGAGGAGGCAGACTGGTCACGTTACCTGACCCTGTTGAATCTTCGTTCCTGGGAGCTGCTGGACCGTCCGGTGACCGAGCAGATCTATGTCCATAGCAAACTGCTGATTGCCGATGACCGGGTGGCGATTCTTGGCAGTGCCAATATCAACGACCGCAGCCAGTTGGGGGACCGCGATTCGGAGCTGGCGGTGATTGTCTCGGGCAATATGCCGACGCCTTCGCCGCTCAATGGCAGGGGCCAACATCCGGTTTGCGCCGATGTAAGGGGTTTGCGCCGGCAACTGTGGCGTAAGTTATTTGCGCTGGATGTAAGCGATAGCGAGGTCAAAGTCCAGCCTGCGACTCATCTGGAGAGCCTGATCGATATGCCAGCGGCGCCCGCCACCTGGCAGGCTATTCAAGGGCAGGCGTTGGAAAACTCTGAAAAATACGAAGAGGCGTTTCCATTTATTCCGAGAAACAATGCCTCTATCTGGCCGCTCTGGAAAGATCCTAAAGAGTTACAAGAGACCGCAGGGTATTCGCCCGCCAATGTCAAAAAAGGTTTGATGCCTTTTGAGAAGGAGTTCTGGACAGAGGCCGCCTACGGCGTTCAGCCCGGGACTATCATGGGCTTCATTACGCAATTACCTATCCACTGGACAAAGAATGAGAGTAACGACTCTCAGTTCAATCTGACTATCTTGGCGAACATACAGCCAAGTGTAGGGCGTGGGGCCGATGGCACCCGCGTTGCTGCCTTGCCTGATAACCGAAATACGGAAAATTCTTGATGCGTCCTGTTAATGCAATTGGTCTTTTTGTTACATCGCTACTGCTGGGTGCTCAGAGCGCTGTGGCGTCCCCGGAAAACTCTGGTGTTCAGACGAGAACCCAGTGTCTGGGCCGTTCGGTATTTGAGCTGAAAACGGATATTGTCTGGCATATGATGGATTTTCGCCGGTTTGGACACGGCAATACGGGGCCTGGCGGTTATTCGCCGGATATTGGGCAACTGGCTAAACAGCTGAATTATGGGCGTGATCCTACCAATGCGGCTTTCAGTCTGGTGGCTATAGAAGTCAGTCCCAAGACGACCATCGATATCTATGAGGCTGTTGTGGGGACTGTACGTCCAAGTAAGTTGCAATCAAAAAAGAGAGTCGTACAAAAAAAAATCGACGAACTATCCCGCGTATTGACTGGGGACTTAGAGCGGTCAGATCCAGAGCGTTATAAAATATTGCTCAAAGAGAAACGGGTGCTTCAGGCATCACTCAAGCGGATATCCATAGCTGACACCCAGGCTTACCTCTATAGAAAGTATAATATCCCATTACGTAAGGAGAAAAATCTTCCGACTGAGGAGTTTGAGACCCAGCTAAAGGCTTATGAAGAGGAATATGACAGCTATCCCACCGATGAGCGCTATGCCAAAGAAATGGCCTTCGACTTCGGCGTGCCAGATGCCTACGGCGGGCCTTATCCGAATAAACTGGTCGTCGTGCTCTGGCGTGACGACAGGGTGTATAAATTCACGTTCGGCGACACCAATAGAAACTCGGGCCATCCGGACGTATTTGAAAAACTGGTACCCGCCGCTCGCGAGTTATTGTCGCGCTTTCGCACCCGTTCGGAATTCGAAATACCCCAGGAAGCGGGCTTCTGTATTCCGTTTGGCTTTATCGCCGACAATGGCAAGGAACCTTATTCGGTCACCATGGCCTGGCACCCGGTCGATAATCATGAACTGCTGTACAGCTTGAGCCTGAGTTCCAGTATCGACAAGGCGATGGATCTTTTGCCGATGCTGACCGCGCCGATTTATGGTAATCCGTTCCCGAGCGTAGTCTCCATGGATGCATCGGTCCCAACTTCGGTAGAGATCGGCAGCCGTAAAGGCGTTCTCGGTATCAAGACTTATAAACCCGCTGGCCAGGAGGGCGATCAATCCGCAACGGCAGGCAGCTATGTCATTACCGCGGGCAATGCCAGTAATGGCATCGAACCGAGCCTGGTACTTAAAGCCGAGACTTACTACCCGGAAAAGCCACAGTCCTACGAGCAAGTCAAAACAGACTTTATCGCCACGCTAAAAAGCTTTCGCTTGCTTCCCGGCCCGGTTGAAGCGCAGAGCCCCATTCCCGACAAGGCTGAAAAAATTGGACCGCTCCCCCGTGACATGAAGGAACTCGGTATCAGCCCTGACATAGTGTTGAAAGTATTGAAAGTGCTGTTATGAGTGCGGCGAGGGTGCTTGCTTGTTTTGATGGTTGCCTCTGCTGTCATGGCCGGTTTCTGGCTGGCCAAAATATGGAAGTTTTTTATGCGTCCTGTTAATACAATTGGTCTTTTTGTTACATCGCTACTGCTGGGTGCTCAGAGCGCTGTGGCGTCCCCGGAAAACTCTGGTGTTCAGACGAGAACCCAGTGCCTGGGCCGCTCGGTATTTGAGCTGCAAACGGATATTGTCTGGCATATGATGGATTTTCGCCGGTTTGGGCACGGCAATACGGGGCCTGGCGGTTATTCGCCGGATATTGGGCAACTGGCTAAACAGCTGAGTTATGGGCGTGATCCTACCAATGCGGCTTTCAGTCTGGTGGCTATAGAAGTCAGTCCCAAGACGACCATCGATATCTATGAGGCTGTTGTGAGGAGTGAAAGCCCAAGTGAGTTGGAGTCAAAAGAGCGAGTTGTACAAGAAAAAATCAACGAGATATCTCACATGGCGACGGGGGATCTACAGCGCTCAGACCCTGAACTGTATAGGAAACTACTGAAGGAAGAATTAGCGCTTGAGAAAAAACTCAAGCGAATATCTCACGTTCAAACAGAAATATTCACGCTTAGAAAGTATGATATCCCATTGCGCCGGGAGAAAAATCTCCCGACTGAGGAGTTTGAGGCCCAGTTAAAGGCTTATGAAGAGGAATATGACAGCTATCCCACCGATGAGCGCTATGCCAAAGAGATGGCCTTCGACTTCGGCGTGCCAGGTGCCTACGGCGGGCCTTATCCGGATAAACTGGTCGTCGTGCTCTGGCGTGACGACAGGGTGTATAAATTCACATTCGGCGACACCAATAGAAACTCGGGCCATCCGGACGTATTTGAAAAACTGGTACCCGCCGCTCGCGAGTTACTGTCGCGCTTTCGCACCCGATCCGAGTTCGAAATACCCCAGGAACCGGGCTTCTGTATTCCCTTTGGCTTTATCGCCGATAATGGCAAGGAACCTTATTCGGTCACCATGGCCTGGCACCCGGTCGACAATCATGAACTGCTGTACAGCTTGAGCCTGAGTTCCAGTATCGACAAGGCGATGGATCTTTTGCCGATGCTCACCGCGCCGATTTATGGTAATCCGTTCCCGAGCGTAGGCGTTTTGCAAACCTTCGGTCCTACGCCCGTCGATATTGGCAGCCGTAAAGGCGTCATCGGGGGGAAGTATTACAAACCCGATACTCCGGGATCTGATCCAGCGCTGTTTACTGAGCGCTATATTATTACCGCTGGTAATGCCAGTAATGGTATCGAGCCAAGCCTGGCCCTAAAGGTCAAGAATCTTTCATCGACACAGACCCAGTCGATGGAAGAAACCAGGGCGGACGTTATCGCCACGCTAAAAAGCTTTCGCTTGCTTCCCGGCCCGGTTGAAGCGCAGAGCCCCATTCCCGACAAGGCTGAAAAAACTGGACCGCTCCCCCGTGACATGAAGGAACTCGGTATCAGCCCTGACATAGTGTTGAAAGTATTGAAAGTGCTGTTATGAGTGCGGCGAGGGTGCTTGCTTGTTTTGATGGTTGCCTCTGCTGTCATGGCCGGTTTCTGGCTGGCCAAAATATGGAAGTTTTTTATGCGTCCTGTTAATACAGTTGGTCTTTTTGTTACATCGCTACTGCTGGGTGCTCAGAGCGCTGTGGCGTCCCCGGAAAACTCTGGTGTTCAGACGAGAACCCAGTGCCTGGGCCGCTCGGTATTTGAGCTGCAAACGGATATTGTCTGGCATCTGATGGATTTTCGCCGGTTTGGGCACGGCAATACGGGGCCTGGCGGTTATTCGCCGGATGTTGGGCAACTGGCTAAACAGCTGAGTTATGGGCGTGATCCTACCAATGCGGCTTTCAGTCTGGTGGCTATAGAAGTCAGTCCCAAGACGACCATCGATATCTATGAGGCTGTTGTGAGGAGTGAAAGCCCAAGTAAGTTGGAGTCAAAAGAGAGAGTTGTACAAGAAAAAATCAACGAGATATCTCACGTGGCGACGGGGGATCTAGAGCGCTCAGACCCTGAACTGTATAGGAAACTACTGAAGGAAGAATTAGCGCTTGAGAAAAAACTCAAGCGAATATCTCACGTTCAGACAGAAATATTCACGCTTAGAAAGTATGATATCCCATTGCGCCGGGAGAAAAATCTCCCGACCGAGAAAATGGAAGCTGAGTTAAAAGCTTATGAAGAGGAATATGACAGCTATCCAACCGATGAGCGCTATGCCAAAGAGATGGCCTTCGACTTTGGCGTGCCCGGTGTCTATGGCGGACCTTATCCCGATAAGCTGGTTGTCGTGCTCTGGCGTGACGACAGGGTGTATAAATTTACATTCGGCGACACCGACAGAAACTCAGGCCATCCGGACGTATTTGAAAAACTAGTACTCGCCGCTCGCGAGTTATTATCGCGCTTTCGCACCCGTTCGGAATTCGAAATACCCCAGGAACCGGGCTTCTGTATTCCCTTTGGCTTTATCGCCGACAATGGCAAGGAACCTTATTCGGTCACCATGGCCTGGCACCCGGTCGACAATCATGAACTGCTGTACAGCTTGAGCCTGAGTTCCAGTATCGACAAGGCGATGGATCTTTTGCCGATGCTGACCGCGCCGATTTATGGTAATCCGTTCCCGAGCGTAGTCTCCATGGATGCATCGGCCCCAACTTCGGTGGAGATCGGCAGCCGTAAAGGCGTCCTCGGTATCAAGACTTATAAACCCGCTGGCCAGAAGGGCGATCAGTCTACAACGGCAGGCAGCTATGTCATTACCGCGGGCAATGCCAGTAATGGCATCGAACCGAGCCTGGTGCTCAAAGCCGAGACTTACTACCCGGAAAAACCGCAGTCCTACGAGCAAGTCAAAACAGACTTTATCGCCACGCTAAAAAGCTTTCGATTGCTTGCGGGCCCGGTTGAAAACGAGAACTCCGGGCAAAGCAGCGTTATTGAAAGTGAGCCGGTCCCTGGTGACACCGAGGTAACGGGATCAGGCTTTCGCTCAAAATTAAAGGCACTGTTTGACTGATGCGTGCCAACGCCTCTTGTGCCGTTGTCGGTACTTGCTGCAGTGCTCGACAGCCGCGCTACGACGGCTCCCCGATACCCCTGTTGCGCGAAAGCACCGTCAGTGTGCTGCCCGGCTACGAGACCTATAGAGCCCGGCTGCGCCTGGGCCAGGTGGGCGAAGGCCCGACGAACCTCCATAAGATCGACTATTTCACCCAGGCCGAGTTGGTTCGCAACAAGGAGGCGGAAACCTTCACCCAAGGGCTCATTCAGGTGCTCAAGAATGGGTATGGTCGAGAACCGGAGGGATGGAGATGGCTTGTATTACGAGGTTGCTTTCAATGGGCAGCTGAAAGCTACTGCCAGCTGGATTTTACAAGATGCTCTCGTTTCGATGAAATGCAGCGCATGGACAAGATCCCGGCCAATTGTGTTGCCGTCCAGGGTGTCGCTGACAGCCAGCCATTGCCAGCAATGGGCAACCCATCGACGTGCGACATTCGACTGATGCCGCAGATGGGTTGCTGATAGCGGCTTGTCAATGGCGTCCTCATCAACAGGTGTTCACACCTTTCGATGCCTTCTTTCGTCACCAGAGTTGTCCACGAAAATCTTGAGTATCTCTGTGGATAACTCTCTGAATGCCATGTGACTCATGGTTTTTAACGGTTTGATCAAAAAATGATCAAATGCCTTTTCCAGTTTGAAAGTATTGATTGTCAACGAGTTTTTTCAACTAAAAAGGCATGACTCACAGCGCTTCGCAAGCATGATGGCGATTTGATCGGCTTCCATTGTTGTGGATAGCTGCGTGTAGACTGGCAGGCGATTTCAGGGTGAGCCGGTCGGGCGGTCCCGTTACTTTCTTGCAAGGCGTGTCTATGGATTTGCGTCAACTCGAAGCCTTTGCCGCAGTGATGTCGGCAGGGAGTGTCACTGCGGCGGGGAAAATGCTCGGGCGTTCGCAGCCCTCGGTCACGCGGGTGATCCAGGAGCTGGAGCAGGAGTTGGGCTTTGCCTTGTTCGAGCGCAGCGGACCCAAGGTCACGCCGACGCAAAAGGCCTTCGCCATGTATGCCGAGGTGGAAAGTGCCTTGCAGGGTATTCGTAATATCCGCCAGCGTGCCCAGCATCTGGCCCATGACGAGAACCGGCAGATCAAGCTGGTCGCCATCACGGCTCTCGCCACCGGGTTGCTGCCCCTGGCGTTGTCGCGGCTGCCCGCTGAGTTGCGGCCGCAGCAGATTCAGTTGCAGAGCATGACCCCGGAAAACGTTGTGCAGGCGGTGTTATCCAAGACCATGGACCTGGGCGCCGTCAGCCTGCCGACCGAGCATCGCGGCCTGGATATCCACTGGATCGGCGAGGCACCTTGTGTGGCGGTGCTGGCGGCCGACTCGCCATTGGCAGAGCATGCCGTGCTGCCCATGGCGTTACTGGCCCGTCAGGACCTGGTGACCATGTCCAACCCGTTCCGCTTTCGCCGCCGCATCGACAAGGCGTTCCACGATCTGGGCCTGCAGGCGCCGAATATGTTCGATACCAATACGTCGCTGATTGCCATGCAGATGGCCCGGGTCGGCCTCGGCGTGGCGATGGTCGATCCCTTTACGGCCATGGGCGTGCCCCTGGAGGGGGTGGTGGTGCGGCCAATCGCCTGTAATATCCCGTTCTTCTTTGGGTTGATCTCGGCCTTCGCCCATCCGTTGTCGGAAGTCACCCAGGCGCTGATCGAAGAACTGGCGATCTCGGCCAGGGAGCTACTGCCCGACATGATCATGCATCCGCCCGGTGAGCATGATGCGTTGTTGCAGAGCATTTACGCGGAATAAGCCTCGTCACCCACGATTGGAATGCGATCGGGCAGGAGCGAACCTGTTCGCGAGGCGTTGGACCAGACACATCGCCTCCCTATCGCCAACAAGTGGCGCCTGCGTGATCAACGTTTTCGCTGCATAACGGTGCGTTTGTGAACGCACTTGAAGCACCATTTATTCCTATTTGTTCTATCAATATTCCTTTATGTAAGTTGTGGGAATAAAAATCCGGTTTTAGTATTCATATTTCGCATTCTTGGCCTTCATGAATTCATTTATTGAGGTTTTGGAGCGTTTTTTGAATAAAGATTGGGGCCATTCCCTGATCGCCATTCCGAGTACTTGCCCATGTTCGACCTCAACGCCCCCATCGGCCTTCCTGCATTGGAACAACGCCTGCGCCAGGATCTGGAGTGGCTGGAACTGCCCGCCAATCCCTGGGTCAAGCCGCGCCTGAGTGATGGCCGGGCGACGCTGGATGTGGCAATTATCGGGGGTGGCATGGCCGGGCTGGCGTTGTCGGCAGAACTGCGCAACCTGGGCGTGAGTGCAAGCATCTTCGATCAGGCTCCCGCCGGTTTCGAAGGTCCGTGGGCGACTACGGCGCGCATGGAAACCCTGCGCTCACCCAAGCAGTTGACCGGGCCGGCGCTGGGGCTGCCAGCGCTGACCTTTCAGGCCTGGTTCAAGGCACAGTTCGGTCAGGCGCAATGGGATGCCCTGGACAAGATCCCGCGCCTGCAATGGGCCGACTACCTGCGCTGGTACCGCCAGGTACTGAAACTGGATGTGCAGAACGACACGCGAGTCAGCCGGGTACAGCCGCGGGCCGATGGCCTGGTCGAGCTGGATCTGGTTCACGACGGGCAGACCCGTACCGTGCTGGCCCGTCATGTGGTGCTGGCCACCGGCCGTGATGGCCTGGGCGGGCCTTGGGTGCCGGAGTTCGCCAAAGACCTGCCCTATGAGCTTTGGGCGCACTCGGCGGATGGCCTGCAAAATGACTGGTTTGTCGGCAAGCGCGTCGGTGTCATCGGTGGCGGCGCCTCGGCCATGGACAGTGCTGCCACTGCCCTGGAGGCCGGTGCCGCACGTGTCGATCTATTGGTTCGCCGCGCCGATCTGCCACGGGTGAACAAGGGCAAGGGCGCCGGTAACCCCGGGATGACCCATGGCTACTGGCGCCTGCCGGATGCCTGGAAATGGCGCATCCGTCGTTATCTCAATGCCCAGCAGGTACCGCCGCCACGGGGTAGCACCCAGCGGGTGTCGCGCTCGCCGAATTCGCGGTTTCTGCTCAACAGCCCGATCGTCTCGGCGAGCCTTGATCCGGCTGGCGCAATTGTGCTGAATACGCCCACCGCAAGGCTGGAATACGATTTTCTGATTTTCGCCACGGGCTTTCGGACCGACTTTGCCCTGCGTCCGGAATTTGCCGGTTTCGCCCGGCATATCCAGACCTGGAGCGATCGTTTCACGCCACCTGCCGATGAGTTCGACGCCGAACTGGCCGAGCTGCCGGATCTGGGCACCTGTTTCGAGTTTCAGGAGAAAACCCCCGGTGCCTGCCCTGGCATCGGCAAGATCCATTGCTTCAACTACCCGGCCGCTTTGAGCTACGGCGCAGTGTCCGGCGATATCCCGGCCATCAGCGAGGGCGCCAAGCGCCTGGCCCACGGCCTGACCGGGCAGCTGTTCAACGAAGATATCGAGCAGCATTTCACCGCGATGAAGCTCTATGCCGAACCCGAGCTGTTGGGTGACGAATGGGTGGTGGCCCAGCCCACGCCCGAAGAGCTGCGCGGATGATCGGTTGGGCGGTGCGGCGCATCAGTCAGTCGTTGCTGGTGGTGCTGGTCATGACGTTGGTGGTGTTTGTCGGCCTCAACGCCATCGGCAATCCCATGGACATTCTGGTCGGTGAAGACCTCAACCAGGCCGAGCGCTTGCAGGCCATCGCCCATCTGGGCCTGGACAAGCCGCTATGGCAGCAATACCTGCTGTTCGTGCAGGGCGCGCTGCACGGCAATCTTGGCCAGAGCTTTGTCTATCACGAAGATGCCATGCGCCTGATCATGCAGCGCCTGCCTGCCACCTTCGAACTGGCGTTCAGCGCCATGTTGCTGGCTGTGGTGCTGGGCGTGCCCCTGGGCATGTTTGCCGGCAGTTACCCGGACCATCCGCTGTCACGCCTGCTGATGGCGGGCAGCATCGTCGGCTTCTCGCTGCCGGCGTTCTGGGTGGCGCTGATGATGATCATGCTGTTCTCGATCAAGCTCGGCTGGCTGCCTGCCAGTGGGCGCGGCGATACCCGTGAACTGTTCGGCATCCAGTGGTCGTTCCTGACCCTCGACGGCCTGCAGCATTTGCTTTTGCCGGCACTCAATCTGGCGCTGTTCAAGTTTTCCCTGGTGTTGCGTCTGACCCGTGCAGGCGTGCGCGAAGTGCTGCCTCAGGAGTACGTGCGCTTTGCCCGGGCCAAGGGCCTGACGCCGGCGCGGGTGATGCTCATGCACGTGATGCGCAACACCATGATCCCGCTGGTGACGGTGCTGGCTATGGAGCTGGGTTCGACCATCGCCTACGCGGTGGTGACCGAAAGCATTTTTGCCTGGCCCGGCGCCGGCAAACTGATTCTGGACAGTATCAACACCCTGGACCGCCCGGTGGTGGTGGCGTATCTGATGGTGGTCGTGGTGATTTTCGTGGTGCTCAATCTGATCGTCGACAGCCTGTATTACCTGCTTGACCCCCGTGTGCGTGTGGAGGCGAGCCGATGAGCGCCGTCGAAACCGTTCCCCTCAAGGCGCAGTCGCCATGGCGCCGGGTCTTCGGTGAATTCAGTCGCTCGCCGGTCGCCGTGGGCGGACTTGTGGTGCTAGCGCTGATTATCCTGCTGGCCTTGCTGGCGCCATGGATCGTCGCGCAAAACCCTTATGACCTGATGCAGCTCAACGTTCTGGATGCACGCCTGGCACCGGGCAGCCCCAATATGGACGCCGGTTATACCTATTGGCTGGGCACCGATGGCCAGGGCCGCGACCTGTTGTCAGCGATTATCTACGGGCTGCGCATCAGCCTGTGGGTCGGCATTGGTTCGGCGCTTATTGCGGCGGTGATCGGCACCTTGCTGGGGCTGCTGTCGGCTTACGCGGGTGGCTGGGTCGATGCGCTGATCATGCGTCTGGTGGACTTGCTGCTGTCCTTCCCGGTGATCCTCATGGCGCTGATGATCCTTGCCTGGCTGGGCAAGGGCGTGGGCAATGTGATGCTGACGCTGGTGGTGCTGGAGTGGGCGTATTACGCGCGCACCGCCCGTGGCCAGGCATTGACCGAAAGCCGTCGTGAATATGTCGATGCGGCGCGGGGGCAGGGCATTGGTCCGTGGCGCATCGTGGTCGGGCATATCCTGCCCAACTGTCTGCCGCCGCTGATCGTCATCGGCGCCTTGCAGATTGCCCGGGCCATCACTCTGGAGGCGACCTTGTCCTTCCTCGGCCTGGGCGTGCCGATCACCGAGCCGTCCCTGGGCCTGCTGATCGCCAACGGCTTCCAGTACATGCTCAGCAATGAATACTGGATCAGCGTGTTTCCGGGGTTGGCGCTGCTGCTGACCATTGTCGCCATCAATCTGGTGGGCGATCGCCTGCGTGATGTCCTGAACCCGAGGTTGCAGCGATGAGTCAAGCGACCCTTGAGGTGCGCAACCTGTGCACTTCGTTCTACACCCATGCCGGTGTGCTGCCAGCGGTGCGCGACGTGTCCCTGCGCCTGCAGCCGGGGCGTATCCTCGGGCTGGTCGGCGAGTCCGGTTCGGGCAAGTCGGTGACCGGTTTTTCCATCCTCGGTCTGGTCGATGAACCGGGGCGCATCAGCGGCGGCGAGGTGCTGTTTCAGGGATGCGACCTGACGCAACTGGCGCCAAAACAGTTGCGCGAGTTGCAGGGCAATCGCATCGCCATGGTCTTCCAGGACCCGATGATGACCCTCAACCCGGTACTGCGCGTGGATACGCAGATGATCGAGGCCGTACGCGCCCATTCGATCATGAGCAAGCGTGAAGCCCGTGAGCATGCCAGCCGTACCCTGGGCCTGGTCGGCATCGCCAGCCCCGACGAGCGCCTGCGCGCCTATCCGCACCAATTGTCCGGTGGCATGCGTCAGCGCGTGGCGATTGCCATTGCCTTGCTGCATGCGCCGGACCTGATCATCGCCGACGAGCCGACTACGGCCCTGGACGTGACCATTCAGGCGCAGATCCTCAGTGAAGTGCAGAAACTGGTGCGCCAGCAGGGCACCTCGCTGATCTGGATCACCCACGACCTGTCGGTGGTGGCCGGACTGGCCGACGATATTGCAGTGATGTATGCCGGGCAGATCGTGGAGCAGGGCAGCGTCGCTGATGTTCTCGATCGTCCGCAACACCCTTATACCCAAGGCCTGATCGACAGCCTCCCTAGCCGTAACAAGCGCGGGCAGCGCCTGCGGCAGATTCCCGGCATGGCCCCGAATCTGTTGGCAATGCCGGTGGGTTGCGCCTTCGCTGCCCGGTGCAGCCGGGCTTCGAGTGTTTGTGCGCAAGAGCCGCAGATGCAGGAAATCGAACCCGGCCGTCTGGTCCGCTGTTTTTATCCGGGAGCTGCCGATGCGCGCTGATCATTCGAGTCCTGTTGTCGAGCTGCAACAGGTCAGCAAGACCTTCGGCAAGGCGGCTGACAACACCGCGGTACAACGCCTGTTGCAGCGCTTGCATCTGACCCGGCCAACGCCTGTGACCCATGCCGTCGACCGCGTCGACCTGCGCATTCAGCGCGGTGAAGTGGTGGGGCTGGTGGGGGAGTCCGGTTGCGGCAAGTCGACCCTCGGGCGCATGGTCGCCGGGCTGCTGCCGGTCTCGTCCGGCACTGCATCGGTCAATGGCAAGGCCCTGGACAGCCTCAGCGCTGCCGAGCGCCACGCCGTGCGCCTGCAGATCCAGATGATCTTCCAGGACCCTTCCGCGAGCCTCAATCCGCGCCTGCGCGTTGACCGTATCGTCGGCGAGGGCGCTTTGCTCCATGGCCTGACCGACAAGGCCGGGTTCGACGACTACGTCAGTGCCCAGTTGCAACGCGCCGGGCTCAGTCCGCAATTGCGCCAGCGCTATCCGCACCAGTTCAGTGGCGGTCAGCGCCAGCGTATCGGCATCGCCCGGGCCCTGGCGGTGCAGCCGCAACTGTTGGTGTGCGATGAATCGGTGGCGGCGCTGGATGTGTCGATTCAGGCGCAGATTCTCAATCTGTTCATGGACCTGCGCGATGAACTGGGCCTGACCTATCTGTTCATCAGCCATGACCTGGGCGTGGTCGAGCACCTGTGTGACCGGGTCGTAGTGATGTACCTGGGGCGCGTGGTGGAAAGCGCCACGGTCGATGATCTGTTTGCCCGCGCCAATCATCCCTATACCCAGGCACTGCTGGCGCAGATTCCGCGTTTCGATGTTCGCAGTACCCGTTATGACGCGATCCAAGGGGAAATCCCCAGCCCGCTTAACCCGCCCGCCGGGTGTCATTTTCATCCCCGCTGCCCGCATGCCACGGCGCGCTGCCGCGAGGAAGTTCCAACGCTCCGGGAGGTTGCACCCAACCACCTGAGCGCCTGCCACCTCAACGACTAACCCAGAGCGGGCGTGCAGCCCGTCATGCCATTGCGTGCAAGGAACGACCCATGAAACAACTGTTTGTACGATCGCTGTTGGCTTCGGCCCTGATCCTCGCGGCCGGCACCGCAGCCGCGCAAGATCTGCGCATCGCCTTCGCCGACCCGATTTCCTCCCTGGACCCGCAACTGAACAACTATGCCGGTGACCGCTCGGTGGCCATCCATGTCTTCGAATCCCTGGTCAACCGTCACGATGACCGCACCCTGCCGGGCCTGATCAAGAGCTGGAAAGTGCTGGACGACAAGACCTGGGAGTTCGATCTGCGCGATGACGTCAAATGGCAGGACGGCGTACCCCTGACCGCCGATGACTTTGTGTTCTCCTTCGAACGTGCGCGCAGCGTGCCGGGCAGCGTTGCCTCCTACGCCGGTGCCCTGCGTACCGTCGAATCGGCCCAGGCCAAGGATGCCCACACCCTGATCGTCAAGACGCGTGCGCCCAACGCCAACCTGCTGCCGGACATCGACTCGATCTACATTGTCAGTCGCCATGTCGGCGCCACCGCCAGCAGCGCCGACTACAACTCGGGCAAGGCCATGGTCGGTACCGGTGCCTATCGCTTTGTCTCCTATGTGCCGGGCGACCGCACGATCTTCGAGCGCAACAATGACTATTGGGGCGCCAGGGCGACCTGGGACAAGGTCGACTACCGTTTCGTGCCTAACGCGTCCAGCCGTACCGCCGCGTTGCTGGCCGGTGACGTCGATGTGATCGACAAGGTGTCGCCGACTGATGTCGAGCGTTTGCGCAAGAGTCCGAACGTCAGCGTCTTTGCTTACCAGGGCCTGCGTGCCCTGCTGATTCAACCCAGCTTCCGCGAAGGCCCCAACGAGTTCATTCGTGATAACGCGGGCAAGCCTTTGGCAGAAAACCCGCTGCGCGATCTGCGCGTGCGCAAGGCGTTGTCCCTGGCGATCAATCGCCAGGCCATCGACGAACGCATCATGCAGGGCACGGTAACCGAGGCCAACCAGTGGATGCCTGCCAACACCTTTGGCTACAACCCGGCGATCAAGAACATTCCCTACGACCCGAAACAGGCCAAGGAGCTGCTCGCCCAGGCGGGCTTCCCCGACGGTTTCCAGCTGACCGTGCATGTGCCGGGCGACCGCTATCCGCAGGCGCCTGAAGCGATGCAGGCGGTAGCACAATTCTGGTCACGGATCGGCGTCAAGGTGCAGCTGGAAGTGCTGCCTTGGGCGGTCTATGCGGGTAAGGCGAACAAAAACGAACTGGCGGTCAGCGTAATTGCCTGGGGCAACGGCACCGGTGAAGCGGCCTATGCCCTGACCAATATCCTCAGCACTGTGGACAGCGGCAAGGGCCAGGGCGCCTCCAACTGGGGCCACTACAGCAACCCGCTGGTGGACCAGGCCCTGGCGCAGTCCACCGCCGAGTTCGATGAGGAGAAACGTCGGGCCATTCTGCAGGAGTCGGTCAAGGTGGTCAGCGAGGACGTGGGCATCATTCCGCTGTTCCATTACCAGAACATCTGGGCGGCGCGTAAAGGGTTGAAAGTCCAGCCACTGGTCAGCGACCGCACCACGGCGAGCATGGTTACCGTGCAACCTTGATGCATTTTTGTGGGAATGAATTCATTCGCGAAATCGGTATTTCAGTCGCCGCAGAAGTAGTGGATGTACTGGCCTCTTCGCGAATGAATTCGTTCCCGCAGGTTATTTTACAGGATTTGATATGAGCACCGATCTGATCGACAACCTGCTGGGGCTTGCCGCCCCGGACAATCTGTACAGCGTGCGCCATGCCCGTGACAAGGTAGTGGCCGCGACCCAGGGCAGCCATGAGCTGTTCTTCGCCGAAGACTTGCCGGGAGACCTGACCCTGGTCGAGCGCCTGGCAGTGGCCTTGTACGCCGCCAGCCTGACCCCGCAAACGGCCCTGGCCAGTCACTACCTGGAGCAGCTTCAGGCTCGGGGCGTCGACTCGCAACAGTTGGCGCATATCCAGAGTGACAGTCTTGAGGACATCGGCAATCCGCGTTTGCAGGCAATCCTGGGTTTTACCCGGACCCTGATTCTGTCGCCGGTCGAGGGTGATCAGGGCGCGCTCAAGGGGTTGCAGGACGCTGGCCTGGCCACCACGGAAATCGTCGTGCTGGCCCAGTTGATCGCCTATCTGTCTTACCAGACGCGCCTGCTTGTCGGGCTCAGCGCATTGCAAGGAGCCCAATCATGAGCGAGCCGATTCGCAGCAACGGTTTCACCAGTGAAGAGTTGGGCTGGAAGGCCTGGCTGCCCAAGGTCGATCTGGACAGCGCCACGCCCGAGCAGATTGCCGTGCTGGAAGAGAGCCACCCCAAGGCCAAGGTCTCGGATTACTACCTGACCCTGGCCCATCAGCCGGACATCCTGCGTCAGCGTTCCCTGGCCTTCAACGCCATCATGTACGCCCCCGGCGGTTTGTCCCGTGCCGAGCGCGAACTGGCGAGCACCGTGGTTTCGCGTATCAACCGTTGCGTTTACTGCGCCTCGGTGCACGCCCAGCGTTTCGAGCAACTGGCCAAGCGCAATGACGTTATCGCCGAGGTCTTTGCCGATCCCCACACGGCAGGCACCACGGCGCGGGAAAAGGCCATCGTGCAGTTTTCCATCGACCTGACGCTGAACCCTGCCGAAGTCGGACCGCAGCAGATCAAGCCACTGCGCGAGCAGGGCCTGAGCGATGCCGAAGTGCTCGACCTGATTCACGCGATCGCGATCTTTGCCTGGGCCAATCGGTTGATGCTGAATCTGGGTGAGCCGGTGTTTGCTGTATAGGGAGTGCCGAGGGAAGCCTGTGGGACCGGCTTTAGCCGGGAAGGCGGCGGTACATGCATTAAAGATGCAGCGACTGTACCGACTTCATCCCGGCTAAAGCCGGTCCCACCGAATCACCGCCAGGATTTACCAGAAGGTAGTGGCAGGCGCCGTCAGCTTCTGAGCGATCAGGTCAATCGCCCGCTGCACGTCTTCGGCCCGGGTATACCGCCCCAGGCTCAAACGCAGGCTGCTCGATGCCTGCGCCGGGCTCAGCCCCAGCGCCAGCAGCACGTGGGACGGGGCGTTGCTGGCCGAATTGCAGGCCGAGGTCGTGGAGAAGGCCAGGTCATTGGCCAGGCTCATGGCGTTGAAACCGGGGCTGTCGATGCACAGGTTCAGGGTATGGGGGATGCGTTGCTCGGGGCTGCCGTTGAGGCTGACGCCGGGCAGTTGCAGCAGGCCGTCGCGCAGTTGCCGGGACAGTTCGCCGATGCGCTGGCTTTCCTCATTCATCTCGGCGCTGGCCAGGGCAAAAGCCGCACCCATGCCGACGATCTGGTGGGTGGCCAGGGTGCCGGAACGCAGGCCCTGCTCATGCCCGCCGCCGTGGATCTGCGCCGCCAGCAGGGGCCGCGCACGCTCATTGAAATACAGCGCGCCGATGCCTTTCGGACCGTAAGTCTTGTGCGCCGAAAACGACATCAGGTCCACCGCCAGCCGACTCAGATCGATGGCGACCTTGCCGGTGCCCTGGGCAGCGTCGACGTGAAAGATTGCCCCGTGTTCACGGACGATCTGGCCAATTGCGGCGATGTCCGTGGTGGTGCCGATCTCGTTATTGACCAGCATCAGCGACACCAGAGTGGTGTCCGGGCGCAGCGCCTGACGCACGGCCTCGGGCTGGATCAGACCGTCGTTGCCCGGTTGCAGCCAGGTCACCGGATGCCCGGCCTGTTCCAGCTGGCGCACGGTATCGATCACGGCCTTGTGTTCGAGCACGCTGGTGATGAGATGGCCGCTCGGGTTGCTCGCAGCCAGGCCTTTGATGGCGAGGTTATTGGACTCAGTGGCGCCGGAGGTCCATACCAGTGCATCAGCGGCGCAACCCACCAGTTCGGCGACCTGACGACGCGCCAGTTCAACGGAGGTGCGGGCCTGATTGCCAAAACTGTGGGAGCTGGAAGCCGGGTTGCCGAAGGTACCTTCGCGACCGAGGCAGGCCACCATCAGCGGGATGATGCGGTCATCGACCGGAGTGGTGGCGGCGTAATCGAAGTAACAGGGAGTGGTGGTCATGGTCGAGGGCCTGGGCTAGCGGTAATGGCAAAAAGATTACTAGCGTGGGCCTGAAAAAAAATTGATATCTCGACGGACTAACGGAGTTTTTAACGAATAATATTCGAATGAGTGGAAGGTTTATGAAATAAAATTTCAGATGTTCACCCCATTCGATTATCTTCATCGCCACAACCCCGAAACCGCCGCAGTTTTTACTCCCCCGGAGCGCCGCCGTGGACAAGTTCGATCAAGCCATCCTCAGCATCCTGCAGGCCGATTGCACCCGGCCCATCGCCGAGATCGCCGACGCCATCGGCCTGGGCAGCACCGCCTGTTGGCGGCGGGTACAGAAGCTTGAAGAGCAGGGCATCATTCGTCAGCGTGTGGCCTTGCTCGACCCGCGGCAACTGAACGTGGCGGTGACGGTGTTCGCCGCGATCCGCACCAACCAGCACAACGCCGAGTGGCTTGGACGCTTTCACGCCCTGATCGACACCTTGCCTGAAGTGGTGGCCTGCTACCGCATGGCCGGGGATACCGATTACCTGCTGCGCATCGTGGTGCCGGATATCGCCGGGTACGACTCGGTGTACAAGCGCCTGATCGAACTGCCCGGGATTACCGATATCAGCTCCAGCTTTGCCATGGAGCAGATCAAATCCACTACGGCGTTGCCGTTGGACTATACGGGATCACAAAGATAGGAGCGTTGGAGCGAGGCTGGCCCGCGAATCGGGTGACGCAGGCCATCAGGCATACCGCGTTCAATCGTTCGCGGGCAAGCCTCGCTCCGACGGACAGACTCAAAATTTGTAATTGACCCCCAGGGTCAACGACCGCTGCGGCGCTGGCTGGCGGCCCCAGGGGCTGGTGTCGATGCCGCGGAAGTAATACTCGCGGTTGAACAGGTTGCTGATACCCGCCGAAGCGGTCAGCACGCTCTTGTCCTGCAGCTTGAACTCCCGCTCAAGGGCGGTATTCCATAACCAGTACGCAGGCAGTTTGCCCACCGAAGCGGTAGCATCTTCGGCGCCGCTATTAGCGGCATCGGTATAGGCGCTGCTGACATACAGGCCATCGAGGCTGTAGGTCCAGTGCTCGGCAAAGCGGTAGCGGCCTTCGACATTCAACTGATTGCGCGAGGCGAACGGCACTTCGTTACCCTTGAAATCACCATTGCGCTGTTTGGCGTCGAGGTAGGCGTAGCTGGCGTGCAGGTCAAGGTTGTGCAGGGCTTGCGGGGTCCAGAACACTTCAGTCTCGATGCCCTGATGGCGGGTGCTGCCCAGGTTCACATAGCGGTCGGTGGTGGCGTTGTAGACGATCTGGTCATCGAAATCGATGCGGTACAGGCCTAAATCCACACGCATGCCGTCCCAAGGGGTATAGCGCACGCCAGTCTCGTAGTTCCAGGCCAGTTCAGCGCCCACCGAGCCTTCCTTGACGATCTGCGTGACCTGCGGCGGACGCAGTGATTTCTGTGCGTTGGCGTAGACATACCAGGCGTCAGTGGCCTGATAGCCGACTGTCAGGCCTGGCAGCCATTCTTCGGACTTGTTCTTGTTCTGGAAGCCGGTGATGCCATCGTTGTAGTCCATGCGCGCATTTTCATAACGTACGCCGGGTGTGATGGTCAGTTTGTGGTCGAGCAGGCCGATGGCGTTGCTCAGGTAAAAGGCCTTGGCGTCGTCGTCGAACTTCCAGTTGCGGAAGGGCGCATTGACTCCGGTTGTCAGACTCTGGCGATCAACCTTGTAGTCAATATCTTCGCTGACATAGCGTGCACCCAGCAGCCAGGTCTGGCTGACCTCATCGCCATCAATGCTCATGCTCAGGCGCGGTTCGCTGCCCCAGACGCGGAAGTCCCGTGGCCCATCCTGCTTGGTCGCGGCCTTGCCATCCGGGGTGAAGGGCAGGCCGACGACGAAGTTGCGGTAGCTCTTGTGGGCGAAGTTGGTCCAGCTGAACTCTACCGAATCGAACGGCCCCATGGCGCCGAGGCGCTGGGTGTAGGTGCCCCAGACGCGGTCAGTGTCGCCTTCGAAGCGGTCGATGGGGCGGGTCGATTGCCGTGGGTCGTGCTTGTAGTCTTTGACGCTGAGGGCGCCAGCCAGGTCCATATCAGCCTTGTAATGCTGTACGCCGAAACTCAGGTCGCGGTCGTCATCGATATTCCACTGGCCGCGCAGGCGGTAGTTCTGGATGTCGGTGTCGGAGTGCTCGCGCCCGGCCTCGCCGGTGACGGTATTGAGGTCCAGTTGCAGACCGAAGTTATCGGTCAGGTAACCGCCCGTGCCGACATAGGAATCCCACAGTTGGCGGCCGCCGGCGTTGAAGGTGGTGCGCTCCTGCAGGGTGGTTTGCAGCTCGCGGGGGATCGGCTTGCTGATGAAGTTGATCACCCCGCCGACGTTGTTCGGGCCGTACTGCACGGCGGCGCCACCGCGGACGATATCGACCCGGTCCACGGTGGCCATGGTCACCGGGAACAGCGACAGGCCTGTCTGGCCGTAGGGCGCCAGTGCCAGAGGGATGCCGTCAGATAGAGCCTGGATGCGTCCGCTGCGGCTCTCATAGAGACCGCGCACCGCAATCTGCGGCAGGGCGCCGGTGCCGGTTTCATCGAAGATCTTGACCCCAGGTACGTGTTGCAGGGCTTCGTCGACACCACGGGTACTGGCTTTCTGCAAGTCCCCGGCATCGATCACGCTGCGGCTGCCGGAGTAGCTGAGTACTTCCGGATTACTGGCGTTGCCCAACACATCACCGCGGATGACCATGGGCGCGATATCGGTAGGGGCGATCACGGCGGCAGGCGTTATCAGCGTCGATGCCGAAGTTGTTCCGGCCGGGACGATGATAAAGGTGTGCTCATCCCGGGCCTGGGGTTGCAGACCGCTGTGATCGAGCAGGCGGTCCAGGGCTTCCTGTGGAGTGAAGCTGCCTTTGAGCGCCGGGGCGGTCTTGCCGCTGGTGATATCGCTGGCGAAGATGATCTGCACCGACGATTGCCGGGCCAGGGCGTTGAGGGCCTTGTCCAGCGGGCTGCCGGGCAGGTCGATTGCGACCCGCTCCTGACCCTGCACCAGGCCGGACACCGCGAGCAGCAGACTGCTGGCAAGCAAGGACAGCGGCAAACGCCGACGGCTGGGACGTACAGGCTGCTTCATGTAAGGGGTTTCCTTGAATGACGTGGGCTATGTACAGAAAGCCGTCACGAAGCCCGCGCAACCCTACCTGGTTGCGCGATTATTTTTTCAAGGCAGTGTTTTTACGCCGTACATGCAGGGTGCCATCGGCGTCGCTGGCAAGGCTCAGGGGCAGAATGCTCGGCAGCAGACCGAGCAGGTTTTCCACGTTGCTGCTGTCGAAAGTGCCGCTGATCGGCAGGCTGGTCAGGCTCGGGTCATCCAGGCGGATCGGTGCCTGGCGATAGCGCTGGATCACCGCCAGCGCGTCGCCCAGGGGCGTGCGTTCGAAGATCAGGCGGTTGTCCTTCCAGGCCAGCACCGCCTCGACATCCACCGTCGAAGGCGTGAGTAGATGACCATGGCTGGCCTCGATTTGCTGGCCGGGAATCAGTTGCTGCGGTGTTTCGTCGGGCAGGGTCGAGCTGACACTGACGTTGCCCCTGGCCAGGGTCACGCGCACGCTGTCATCCAGATTGCGTACGCCAAACAGGGTGCCGAGGACCTTGATCCGGGTTGTTCCGGCCTGGACTTCGAATGGCCGCAGCACCGTGCGCGAGACGTCGAACAACGCCTGGCCGCTGTGCAGCACAACCCGTCGCGAACGCACATGCCACTCGACGTCGACGCGGGTGTTGCTGTCCAGGGTCAGGCGGCTGCCGTCGGCCAGTTGGCTGCTGAGGTGTTGGCCGATGGCCGTGCTGTAGGTTTCGCTGCGATAGGCCGGGTCAAGCCAGGCCAGTCCGGCGCCGAGCAAAATCAGTAACGCCGCCGCGGCTGCTGCCTTGCGCGGTTTGCGAGGCTTGGGCGTGGGCAGGGGGAAGCGTTTGCGCAGTTCTTCGCGATGGCGCAACAGGGCTTCGTCTTCCCGGGACAGCGGCTGCTCTGGAGCGGGCGTCGGACTCATGGCTGTGTCTCCAGACGTGCAAGGTAGTCACGGCAGGCGACCATGCCCAGACGCAGATGCTTTTCCACCGTCTTGAGTGACACACCCAATTGCGTGGCGACTTCTGCCTGGGATATCTCGTGGACCTTGTGCATGACGAAAACCATCTGGCAGCGCGTCGGCAACTGAGCGATGGCCTGGGCCAGGTGTTCCAGTTCCCGGTTGGCCTCACAGTAACGCTGTGGCGAAGGGCTTTCACAGATCGTGTCCGGCAGCTGCGGCAGGGTGACGATCCACGACTGGCGACGGTGTTCGCTGCGGTAGCGGCTCACCGCCTGGTCATGGGAAATCTTGTGCAGCAAGGCCAGGGGCGAGTGCACGCCGTCCTTCTCGCTCTTTTCCAGCAGTTGCACGCAGACATCATGCACGACTTCATGGGCAAAACTCCGGTCACCAAAACGCCGGCGCACACGATCCACCAGATCGTCATAGTGACGAACCAGGGTGTTGAGCAGGGATGGCTTGACGGGATCGAACGGCACAGTGAACTCGAAACAGGCTGAAACATTGCTGAATATAAATGAGAAGTCTTTTCATTAATAGTCTTCTGCCATTTCATCCAGCTGTAATCACTGCTTACCCTTGCATTGCCCGATTGACCGGTCGGTCATGGCTAAACGCTTGAATTCACGAGAAAGTTGTCCACGTAAACCGGGGGTATGTCTGTGGATAACTTCAGGAATGCCAGTACGCGGGCGGTCTGGAGCGGAGTGATCAAAAAATGAACAGGTATTTCGCGATGCATCAGGTGGGCGAGATTATTGTGGGAGCGTCTGATCGAACTGCCGGGGATTACCGATATCAGCTCCAGCTTTGCCATGGAGCAGATCAAGTCCACCACGGCGCTGCCGTTGAACTACACGGCTTGATCAGTTCGCTTTTTGCGCCAGCAGTGCGTCCAGCGCGGGTGTGTTATGGCTGACGAAGGTCTTCTCTTCTCGCGTGATGAACACTGCGGCAACCTGATGGACAAGGGCGTATTGGAAGCCGCGTACAGGGCCCATGACGATCAGCAGGGTGGACAGACCGTCCGCGTTGCGGGCCGAGCGGTCGATGACAGTGACCGAAGTGAGGTTATGAGTGATGGGGGCTCCGGTGGTTGGATCGAAGAGGTGCGAGTAGTGGTTGCCGTTGGCTTCGAAGTAATTGCGATAGTCGCCCGAGGTGGACATGCCGTAACCGTCGAGGTCGAGACTGATCTGCGCGACTTGTTCATCGTTGCGGGGGGCTTCGATGGCGATACGCCAGGCGCTGCCGTCGGGTTTGAGGCCCACTGCCTTGAGCTCGCCGGTGATTTCCGTCAGATAGCTGTGTATGCCCATTTGCTCCAGCAACGCTGAAACCTGATCCACCGTAAACCCGGCTGCGATGCTGTCGAAGTCCAGCTTGATATCGGTGTCCTTGCACAGTTGCTGTTGTTCGATGTGCAGGTGTCGATGCCCGATGTGCTGTAACACTTGAGCGATCTCGGCGGCGCTGGGCACGCGTTCGCCATGGGCGTCGGGGCCGAATCCCCAAAGGTTCATCAAGGGTTCGACAGTCAGATCATAGGAGCCCCCGCTGTCCTCGGACAACTGGCTGCCGTAGCGAACCAGGCTGAGCATGCTTTCGGGCAACTCCATGCAGCTTTGCGCCGGAAGCCGATTGAAACGTGATACCAGCGAATCCTTGCGATAGGTCGACATCTGTTCGTCGACCTCACGCAATGCGGCTTCCACCTTGCTCTGGACTTCGCTCGGTGACGGGCCTGACGATGTGCGTACATATTTGATCGTGTAGGTGCTGCCCATGGTCGGCCCGCCAAAACTTTCGATACGTTCGCCGCAACCGGCCAGAAGTGCGGCCAGCAATACACAGGCCAGGCCCATGCCTGTATGCCGATAGATGCTAGTGTTTGCTGGTCGTTGCATGATCATCGCCCGCGGGAAGGTGAACGGTTGCCAGCAATTGCGCCAGGCTGCCATCGGCCTGCATGGCCAGGACAATATCGGCGCCCCCCACCAGCTCTCCGTTGACGAACAATTGCGGGTAGGTCGGCCATGCAGAGATGCCTGGCAGTTTTTCGCGTATCTGTGGCGCGGCCAGAACATTGACGTAAGTGAAAGCCTGACCCATCTGGTTCAGAGCGTTTACCACCGCCCCGGAGAAGCCACATTCCGGGGCGTCGGCGGTGCCTTTCATGAACAGGATCACGGGATTTGCACTGATCTGGGCGCGAATCCGTGCTTCGGTGTCAGGCGTTTTCATGCGTGATCTCCCAGGGGCCGAGCCACTGCGGCGGTCCGGGTTCTGACGAAGTGGTCTGCATGGCTGCGGCGGTTCTTCCAGGCCTCGTAGCCGCCGTCCAGACTGTAGCAATGGGAGAAGCCAAAGTCCGCCAGTAACTGGGCTCGCTCCTGGCTGGCATGGCCCTTGTAACAGCAGACGATCAGGTGCACGTCCTTGGGCGTGCTGCGAATCAGGCTGCGGATGCTCAGTTCACTGAGATGGATTGCCCGCGGGTCATGCCCCTGGCAGTAGGCGTGAGCGTCGCGCATGTCGAGCAACATCACCGGGCTTTTGCTGGTCAGCAGAACCTGGGCGTCGTCGACGCTGATGCGTGTGTAGTGAGTCATGATTCTTCTCCATAGCATTCATCATAAGTTGGGCAGATTCCGCAAGAAGGTGCGCGGCAGACGTAGCCGCCGTCCTGTTCACACAATTGTTTGTAGAAAAATTTTTTCCAGCGCATGTCTTGCACATTGCGCATGGCCAGCAGCGGAAAGTTATGGGTCAACAGCTCGCGCAGCTGCAACCGTGACGCCAGGCCCAGATCCCGCCAGAGATGATTGCCGCCCAGGCAACCGGCCGCGACGATGCCGGCCAGCCAGACTTCCTCTTGTTCGCGCCCCCGGCGTCCGCTGAGTAGCAGGCGGGATAATTCAAACCATTCATCACGGCGCAGCTCCAGCAGCTCCTCCCTGAGTGCGCCCGGTTCATCACCCGCTGTGCGCGCGCAGTCCTGCAACTGCCCCGATTTGCCGAAGTGCAGCGCGATCATTTCGTCGTACAACCTGACGCTCAGGCCAAGATGCCGCGGCAGGCAGGTACGCCCGGCACGCTGCTCGGCAAGGATGCGGGTGAGCCAGGCATGGTTGGCGTGCTGCTCATCCAGCAGCGCGCCGGAGCGGCTGGCAGTGGCATTCATGGCGTGACTTCTATGGTCGTTGGCACACAGCCGATATGGGATTCCTGTCCATGGTTGCAGCCCTCCAGCGGGTCGATGTTGTCGATGGGAAAGCTGCCCCGACAGGGCAGCATGGCATTGAGTCTGGCCAAGTCGAAACCGACCAGATGGTGCTCGCCGAATCGGATCAACGGGCGGCGAATCAGCAATGGGTTGGCCAGCATCAGGGTGATCGCCTGCTCAGGATCGAGCGCGCGGTGATCCAGATTGCCGTATTTGATGGCTGGCGCCGAAAGATTGAACCACTCTGCCACGGGCCGTTCGCCGAAGTAGGGGCGCAAGGTGTCCCGGGTCCACGGCTGAATCAGCAGGTTAAGCACTTTGACTTGCATGCCGCAGGAACGCAGCAGCTGTTTTTGCAGTTGATTGGTGGCACAGCCAGGTTTTTCGTAAAAAACGATGCACGACATGGTGGCCTCCTCAGCGCGCCTGGATTTCCCGCATTGCCTCAAGCATGCGTTCTGGTGGTATGCCCGTCAGGGACCCCGGGGGGTTGGCCTGGCAGCCATTGGCCAACAGGATCGCGCCTTCCACCGGGCAGATACTGGCGCACTGCTGCTCGCTGAAGTCGCCATCGCATTCGGTGCATTTGTGTGCATCGATCAGGAACTGCGTCGGCGCCGCGCTGATCGCGTCGCTAGGACAAACATCAACGCAGGCCCAGCAGTTGACACAGGACTCGACAATTTTCAGTGCCACGTTCCACGCTCCTCACGTCACATACGTTCCAGGGTTCGATCAGGCATTGACGCGCAATGAAGATGGCTGGGTATCCAGACGCGCGTTGTCGATCAAATCCTGATAGACCGCCAGTACCGCCTCTTCTATGGGCTCCATGGCATGTTCACCATTGGGCTGAATACCGGCAGCCTCCAGTGCGCTCCAGGGTTCGAAACCGATCTTGGAACACAACACCGCTTCACAGCCTTTCAAGGCTCGCAGGCTACCGGCCAGGGCGCTTTCTTTCTCACCGCAACTGTCATCACCGATGCAGTACTGCTCGACTTTGCGATGCCCGATGAAGCGCACCCCGCAGGACGATGCTTCGTAGACCAGAAACTCCTTGGCGTGACCGAAATGCTGATTGATCAGGCCCGCGCCGCTGGTGGCCACCGCCATCAGTACCGGGCGATGACTGCCTTTGACCTGAGGGGCGCTGGTAACGGGGACTGACATGGCTGCCAGGCGAGCCTTTTTCGTGGCTTTCTCATCCAGCTCTTCGATGATCGCCGCGTGGATAACCGCTCGTTTGAGCATGGCGGCTTCGTAGTCGATATCCATCTGCTCGATCTTGTCGAGGGTGAACTCGTCGCCCCGATCCTCGCCCAGCAGACCAACGGCATCGGCCCGGCACTGGCGGCAATGGCGCATCATGTTCATGTCGCCGGCACAGGCATCCTGCAAGTCCTGCAGTTCTTCAGGCTCCGGGCTGCGCTGGCCCATGACCCCGTAAAACGTGCCGTGTTCGGCTTCGGCAATCAGCGGCATCACGTTATGCAGAAAGGCGCCCTTGGCCTTGACCACACGGCTGACTTCCTTGAGGTGTTCGGCGTTGACGCCGGGGATCAGTACCGAGTTGACCTTGACCAGAATCCCCCGGGCAACCAGCATTTCCAGGCCTTTCTGTTGTTGCTCGATGAGAATCTTTGCGGCTTTTTTGCCGCGAATACGCTTGTTGTTCCAGAAGATCCACGGATAGATCCTGGCGCCGACTTCCGGGTCCACACAGTTGATGGTGATGGTCACATGATCGATGTTGTACTTGGCCAGTTCGTCTACCAGTTCCGGCAGGGCCAGGCCATTGGTCGAGACACAAAGCTTGATATCCGGCGCTTGCTCGCTGAGCAGGCGGAAGGTTTCAAAGGTGCGTTGCGGATTGGCGAGCGGGTCGCCCGGACCGGCGATGCCGAGCACAGTCATTTGTGGAATGGTGGCGGCCACCGCCTTGACCTTCTTTACTGCCTGCAGCGGATCGAGCACCTCGGACACCACGCCAGGACGTGACTCGTTGGCGCAGTCGTATTTGCGGTTGCAATAGTGGCATTGGATATTGCACGCCGGGGCGACGGCCACATGCATGCGGGCGAAGTAGTGATGGGCTTCTTCGGAGTAGCACGGATGGTTCTGGACTTTTTTGCGGATGCTGTCCGGCAAGTGCGAGAGCTGATCGTCGGTGCTGCCGCATGAGCCTGACGAGCAACCGCCAGCCATTGCCTGTTCGCTGTTTTCTTGCCCAAGTACGCTGAGTTCCATGCTGATTCTCCGGATAGGCGCCTTTGTCTGGAGAGGTATCAGCAAGTGTTGTGCCGATTTTTCAGGGCATTGATTCAAAAGGGTTTTATAAGCGTTCGTCATGGGGTTTGTCCGGCATCGGACAATCTTTCGGGGCTGCAGAAGGTGCTGTGTCCGACAACTGACAAGGCCCTTGTCGCAGTCCGTCGCCGATCAGACATGGCTTTTTTTACCCTGGAGTCGGTACACCTTGTATTCGACCGGCTTCGCTGCATGGTCCAAAACATCAGGATGGGTTTCATACAGACTCTCGACATGGGCCAGTTCGATCTCAAAATCCGCGGCATACAAAGCCCCGACTTCCCGGTCGATCCCCATCCTTTTCTGACGGCTGTCTCCGGCTTGTGCATCCTCCACTGTCAGTAGAAACACATTGGCCGTGTCCGGGACTATCCTGCGCAGTTGGGCAATGTAAGCGGCCCGAATATGGGCGGGCAGAGCAGTAAGAGCGGCGCGGTCATAGACCGTATCGATGTGCCCAAGGTCCTGGGGTTGGAGCGCGAAATAATCACCGCACAGAATCGTGATCCGGCCGGCGTGCCACATGGTGAAATCCCCGGTTTCGCGGCGGGTCGGGTACAGGTGGTTTTCATTGAAGAAAGCCCTTACGGCAACGGGGCTCAATTCCACGCCGATGACATCGTGGCCGCACTTGGCGAGCCAAATCATGTCCAGGCTTTTGCCGCACAAGGGAACGAAGACCCGGTTGTGGCGAGTCACTCTCAGAGCTGGCCAGAAGCGCGCCAACAGGGGATTGACCGCCTCTTGATGGAATGCAATGCGGTGTTCGCGCCACAGTTGCAGCCATAGTGTGTTGTCTGAATCGCTCATCGGTATGGCCTTCCTGGCCGGGCACGCAAGACCTCTGTTTTCAGAGGCAGGCGCGTCACAGTTTGCGCATATGAATGTTGAGCGTCTGGATTCGATAGGCTATCTGTCGTGGTGTCATCCCCAGCAGGCGAGCCGCCTTGGCCTGAACCCAGCCAGCCTGCTCCAGCGCGGCAACGACCCGTTCACGGTCGTCCATCGAGTCGTCGCCCAGGTCTACATCCTGTAACGGCGCCAGTGGCTGGGTGTCGTTGTCCAGGCCTGTCAGAGAGATCACGTCCCGGGTGATGGTGCCGTCTTCGCTCATGATCGATGAGCGCTCCAGGCAGTTCTCCAGTTCGCGGACGTTGCCGGGCCAGCGATAGCTGATCAGCAATCGGATTGCGCTGTCGGTAATGGAGAGCTTGCGTCCCTGTTGCCGGGCGATCTTGGTGATCAGGAATTCGGCCAGCTCCGGCAGGTCGGCAATGCGTTCTCTGAGCGGCGGTACACGAATGGCCATAACGTTGAGCCGGTAATAAAGGTCTTCGCGGAACCGGCCTTTTTCCACCTCGCTTTCCAGGTCACGGTTGGTTGCGGCAACAATCCGTACATTGACCCGAACGGTCTGGCTGCCACCGATCCGTTCCAGTTCGCCTTCCTGAAGAACTCGCAGCAACTTGGCCTGGAACATCGGCGAGATTTCGCCGATTTCATCAAGGAACAAGGTGCCGCCGTCAGCCTGTTCGAAGCGTCCCTTGCGTTGCTTGATCGCGCCAGTGAACGCGCCTTTTTCATGGCCGAACAGCTCGGACTCCAACAGCGTTTCGGGCAGTGCCGCACAGTTGAGCTTGATCAGCGGATGATGCGCCCGTGGAGAGTTGTAATGGATTGCGCTGGCGATCAGTTCCTTGCCCGTGCCCGACTCGCCGAGGATCAGTACCGTGCTGTCCCATTTGGCGACTCGCCGGACCTGATCGAAGATTCGCCGCATGATTTCGGTATGGCCCACGACCATGTTCTCGAAGCCGTATTTGGCACGCACTTCCCGGCGCAGTTCGTCTCGTTCATTCTTGACCTGGCTGCCGTCTTCCTGGTTCACCACCAGGCGCACGGACTGTGTAAGCAGGCAGGCGATGATTTCCACGAAACGTGTGCGATCAGCCATCAGGCTGTCAGCGCGAGCGTCCGGCTGGGCGGCCAGTACACCGATGGTATTGCCGTCCTGGGATTTGATTGGCACGGCAATGAACGGCATCTCTAGGTCATACAAGGCGAGGCGGTCGAGAAAGCGCGGTTCCGATGAAATTCGGCCGAGTACGACGCTGTTGCCATTTTTGACAATGCTGCCCAACACCCCCTCGCCAATCCGGTAACGCACCGTTTCGCTGGCGTGGATCACGGTTTGCGCATCACTGTGGATCGCACCGACCTGCAACGTACCCTGGGTCGGATCGCAGATCGATACCATGCCGTGCAGCAGCCCAAGATCGTTATGCATGATCCCCAGAATCTGGGCGAACACGACCTCGATCTGCTGTTCGCGACACAGTATCCGGACGATCCCGGACAAGGCCTGTAACTGGCCGTCAAAGAGTTCCAGCCGGGTCGGCATCGCGGGTCGCTGGACGAGATGGGTATTCATCGGCGAAGCCTCCTGGTCAACGAGCAATGGAGAAAGGCAGTTCAACCACGACACGACAGCCTTGCTGGTAACTGCCGTCGATATGCACCATGCCAGCGTGCTCGTTGACGATTTCCTGCACCATGGCCAGCCCCATACCGCGTCCGGCCTTGTGCGCAGGCTTGGTACTGAAAAATGGCTGGAACACTTTGAACATCAGTTCCGGTGCTACGCCTGGGCCGGTGTCGTTGATTTCCAGACGCACCACTTGTTGGTTTTCCACCTGGGTCTTGATCAACAGCTCGCGGCTGGTGTGGTTCTGGCTCATGGCATCGATGGCGTTGTCCACCAGATGCTTGATCATGCTGCGCAGGCTGCTTTCGCCGCCCATCACCCAAGGCAGGCGCAGGGCTGGCTGCCAGTCGACGATGATGCCCTGGGCCAGTAGCCGGTCAGTGCACAGCGTGATGACTTCGCGAATCAGTTGATTGATGTTCACCGGCATCTTGGTATCGGCCACTCGCACCGGGATCGAACCCGCCAGGCTTTCGAGGGCTTCCATGCCCGCTGTACTGGCTTCGAGCATGGCCTTGAGTACGGCGTCGTTCTTGCCTTCGTCGCCCAGTCGGCGTTCGAGCATGTGCGCGGCAGCGGCAATCAGATTGACCGGGCCTTGCAGGCGGTGGATCGCGCCGTTGAAGGTTTCGCGCATGCCGTCGAGCAGTTCATCTTCGGCCATTAGTGCTTTCAAGGCGTTGAGTTGAGAGTCCTGCTGCTTTTGCCGCAGTTCGGAAATGTCGTTGAGTGTCAGCAACAGATGACGCTCTTCGCCGTGGGAGAAAAATACGTCAGCGCTTTCATCCTCGATCTCTACCGCCATGCCATGGCAGGACAGCCAGCAAGGCGAGGAGCCGCCCAGGTCAAAGGAGATTTCCTTGCCGGTGAAGTTCTTGCCCTGTTGCTCAAGCCCTGCAAAAGGCTCCGGCAGATTGTCGCGCAGCAGGGTGACAAGGCTTTCCGGTGTCCCATCGGTAGTCAGGTGCCGGGCCAGACGACTGAAGCTTGGATTGGACAGCTGTACCCGATGCTCACGATCCAGGACCGCGATGGCGACGGGGGCCGAGTTGACCACCGCGTCGATCAACAGTCGCTGGTTGCTGACCCGTTGCTCCAGTTCGTGCAGGTCACTGGTGTCACGATGCATGCCCAGATAGTGGATGGTTTCGCCGTCCTGATCGAGCACGGGAGCGACGGTCAACTGCGCAAGGTAAAGAAGATCGTCTTTGCGCCGGTTGATGAGTACACCCGACCAGGGCTTTTTCTGTGCCAGTCGACTCCATAAGGCCTGATAAACCAGTTTGGGTGTCTGTCCGTTGGACAGCAGTGACTCATTCTTGCCGATGATCTCGCTCGCGCTGTAGCCGGTGATGCTGCTGAACGCGCGATTGCTATAGAGAATGTTGGCCTGCAGGTCAGTGATCGAAATGGCGATAGGTGCATGTTCCACCGCTTGCTGGAATACCTCGGCAGCCAGGCCGGTGGGCGTGACGCTTTCAGGTGGGATCTGGCTATCGGGTGTCAGTTTGGCCTGGGTCATACGCAAAACCTCGTCAAATGCCTGGAAGCTGAAAACTCGGTCTGTCGCGATCACTAAAGGGATCATCTTTTTTAAAACAGGGTTATCCGTCTGCCTGAAGGCTGTCTGCAAGCACTGTGCCGTGTAAAAAAATCAATACATTTCAATTGGTTGAGATAAACGGAACAGCAACCGACAAAGGACGAAGGGCTTTATGTAGGACTTTCTGTACGAAAGCCCACAGTCACGCCGTCGTGGTAGATCCGGGCTGTCGCAAAACCTACACACGGCTGAATTTGCGTTTATCTATGAGCGTTTTTTTTCAACGTCTATTGACCCAGGTCAGCCTGAGGCGGGCTTTGCGGGGAAAAAAACCGACAAATCGACCCATGGCATATTTGATGCAAAACCCCTTCGCAAACCCGAGCCGACCAAGGCAACCGGAGAGTGTTCTGCGAAGAGGTGGGCAAGCGTCATGGACTATTTGCTATTTCTGATCAGCACCGTGCTGGTCAACAACGTGGTGTTGGTGCGGTTCCTGGGCTTGTGTCCCTTCATGGGGGTGTCGGGCAAGCTGGAGCCTTCCTTCGGCATGGGGGTGGCGACGACCATCGTCATCACGCTGGGCAGTATCTCCAGCTGGATGGTCGAACACTGGGTATTGCAGCCCTTGGGAATCGGCTTCCTGCGGATCCTGGCGTACATCGTGATTATCGCGGCAGTGGTCCAACTGATCGAGCTGGCGGTGCGCAAGACCAGCCCCAAGCTGTATCGCTCTCTGGGTATTTACCTGCCACTGATCACCACCAACTGCGCCGTGCTCGGCGTGCCGCTGATCAGCGTGCGCGAAGGCCACACCTTGCTGCAGGCGGGGCTGTTCGGATTCGGCTCCTCGCTGGGCTTCTCCTTGATCATGATTATTTTCGCCGGCCTGCGCGAACGCATGACGGTGTCGAACATTCCTGCTGCGTTCAGTGGTCCGCCGATTGCCTTTGTCACGGGCGGCATGCTGGCGCTGATTTTCATGGGGTTTGGCGGGCTGATCTAAAACCACCGCCGGCGATGGGCGGCGAGAGGAGGGAATATGGTTGCAATTTTGGTATTGGCGTTGATCGGTCTGGTCCTGGGCGGCGGCCTGGGTGTCGCGGCGCGGATCTTTGCGGTCGGGGATGAAAATCCGTTGCTCAAGGAAGTACAGGCGTTGATGCCTGGCAGCCAGTGCGGACAGTGTGGTTTTCCCGGTTGCACGGCGGCGGCCACGGCGCTGGTGGAAGGTCGTTCGGTGGTTACCTGTTGTCCTCCTGGCGGCATGGCCCTGGCTGAAAAGCTGGCCGAGTTGCTGGGCGTGCCCTTGGACGGACAGATGAGCGCGCCCTTGCTGGCCCGTATCGATGACAGCCAGTGCACGGGCTGTACCCGTTGTTTCAAGGCCTGCCCGACTGATGCCATCGTCGGTGCCAATGGCCAGATTCATAGCATCCTGCAGAACGCCTGCACCGGCTGCGGAAAATGCCAGCAGGCGTGTCCGGAAAATTGCGTTTCCCTGAGCCCGCAAGACGTGTCTCTGGACACCTGGCGTTGGGCCAAGCCTCAGCTTGCCTGAGTCGACTGACGGAGTTAGCCATGTTCAATTTTGCTCGCGTACGCGGTGGTGTTCACCCGCTGTCCAACAAGGAGCGCTCGGCCTTGTTGCCGATCGGCAACGTGCCGCTGTCGCCGCGTCTTTCCTTGCCTTTGCGCCAGCATGCGGGGGCCGAAGGCTTGCCACTGGTCAGGGTGGGCGACACCGTGCTCAAGGGCCAATTGCTGGCCAGTTCGCCTTCTGAACTGTCAGCGCCGGTGCATGCGCCCAGCTCGGGAAAAATCCTGCATATCGGCCCGATTCTCGCCCCGCATCCTTCGGGTCTGGAAACCAACGGGATCATTCTGGAGTGCGATGGCAGGGATCGCTGGATTGACCTCGACGTCCTGGCCGACCCCTTCGATGAGGATCCGCTGGCGCTGGCCGACAGAGTTGCGGCCGCCGGGATCGTGGGTCTGGGCGGTGCGATTTTTCCGGCCGCTGTGAAGCTCAAGCAAGGCACCCGGCACGAGATCAAAACGGTGTTGGTCAATGGCAGCGAATGCGAGCCATACCTGACCACCGATGACCGACTGATGCGCGAGCGAGCTGCCCATATCATTGATGGCGCGCGGTTGATTCAGTACATCTTGCGTGCCTACAGCATCGTCATCGCCATCGAGGACAACAAGCCTGAGGCGTTGGCAGCGATGCAACTGGCTGCCGCTCCTTTTGGCGCCATTGAAGTGGTCGCCGTGCCAGCGTTGTATCCCATGGGCTCGGCCAAGCAACTGATTCAGGAAATCACCGGGCGGGAGGTCCCGGCGGGCGGGCGCAGCACCCAGGTCGGCGTGCTGGTGCATAACGTCGGTACGGTCTACGCGATTCAGCAGGCACTGCGGTTTGGGCGGCCACTGATCTCGCGGGTGCTGACGGTCGCCGGTGGGTGCATTGCCACCCCGCAGAATCTCGATGTACCGATCGGCACACCGGTTCAGGCGTTGATCGATGCCTGTGGTGGTCTGCTCCGGGAACCCCGGCGGCTATTGCTCGGCGGGCCGATGATGGGCGTGATCCTGCCGTCGACCGATGTGCCGGTGATCAAGGGCGCCACGGGGGTATTGGCCTTGACGCGAGATGAGGTCCCGCACAATGAGGCTTCACCTTGTATCCGTTGTTCGCGCTGCATGGATGCCTGCCCGATGGGGCTGATGCCCATGGAAATGGTCGCTCACACCCGCAAGGATGATTTCGATACTGCCAGCGAATACGGTCTGCGTGACTGCATCCTTTGCGGTTGTTGCTCGTATGTCTGCCCGTCGCATATTCCGTTGGTGCAGTTTTTCCAGTACGGCATGGGCCAGCAGGATGAGCGCCGTCAGGCGGCCCGTAAAAGCGACTACGTCAGGCAAGCGACCGAAGCGCGTGCCCTGCGCGTTGCCGGCGAAGAAGCCGCGCGCAAGGTGGCGAAAGCAGCCAAGGCTTCGCGCAACACACCTGTCCAGAACAATGAGGAGGTTCAGCCATGAGCCGTCCTGCCGCCGGGCCGTTCGCCCATGATCGTTCTTCGATCAACCGCATTATGCTTCACGTCTGTCTGGCGTTACTGCCCGCCACGCTGTTTGGTTGCTATCTGTTTGGCTGGCCGGCGATCAATCTGTTTCTGGTGACTTGCCTGAGCGCAGTGGTGGTTGAAGCGGCCTGCCTGCACCTGCTTAAACAGCCCATGACGCGCCTGCTGGATGGTTCGGCGTTGCTCACCGGTTGGCTATTGGCGCTGTGCCTGCCGCCGTGGGCGCCCTGGTGGATCGGTGCCGGTGGCAGCCTGTTTGCCATTGGCTTGGGCAAACAGGTTTATGGCGGGATCGGTCAGAACCTGTTTAACCCGGCGATGCTGGCCAGAGTGGCATTGCTGATTTCCTTTCCGCTGCAGATGACTCATTGGGCCTTGCCGCATCCGCTGTTCAGTGCGGGCAGCCCGGACTTTCTCGAAGGCCTGCGGATTACCTTTAGCGGTGTGCAGCAAGCCGATGGGGTTTCCGGCGCCACGGCCCTGGGTAACCTCAAGACGCAGCTGACCTTGCACCATAGCGCCAGTGAAATTCTCGACCGCGATTTCTCGGTGCTGCCGGCCTTTCTCGGGCACAGCGGCGGCAGCCTCGGCGAAACCTCGGAGTTGCTGCTGATTCTCGGCGGTATCTGGTTGATCGCCTTGCGCATCATCCACTGGGAAATTCCCCTGGCGATGTTATTCATTGTTGCGCTGTTTGCCGGTCTGGCCCAACAGATCGATCCGCTGCGCTATCCCGGTGCCTTGTATCACCTGACCTCGGGCGGGCTGATGCTGGGCGCATTGTTCATCGCCACCGACCCGGTGACCTCGCCGGTAGGACGAACCGGACGGTTGATCTTCGGCTTCGGTAGCGGTGCGCTGATCTATGTGATCCGCACCTGGGGCAGCTTCCCGGAAGCGGTGGCTTTTGCGGTGTTGTTCATGAACGCGCTGACGCCGCTGATTGATCGTTACTGTCGCCCGCGGGCCTACGGCCGCAATGTCCGGGGCAAACCCTTGAAGGTCGCCAACTGGACGCGGCAGGTCAAAGAGGTGGACAAGGTATGAACGGCCAACAGATCCCCCCGACGACCCCGGCACCCGCGCGACCCACGCTGTTTGAGCGCTGGCGTACGCAGCTGGTTTATCAGGGCATTTCCCTGGCCGTGGTCTGCGCGCTGGTCGCTTTGGCGCTGTTGCTCACCGATGTGTCGACGCACGATTCCATCGTCAGCGAACAGCAGGAAGACCGCTTGGCCGTGCTGCGTCAGGTGCTGCCTGCCGCGCTCTATGACAACAATCCCCTGGCCGATGCCTTTCATGTCAGTGACGAATCACTGGGCGACGTGGAAGTGTTTCCGGCCCGGCTCAAGGGGGAGTTGAGCGCGGTTGCCCTGAGTGTCAAAACCGTGGGTTACGGCGGGCCCATTGTGCAGCTCATCGCCATTGCCAGCGACGGTACGATCCTCGGTGTGCGCGTTCTGACTCACAAGGAAACCCCGGGCCTGGCCGACAAGATCGACATTGCCAAAAGCAACTGGATAACCCGGTTCGACGGCCTGTCGTTGAGTAACACCCCGCTCAAGGCCTGGGCGGTGAAGAAGGACGGCGGCCAATTCGATCAGTTCAGCGGTGCAACCATTACCCCGCGCGCCGTGGTCAAGGGGATTCTGCAGGCGCTGGAGTTTCAGCAGCGTCATGTGGATCGCCTCAGGCACGCGAGCGACCAGCCAACCCAGGAGTCCAAGCCATGAGTCATTGCTCACCTGATGCCGGTGTCGGCAGCGCCAGTCCTGTCAATGAACACACATCCGTCTGGCGTTTCTTTACCGGGGCGCTTTGGGAATACAACGTCACCCTGGTGCAGATTCTTGCCCTGTGCCCGACGCTGGCGGTCACGTCTACGGCCACCAACGGCCTGGGCATGGGGCTGGCGACCACGGCGGTACTGATCTGTACCAACGTGATCATCTCCTTGTTGCGCCATACCATTTCCCCCGAGGTTCGCAACCCGCTGATGATCGGCATCATTGCTGGCGTGGTGACGATCATCGACATGGCCATGAACGCCTGGATGCATGAGCTCTACAAAGTCCTCGGACTGTTCATCGCGTTGATCGTCACCAATTGCGCGATTCTCGGCCGGGCAGAGTCGTTCTCCCTCAAGCATTCGGTCTTCCCGTCGTTTCTCGACGGCGCGGGCATTGGCCTGGGCTTTACCTGGTTTTTGATGCTGATTGGCGGCATTCGCGAAATCATTGGCAGTGGCACCCTGTTTTCCCAGGCATCCCTGCTGCTGGGGCCGCATTTCCATTGGCTGGAGATGACCATCATCCCTGACTACAAAGGCATCTTGCTGGTGGTGCTGCCGCCGGGAGCCTTTATCGTGCTCGGCTTTTTGCTGGCGGCCAAGCGTGTCTTCGATCAAAAACGTGCCGTGCGACGGATCACTACCCACGGTGAATTGATCGTTCTGCAATGAGCTATCCGAGGAGGGAATGCCATGAACGTCGATGTGGTCTATGCCGCACCTTCACCACCGTTGCTGCTGACCTGCCGGGTCAGCGATGGGGCCACGGTGGCGCAGGTCATTGAACAGTCCGGTGTGCTGCGCTGCTGCCCGGAGATCAACCTGCAAGTGCAGAAAGTCGGGATCTTCGGCAAGTTCGTAAAGCTTGATACGACGCTCCGGGAGGGGGATCGCGTGGAGATTTACCAGCGCATCACCCGGGTGCTCGATGACGATGAGGATGATGACGACGAAGAATGACGGCGAGCCCATCGGCCGTGCGACTGCCTACACCCAGCCTGAGGAGGCCTGAAATGAATGCAACCATGAACATGAACCGTGAAACTGCCTTGCGCATTGCCCTGGCAGCGCGTGCCATGCCCGGCGTCAGTGTTGGCCGCCTGCTTGAGGTGTTGCACGAAAAAGTGCCCGGCGAGCTGACCGAAACCAGCTTGCAGAGTGTCACCGTGACGGACATCAAGACCGGGCTGGCCAACGTCGACGGCGAGGAGGAGGGCGACGAACTCGGTATCCAGTTACCGGGGATCAAGGACGCCGTGCGCATCCTGTGGGGCGAGGGCGACAGTGAGCATTTGCCGGTCGCAGTGCCACTGGAGGTGATGCCGGCGCACTCGATTCGCGTGGCTATTGCCTCCAACAACGGTGAGCAACTGGACGGCCATTTTGGTTCATGCCTGCGTTTTCTGGTCTATCAGGTCAATGCCGACAGCTGCCAGCTGGTGGATGTACGGTCCACCCTTGACGCTGAGTTCGCCGAGGATCGCAACAGTTGGCGTACCGAGTTGATCAAGGATTGCCAGGTGCTTTACGTGGTGTCCATCGGCGGGCCGGCGGCGGCCAAGGTGATCAAGTTCGGGCTGTATCCGATCAAGAAAAACCAAGGGGCTGCGGCGGCGGATATTCTTGCTCAGTTACAGCAGGTCATGCGTCAGTCGCCGCCACCCTGGCTGGCCAAGCTGCTCGGTGCCAGTGCCGAACAGCGGGTGCGCTTCGAGCGCTCAGAGGAAGCTATCTAGTGTCCTGTCTGCGAAATAAGCTGTTCCATTTTGACGGCACCTGTGGCTGCCCGACCGCGTTGCCACTCCTCGCCATAGCCCTGCTATGACTCGTCGCGGCGCCTTGCCTGGTAACAACAGCTACTCGTCAAAAGGAGAACGTATTTTTGAGACAGGACACTAGGCGATAGCTTCCCGGCCCGAGCCCGTGGAACCGGTCAGATCGGTCCGCGGGCTTCGCGTTGATGGGCGACCACGTGATGCAGGGCGTCTTCGTAACTCAAGGCATCCAGGCGTGGTGCGAAACGCTTCAACGCCTCGTACATGACAGTTACCTTGTCCTCGGTGCTGTGCCCCTTGAAGTCATCCTTGTCCAGTTTCAGGTCATCCATCAGGGTATTCCACACCGCGCCGCCATCGTGGGGCAGCAGCATAATGTCCACCTTGCCCAGGTTGACCTTCAGTGCCTTGCCGAGGTTTTCCACGTAGAACAGCACCTGTGCATCGGCAGCCAGATCGCTTTGGTAATGTTCGATGAATATCGGCAGGTCACTGAGTTCAATCAGGGCTCCGGCGACCATCTGCAGTTGCCTGGCACGGGTCAAGAGGATGGCTTGTTTGACCACGGTTTTGGGTGGATGGCGGCGGCCGGCGCTGTCTGCGATATCGCCTTCTTCAAGCACCAGGTCTCCGCGATAGGCGAAGGTATGGGGTGTCGACGTCGCGCCCAGGACGCTGAGATTGCACAGCAGGGATTTGGCTTCATAGTCTTTGAGCAGCATGGTTGTTCTCTCTTGGAAGATACGGGGCAATTACGCTGGCAGGATGGCCGGGTTCGTGGCCAGGGCGAACAGCTCGCGCCAGTCGGTTTCGATCAGTTGCAATTGCTTGCGCTCGCAGAACTTGCGTTCTTTCGCGCTGGGGTCGGCGATCAATACCCAGCCAGCGTCAGGGGCCGCATCCTGGATCATGTCGCTCATGACCATGCGCTCGGTGTCGCGATTGAAGCGCATGCCAAGAAACAGGTAGCGCTTGTTGCGCCGTTGCAATTTGATCCAGGCGGGAATGGCGAAGCCACCCATCAGTTCGGTGATGTAGTCGACGAAATCGGCGTCACTGGCAACGTAGTTGGGGCTGGGCAGGGGCGTGCCCAGCGGCTTGAACAGTACGGGCAGATCCGTGTCGACGTCACGCAGGTCGACAGGGCGATAGTGCTGGCCGTCGTACTGATACAGATCGAAGCGATAGGGACTGGCCGCCAGGCGCGCCGCGCCGACGATCAGGGTATGTGGCTGACCGGCATAGGCGTGTTGCAGCTGGGTATCGCGATTGTTGTCGATCACATAACCCAGCTTCAAGCTGGCCAGCCAGCGATGCACGGGCGAGACCGTCCAATTGTCGCCGCCGTAGGTCTGGGTCAGGAAGCGTTCGATGAAGCTGCGGCCTTTTTTATTTTCAAGGTGCATGGCCGCCCGGGGGAATTCATACATCAAGCGTGGCGCCATGGGCTGGCCGCCGGTCATGGCCAGGATCAGGCTGTCACTGTCGGCGGGGATCGGTTGGCCCGAGACTCGGTCCGTTACGTCATGCAATACCCCAGGCCCCAGATAGGGCACCAGATCACCCTTGATCAGGTCTGCAAGGATTTCCTTTATTACGCCATCGTTCATAACCATTACCTGCTGTCAGTGAACTTACACTCAGGCAGCAACCTCGCAATATACGCACCAGCCCTCGCGCTGCAGACAACTGTTTGATATCGCAAATAATACTGAGTTAATAGCGATGAACAGTGCTGTTGTATTCAAGACAAATTGTCGTGAATGCCACACTTTCCTGGATTCTAAAGTCGCCGCAACAGACGATGTTAGTCCTTTGTTGGATTGTTGCCATTGCGACCTACAGTTTTGCAGGTTTGTTATGTATGCCACTGTTATTGTTATTCGATAGTTATTAATAACTTGTTTAAAAACAAAGGCTTGTGTTTTGTTTTAGTGGCTGGCACAAACACTGCAGCTGTCCATTCCGCGCAGGCTTGTTCGTGCCTACAGCCCACAGTCATGTGGAAACGAAACCTGAGGATTTAATTATGGCAATGCGTCAATGTGCTATTTACGGCAAGGGCGGGATCGGGAAGTCTACGACAACCCAGAATCTCGTGGCTGCCCTGGCCGAAAGCGGCAAGAAAGTGATGATTGTCGGCTGTGACCCAAAAGCCGACTCCACTCGATTGATTCTCCATTCCAAGGCCCAGAACACCATCATGGAGATGGCGGCCGAAGCAGGCACCGTGGAAGACCTGGAACTTGAAGATGTGCTCAAGGCCGGTTACATGGGCATCAAGTGTGTCGAGTCTGGCGGTCCGGAGCCAGGTGTTGGCTGTGCCGGTCGCGGTGTCATCACCGCTATCAACTTTCTTGAAGAGGAAGGCGCCTACGACGAAAACCTGGACTTCGTGTTCTACGACGTACTGGGTGACGTGGTGTGCGGCGGGTTCGCCATGCCGATCCGCGAGAACAAGGCGCAGGAAATCTACATCGTCTGCTCTGGCGAGATGATGGCGATGTATGCCGCCAACAACATCTCCAAAGGCATCGTGAAGTATGCCAACTCTGGCAGCGTTCGCCTCGCGGGCCTGATTTGCAACAGCCGTGAAACTGACCGTGAAGACGAGCTCATCATTGCGTTGGCGGAAAAGCTGGGCACCCAGATGATTCACTTCGTGCCCCGCGACAACGTGGTCCAGCGCGCTGAAATCCGCCGCATGACGGTCATCGAATATGACCCGAACGCCAAACAGGCTGATGAGTATCGTGCGTTGGCCAACAAGATCGTCGACAACAAGAAGATGGTCATTCCTACCCCTATCACCATGGACGAGCTCGAAGCCCTGTTGATGGAGTTCGGGATCATGGATGAAGAGGACGCCAGCATCATCGGCAAAACCGCTGCCGACGAAGTCGTTGCCTGATCGCACTACTTAAGAATCCCCGCGCGGTGCGCCGACGATCGTCGGCAGACCATGGGGGTTCATCGGACGGGACAGGGCAGATTGGCCCTGTCGGAGGTTCGCATGGCAATGAGGCTGTGCGGATCGTCCGTTACCCGCATATGAACGTAAGGCAAGAGGAGGCCATACCATGTCTGGTATGTCACGCGAAGAGGTTGAGTCGCTCATCCAGGAAGTCCTGGAGGTTTACCCCGAAAAGGCCCGCAAGGACCGCGCCAAGCACTTGGCGCCCAATGACCCGACGATCGAGCAGTCGAAGAAATGCCTGACGTCGAACAAGAAGTCGCTGCCGGGGTTGATGAGTATCCGTGGCTGCGCCTACGCCGGTTCCAAGGGCGTGGTTTGGGGGCCAGTCAAGGACATGGTTCATATTTCCCACGGCCCGGTAGGTTGCGGCCAGTATTCGCGCGCCGGGCGGCGCAACTATTACATCGGCACGACCGGGGTGAATGCCTTTGTCACCATGAACTTCACCTCGGACTTCCAGGAGAAGGACATTGTGTTCGGCGGCGACAAAAAGCTCGGTACGCTGATTGACGAAGTGCAAACGCTGTTTCCGCTCAATCAGGGTATTTCCGTGCAGTCCGAATGCCCCATCGGCCTGATCGGCGACGACATCGAAGCGGTATCCAAGAAAAAGGCCGCTGAATACCAAACCACTGTCGTACCCGTGCGCTGCGAAGGCTTCCGGGGGGTGTCGCAATCGCTGGGCCACCACGTGGCCAACGACTCGATCCGCGACTGGGTGCTGGACAAGCGCGACAACGACGACAGCTTCCAGGGCACGCCTTATGACGTGTGTGTGCTGGGTGACTACAACATCGGCGGGGATGCCTGGTCGTCACGGATCCTGCTCGAAGAAATGGGCTTGCGTGTCGTGGCCCAATGGTCCGGCGATGGCACGCTCGCGGAGATGGAGCTGACTCCCAAGGTCAAGCTCAACCTGCTGCACTGCTACCGCTCCATGAGCTACATCTCCCGGCATATGGAAGAGAAATACGGGATTCCATGGCTGGAATACAACTTCTTCGGGCCGACCAAAACCTCTGAGTCACTGCGCGCAATCGCGGCGTTTTTCGACGACAGCATCAAGGCCAAGTGCGAAGAAGTCATTGCCAAGTACCAACCTCAGTGGCAGGCGGTCATCGACCGTTTCCGTCCGCGCCTGGAAGGCAAGCGGGTCATGCTGTATGTCGGCGGCCTGCGGCCGCGCCATGTGATCGGCGCCTATGAAGACCTGGGTATGGAAGTGGTCGGCACTGGCTACGAGTTCGGTCACAGCGATGACTATGACAAGACGCTCAAGGAAATGGGCAACGCGACCCTGATCTACGACGACGTGACCGGCTACGAATTCGAAGAGTTCGTCAAACGCGTCAAGCCTGACCTGATCGGGGCTGGCATCAAGGAAAAGTACATCTTCCAGAAAATGGGCGTTCCATTCCGGCAGATGCACTCCTGGGATTACTCAGGCCCGTATCACGGCTTTGATGGCTTTGCCATTTTCGCCAGGGATATGGACATGACCCTGAACAATCCGTGCTGGAAGAAAATCCACGCGCCTTGGCAGACGTCCCTCAAGGCCGCCGAGAAGATCGCCGCCAGCGCCTGATTGCCCGTTTCAGTATTCATCCGCTGCGGGTCAACCCGCAGCCGATATCCGTGATCGCCGTCACAGATGAGTGAGGCGAAGGAGAGCGTCATGAGCCAGCAAGTCGACAACATCAAACCCAGCTACCCGCTGTTTCAAGAAGATGATTATCAGGACATGCTTGCCCGCAAGCGTGGGGATTTCGAAGAGGGTCACCCCCAGGCCAGAATCGACGAGGTCTTCACCTGGAGCACCAGCCTTGAATATCAGGAGCTGAACTTCAAGCGTGAAGCCCTGACGATCAACCCGGCCAAGGCCTGTCAGCCTCTGGGCGCGGTCCTCTGTGCGCTGGGCTTCGAAAAGACCATGCCATATGTGCATGGTTCTCAGGGCTGCGTGGCCTATTTCCGCTCGTATTTCAACCGTCACTTCAAGGAACCGGTGTCCTGCGTTTCCGACTCCATGACCGAAGATGCCGCCGTGTTCGGCGGTCAGCAGAACATGAAGGATGGCCTGCAAAACTGCCGCGAAACCTACAAGCCGGACATGATCGCGGTGTCTACCACCTGCATGGCTGAAGTCATCGGCGACGACCTCAACGCCTTCATTGGCAACTCCCGCCAGGGTGGTTTTATCCCCGACGATTACCCGGTGCCGTTCGCCCACACGCCGAGTTTTGTCGGCAGCCACGTGACGGGCTGGGACAACATGTTCGAGGGGATCATGCGTTACTTCACCCTCAACCACATGGATGACAAAGTCGTCGGCAGCAACCACAAGCTCAATATCGTGCCGGGGTTTGAAACCTACCTGGGCAATTTCCGCGTCATCAAGCGCATGCTCAAGGAAATGGATGTTGAGTGCACCATGCTCTCGGACCCGTCCGAGGTGCTCGATACGCCGGCTGATGGCACCTTCCGCATGTATTCGGGCGGCACAACCCAGGCGCAAATCAAGGATGCGCCCAACGCCTACGACACGCTGTTGCTGCAACCATTGCAGCTGGAAAAAACCCGCAAGTTCCTGGAAGGTACCTGGAAGCATTCGGTGCCCAAGCTGAACATTCCAATGGGCCTGGACTGGACCGACGAGTTCCTGATGAGCGTCAGTGAGATCACCGGTCAGCCGATCCCGGAAAGCCTGGCGACCGAACGCGGTCGGCTGGTGGACATGATGACCGACTCCCATGCCTGGTTGCATGGCAAGCGTTTCGCACTCTGGGGGGATCCGGATTACCTGCTGGGCATGGTCAAGTTCCTGCTGGAGCTGGGCGCCGAGCCGATTCATATCCTGTGCAACAACAGCAACAAGCGCTGGAAGAAATCCATGGACGCGCTGCTGGCTTCCTCGCCCTACGGCAAGGGCAGCACAGTGTACGCTGGCAAGGACCTGTGGCACATGCGTTCGCTGGTGTTCACCGACAAGCCGGATTTCATGATCGGCAACAGCTACGGCAAGTTCATCCAGCGCGACACGTTGCATAAAGGCAAGGAGTTCGAGGTGCCGCTGATTCGTATCGGCTTCCCGATCTTCGATCGTCATCATCTGCATCGCCAGACCACCCTGGGTTACGAAGGCGCCATGCAAATGCTGACCACTCTGGTCAACGCGGTGCTGGAACGCCTGGACGAAGAAACCCGGATCATGCAAGTCACGGATTTCAACTACGACCTGATTCGCTGAGTGACCACCGGCCGGGGCAATGCGCCCCGGTCATCTTTTTCTGCGTCCGGGTTTTATGGAGCACGCCATGCCCAGTGTCATGATCCGCCGTACCCCGCAGGGTCAACTGACCCTGTATATCGCCAAGAGGGATCTGGAGATACCCGTGATCAGCCTTGAACACGACCGCCCGGATTGCTGGGGGGGAAAGATTACCCTGGCCGACGACACTGCGTTCTACCTGGAGCTTATGTCGTCACCGCCGCACCTGCCCATTACGTTACGTGCGACCCGCGCTGGCGAGTATTGACTATGTCAGCGCAGCGCTCGCGATTACCGGATCACCTCGCGTTGCGCATCGCCCTTGCGACGCGTGAGCTTGATGGAGTCGATACCGCGCGTATGGTGCTGACGCTGTTGGCGATCACGGGCGGACCATTGACCGAGGCGCGACTTGGCCGGGTACGGGCTTCGCGGTTACGGATTGGCTTGAGCGAGGGCCTCGACACGCCACTGTTCAGCGAACGTCAGCTGCAACGGGCGATCAGTCTGTTGCGTGGCCGTGGTGTACCCCTGCTCGAACCGGCGCTGCCGGTTGCCCAGGCTTATCGAGAGGGCGACTTGCCTGACTCAGTGCGGATTGCCTGCGCTTCGGATCAGGGTGAATGCCTGGATGCAGGGTTTGCCGGTTGCCGGCGCTTTCTTATTTATCAAGTGTCATCGCGTGGCAGCCGGCTGATCGATGTGCGAACCGCCGGTCTCGGCGGCGAGGAGCCGCAGCGCTATGCCCTGCGTAGCCAATTGCTGGAGGACTGCCACTTGCTCTACACCCTTAGCATCGGTGGGCCGGCAAGCGCCAGGGTGATTCGTGCCGGGATCCACCCCATCAAAGTTGCCGCGCCGGTCGCCACCCGTGAAGTCATTGAAAAGTTGCAAAGAGCCCTGGCCCTGGGCGCTCCGCCCTGGCTGGCCAAGATCATGGGTGTAAGTGCGGATCAGCGGGTGCGCTTCAGCGGCGCGCATTGAACATCCCTTCGATACGATCAGGAGAGCGTCATGATCGAACAACAGCTGTTGGACAGTGTTATTGATGCTACCGAGGAAAAGGGCCTGGATGAGGCATTGATCGCCTATTTGCGTAGCCAGCACCCTGGTGTTCACTTTACCTGCTGTAGTGATGACGATATTGCGGCCAACGCCCGTGCAGTGGTCGAGCGTGAGGCCTTTGCGGTGTATCTGGTCAACTCCACTAGTCATTGCTCGGTGCTGACCAACGATTTGAATGCCGCCTCCGGGATCGTCCTGGCCTATGTGGCCGAGGTGTGAGCGGCGCCATGGCCGACGATGACAACCTGTCCTTGACGCTCAGCGGAGACTGTCGCACCTGTCGCTTTCGCGACACTTTGCTGATTGAGCGCCAGTGTCTGCCGGGGGATACCTGTGTCGCCGCGCACAGCGGGCGGCAGATTGATCGCTTCCTGCGCAACAGCCCGCAATACGCCATCGATTATCTGGCCGATCCCTTCTGGGAACGCAGGGCGATTGCCGTGCGTTATGCGCCTCTGGAATGCCTGGCGCCTTTGATCCGCGACCCGGATGAAGCGGTGCGCCGCGCCGTGGCGTATCGACTGCCGCGCGAACAGTTGGGTGAGCTGATCCATGACCCTGACCGGGAGGTGCGCATCACCGTCGCCGATCGCTTGCCGTTGAACCAGCTCGAACGCATGGCGGCCGATATCGATTACCTGGTGCGTGCCTACGTTGTGCAGCGTATTGCGCCGGGGCGGTTGTTTCGTTTCATCCGCGATGAAGACCGCCAGGTGCGCAAGTTCGTTGCCCGCCGCCTGCCCGTGGAAAGCCTGAGTCTGATGAGCAACGATCCCGAACCCGAGGTGCGTCGCCTGGTTGCTTCGCGCCTGGCCAGCGAGGACCTGTTGGATCTGCTGCACGATGGCGATTGGACCGTGCGCTTGGCCGCTGTACAGAACGCGCCCTTGAGCGCTTTGCGCGACCTCGTTGAGGACGATCCGGAAGTGCAGGCGGCGATTGCCGAACGCCTGGCCTGAATGTGGCAGGGCACTCCATGGGCTGTTGCATACCTGACAAACAGTCTGCTTCCTGACAAAGAATGATCTCGATAACTTCTTTAAAAACAGCTGGTTATTGATTGGTATGGGCATTGCTATGAACTACCGGTGAGCTACCGGTGAGCATCTGGCCTGGTGCGTGGGATGTGACGAACCTGAGGATATGCGATGAAAGCCAAAGAGATTTCTGCACTGCTCAATGAGCCTGCCTGCGCCCACGACAAGAAGGAGAAGTCCGGCTGTGCCAAATCCACGCCGGGTGCTACCGATGGCGGTTGCGCCTTCGACGGTGCGCAGATCGCGCTGCTGCCGATTGCCGATGTGGCGCACATCGTCCATGGGCCTATCGCCTGCGCCGGGAGCTCCTGGGATAACCGCGGCACTCGCTCCAGCGGGCCGCAGTTGTATCGCATCGGTATGACCACCGACCTCAGTGAGCAGGACGTGATCATGGGGCGTGGCGAAAAGCGTCTGTTTCACGCCATTGGCCAGGCCGTGAAGACCCACTCCCCGGCAGCGGTGTTCGTCTACAACACCTGCGTTCCGGCGTTGATCGGCGATGACGTGGACGCCGTCTGCAAGGCGGCCAGCAAACAATTCGCCACTCCGGTGGTGCCAGTGGATGCGGCCGGTTTCTACGGTACCAAAAACCTCGGTAACCGCATCGCCGGAGAGGCCATGGTCAAGCACGTGATTGGTACTCGGGAACCGGACCCGCTACCGGCCGCAAGCCAGCGTGATGGCATTCGTGTTCATGATGTGAATCTGATCGGCGAGTACAACATTGCCGGTGAGTTCTGGCACGTGCTGCCGTTGCTCGACGAGTTGGGCATACGGGTGCTGTGTACGCTGTCCGGTGATGCGCGCTTTCGCGAAGTACAAAGCATGCACGCGGCCGAAGTGAACATGATGGTCTGCTCCAAGGCCATGCTCAACGTCGCGCGCAAGCTTGAGGAGCGCTTTGGCACACCCTGGTTCGAAGGCAGCTTCTACGGCATTACCGACACCTCACAAGCGTTGCGCGACTTCGCCCGATTGATCGGCGACGACGACCTCAGCGCGCGTACCGAAACGTTGATCCAGCGCGAGGAAGCGAAAATACGCCTGGCCCTGGAACCTTGGCGTCCCCGCCTGCTTGATAAGCGTGTCTTGCTCTATACCGGTGGCGTGAAGTCCTGGTCGGTGATTTCCGCCTTGCAGGATCTGGGTATGAAAGTCGTGGCCACCGGCACCAAGAAGTCCACCGAAGAAGATAAGGCGCGTATTCGCGAGTTGATGGGCGATGAGGTGAAGATGCTCGATGAGGGCAACCCTCGCGCGTTATTGCGCACGGTCGATGAGTACCGCGCCGACATCCTGATTGCCGGTGGCCGCAACATGTACACAGCCCTGAAAGCGCGGATCCCGTTCCTGGATATCAATCAGGAGCGCGAGTTCGGCTACGCCGGTTATGACGGCATGCTCGAACTGGTGCGTCAGCTCTGTCTGACCCTGGAAAGCCCGGTCTGGGCTGCTGTACGCAATCCGGCGCCGTGGGCCGAAAACTGTGCCACGGCCACTTCGCTGAATGCTGTCAGCGCCTGAGGACATCACCATGGCCGAGATCATCAATCGCAACAAGGCGTTGGCTGTCAGCCCGCTCAAGGCCAGCCAGACCATGGGCGCCGCCCTGGCTTTCCTGGGCATGCAGGGCAGTATGCCGCTGATGCACGGCGCGGCAGGTTGTACCGCATTTGCCAAGGTGTTTTTCGTCCGGCATTTTCGTGAGCCGGTGCCGCTGCAGACCACGGCGATGGATCAGGCGTCTTCGGTGATGGGCGCCGACGAGAATATCGTCCAGGCGTTGCAGGTTATCTGTGAAAAGCAGCATCCACAGATCATCGGATTGGTCAGTACCGGGCTGGCCGAGACCCAGGGCTGCGACTTGACCCGGGCGGTGCATGAGTTTCGCGAGGCCTTTGACGAGTTCAACGACGTGGCTGTGGTGGCGGTCAACACCCCGGATTTCTCAGGCTCCTTTGAAAGCGGTTTTGCCCTGGCGGTCAAGGCGATCATTGAAACCCTGATTCCCCATGATCATCGCCGGGTGGGTCAGCGTGCGCGCCAGGTCAATGTCCTGTGCTCGGCCAACCTGACCCCCGGCGATCTTGAGTTCATCAGCGACAGTATCGAGAGCTTCGGTTTGCAGGCGTTATTGATCCCCGATCTGTCCGGCTCCCTTGATGGGCACCTGGATGCGGCCTCATTCAATCCGCTGACGACCGGCGGCCTGGCCCTCACCGAGCTGGCGAGCGCGCCGCAAAGTATCGCTACGCTGGTTGTCGGCGAGAGTCTCAACGATGCGGCCGACGTGTTGCAGGGCTTGACCGGTGTGCCCGACCGACGCTTTGGCCTGTTACTCGGCCTTGAGGCGGTGGATGCCTGGCTGATGGCACTGGCCGAGATCAGCGCCAACCCGGTATCGCAGCGCTGGCAGCGGCAACGGCGGCAGTTGCAGGACTGCATGCTCGATACGCATTTCATGCTGGGCGACACCCGTGTGGCGATCGCTGCCGACGCCGATCTGTTACTGGGTTTTGACCGCCTGCTGAGCGGCATGGGCGCGCGTACCGTAAGTGCCGTCGTGCCTGCTCGCGCGTCGAGCCTGGCGGCGTCTCCGCTGCAGCGGATTCAGGTCGGCGATCTTGAAGACCTGGAAGCCAGCGCGCGGCAAGGCCAGGCCCAATTGCTGCTGGGCAACAGCCATGTCCATGAAAGCGCGCGACGCCTGGGTATACCCCTGCTGCGCATGGGCTTTCCGCAATATGACTTGCTGGGTGGGTTCCAACGCTGTTGGTCGGGTTATCGCGGCGCCACTCAGGCGCTGTTCGATATCGCCAACCTGTTGCTCGAGCATCATTCGGGGGTCGCCGTCTATCACTCCATTTACACGCAGAAATCTGCCTGTGAATCGCCAGCAACGGAGCACTGAGAGATGAAAGGACCAACCCGGCAATTGCAGGTGCTCGATGGCGACGACGGTGGCCTGCTGCTCAAGGTGGCGTTTGCGTCGACGGACCGGTTGCACGTCGATCAGCATTTTGGCTCGTCCCGCGCTTTCGTGATCTATGGCGTCGATCAGGCGCGGGCGAAAGTATTGTCGGTAGCCGAGTTCGCCGATCAGGAGCAGGACGGCGATGAGGACAAGCTGGTCAGTAAGTTGAACCTGCTTGAAGGCTGCATTGCCGTCTATTGCAAGGCGTGTGGTGCCTCGGCAGTGCGCCAGTTGCTCAGTGTCGGCGTGCAGCCGGTCAAGGTTTCCCAGATCACTGATATTCAGGCGCTGATCGAGATCCTTCAAAACGAATTGCGCGAAGGCCCGTCAGCATGGCTGGCGCGTGCGGTCCAGCGTATTGAAGGGATAAACGGTCAGCGCTTCGATGCCATGGCCGATCAGGCCTGGGATGAGTAGCCCAGAACATTCGCCACGAGGACACCCGCATGTATGACGCAAACGAACAGCAATTGGTCCTGGAGAATGATCCCGCCTTGGGCCAACCCATCATTCGCCAGATGGTGGTGCAATTGCGCTCCATGGACAGCTACGGCACTTACGACACGTGGAGCGATGCCCGGGTCCTTGACCCGTTGGTGCAGACCCGGGAACGGCGCCGCACGATCCCCATCGTCGGCGACCCCGACGAAACCACGTTGGCGCGGGTCAAGGCTTATTACAACGCCATAGCCCAGATGATTGAACGGGAAACCGGCCTTCTGGCCGTGCCGTTTATCAATATCAGCCATGAAGGTTTCGGCAGGGCACTGATCGTAGTGGGCAAGCTGGTGGCATTGGATAAGACCCTGCGGGACGTCCATCGCTTCGGTTTTGAGTCGCTCGATGCGTTGATCGAAGAGTCGGAGAAAGTCCTCGGCAAGGCGACGCTGTTGATTGGTGAACATCATGCAGTGGCTGAGATCTAGATAGCGAGAGTGCCAAGACGATGAACGATGAACAACTCAAGGCCTTGCAAAAGGAAGTCAGCCAGAAAAAACGCATCGCCACGGAGTGGGCGGCGCAGATTCACGACCTGGTCGAGGATCGGCTGCTGAGTGACTACAGCCAGTTGTCGCAACTGGCACTGAGCACGCAACAGGCCTGTGAAGACTGGGCGCAAGCCCGCGAACGGCTGGATCAACTGGGGAGTCGATAAACATGGCGCAAGCAACGCTGACCGGTTTGACCCGCGGTGGCGGGGAGTGGGTACCGCGGTTCGTGACAGCCATAGACGCGCAAAAGTGCATCGGTTGCGGGCGTTGCTACAAGGTTTGCCCGCGCAACGTGTTCACCTTGATCCAGCGCAGCAGCGTGGTCGAGGCAGACGACGATTATGACGACGACGATGAAATGCAGGTCATGAGCCTGGCGGACGAAATGGATTGTATTGGCTGTATGTCGTGCGCTCGGGTTTGCCCGAAACAGTGTCATTCGCATCAAGCCCTGACGCTTTAGGAAACGCATATGACCACACCCCGGTTTCATGTTTTCGTCTGCACGCACCGCCGCTCTGAAGGCCACCCGCGTGGCAGTTGCGGTGCCAAGGGTGGAGAAAAGGTATTCGACGCGTTTGCCCAGGCACTGATCCGGCGCAATGCCCAGAACCGTATTGCCCTGACCAGCACCAATTGTCTGGGGCCGTGCAATGCCGGCGCCAATGTGCTGATTTACCCGGGCTCGATTATGTACAGCTGGGTCGAGGCCGAGGATGCCGAGCGCATCGTTCAGGACCATCTACTGGAAGGCAAACCATGGACCGAAAAACTGACCCCGGCGGAGCTGTGGTGAGGTTGCATCAATCGCCCTTATACGATTGGCTTCTGGGCAGCGTGGGTGATGTGGCACCGGTGCAACGGGTGTGTATGGGGCTGAACTGGACGTTGGCCCAGGTCGGCGACAACCTCGGGTTCGCCTTCAGCCCCCGGCAAGTGCCGCGCACCTTGAGTTGGGCCGGAACCCTCAAAGGCCAGTCGAGCCAGACCCTGCGTTCATGGCTGCTGTCGTGGAACGATGCCGAGGCGGCGATCGGTCTGGCGGTGCTCAATGCCGGTATCAACACACCATCCGGTTGTGCGGCTCGGGCGCAGCCTTTGGCTGGCAATGTGCCCGGCCATCTGCAGGTGTTCGCCCATTTCGGCCCGCAACTTCAGGGGCGTAAGGTGGTGGTCATCGGTCACTATCCCGGTCTCGAGCACCTTTGGCAGGAGCAGCCCTATCACTGCCTGGAGCGCCAGCAACAGGAAGGCGATTTGCCGGACAGCGCCGCCGAATACCTGCTACCCGATGCTGACTGGGTGTTCATCAGCGCCAGCAGTATTGCCAACAAAACCTTGCCGCGCTTGCTGGAATTGAGCCGTCACGCCCAAGTGGTGTTGATGGGGCCAAGCTTGCCCTGGCTGCAAGAGTGGCGGCAATGGGGGGTGAATTATCTGGCGGGCGTTCGGCTGCTGGATGCCGATGCAGCCTTGCAGGTGGTGCTGGAGGGCGGTGGCACTCGCCTGTTCAGTGGGGCGGTGCAATACGCTCTGCTGCCCCTGGCCGACTGACCGCCGGCTATCGCCTCAGAAGCTGCGCGTGGAGCCTGGCTCCACGCGCGGTGACATCAGGCACGCAGCAACGCTTTGGCCATTTTCTCAGACAGTTGATCGGCGCTGAATTGTGGTTCGTTCGGCGGATAGAGCGACGCCTCGTCAATGTTGAAGCCGTTATCTTTGCCAAGCGCGAGCACTTCACGAATCTTCTCGCAGGCTTTCAGTTTCTCGCCCAGGGCCTGGTCGGCACGGGCTTTGTCCGAAAAGGATTTGATGAGTTTGACCGGCATGCTGTAACTCTCTCTGTTGCAGTTGGAGGGGCAAGGCGAAACTGCTTTGCCAAGGCTCTGTTGCAACTTGGGTGCCTGATATTAGTCCTGTTTAATCAATGACTTGTGTGGTGGCGTTTATCGCATTGTGAGTAATGCGACACAGCCATGGCGACACATTGCGTACAGGCGATGGCGTTACTCCACGGCCAGGATGATATGTGACGCCTTGATCAGCGCCACGCACGGCTGGCCAACCGTCAGGCCCAGTTCGTTCACGCTGTCCTTGGTAATAATCGCCGTGAGCAGGCGGCCACCGGCAAGTTCTAGTTTTACTTCGCTGTTGACGGCACCCTGGATGATCTCGCTGATCACACCTTGCAGACGATTGCGGGCGCTGATTTTAACCTGGGTGTCCGGTGACAGCAGAATGAAGCTGGCCTTGATCAAGGCCAGCGCGGCGGTGCCGGTCTTCAGGCCGAGGGCCTCAATACTGTCATTGGTAATATTGGCAACTATCTCCAGCCCTTCACTTAACGCCAGGGTCACACTGCCGTTGATCGCTCCGCGTTCGATAACGCTGACGACACCTTGCAACTGATTGCGTGCGCTGATTTTCATTAATTGTCTCGTTCTGGTGAGTAGGGCGGGGAGTTGAGTTTGACTATGGCGCTGCTTTACCTGCGTGCGCTTAGTTGCACCAGAGCAAAAACCCTACCAAATCGGTCTTGAGCGGATAGCCGCGCGCCCGACGCCAGATAAAGGGCAACGGGCCGTGTCGTGAAACTTACAGGTTGTCGTGACAGTGACGTTTATTGTAGGAAAGCCCACATTAATAAGTACTCACGGGCGCCTACGGTGGGGCAACTTCGCCGCCTGTGCCGTTGGCACAGATACTGCTCTGCGTACTTCGCTATATATAAAAATATATAGCGAAGTGTTGTTAAGCATTAAACCAAGTCGGTAGCGATAGACGCTTGCTTTTTATTTAATGATATATATTCTCAATTGAGAATTATTTCTGTCAGAGGCCGCCATTGATCATGTCTCAGTCCCTGCACACATTTGCCCCGCTGTTGGACAGCTTCGCTTTTGCGCGTGATGGTTTTGTCGTGCAACGCCAGTGCCTGGCGCCAGGCTTGATCGACCAGCAGGCCGGCGCGGTTGCTGCTTATCTGCTGCGCGCCAGTCCCCTGCACAGCGTCAGCGCGCGGATTCATCCGGAAGTCATGCGCCGCCGCCAGGCCTATGAGTGTCGGACCAGCGCCGGCATCATGACCCTGGTGCATCATGATCGGCTGCTGGGCATTCTCAATATGCTGGCAGGCGAACGCAGTTACCCGGTGGGTATCGGCTCGCCAGAAGGCACTCAGCAGCTGCGCACCTGTCATGCCTGCGACACCTCCTCCGCACCCCATATCAGCGCGTGGATCGCGTTGCGCGCGATAACACTGGAGGCCGGCCTCAGTGTCTTGCCGGGCAGCCACACCAATAATCGGCAATGCCTGCAACGCCTGTTGAGCGCCGAACCACAACTGGCCTCGACGCTGCACCAGATGCACGAGGAGTGCGCCAGTCTCGAAGACTGGCAGGCACTGGAGCGGCGCTTGTTGGAGGGGATGCGTACCTTGCAAAAAAACCTGATTGGCCAGCCTCCGCGTTTGTTGGCCCTGAATAAAGGCGATGTGCTGATCCATCAACAGGGCTTGTGGGTCAATGCGCCACGGCTGGATAGCCGAACCTGTCTGGTCGCGCGTTACAGTGCCGCCAATTTGCGCCGCAATCACTATTTCAGCGACACCGAGTCGGAGCTGAATTGAACCCTGGCGATGCTGACGTGGAGCAGTTTGCAGATCAGTATCAGGCCCAGTATCAGCATGCCGGCGCCGGCCAGGTTGAAAGTGCTTCGTACTGAAAGTCCGGTTGCCACGGCGCCGGTCAACAGACTGCCGATGGGCATGCAGCCGATATAGGCAGCGCTGTACAGGGCCATGACTCGGCCTCGCAGGGCATCCGGCAGCAGGCTTTGCAACAGAATTCCGCTGGCGGTGACGCAAGCCACCAGGCTCGCACCGACCAGCACCAGTAACGGCCACGCCAACTCGATCCGTTGATTGCAGGCAAAACCCAGGCAACTGAGACCGAATACCAGCGCTCCACTGCCGATGAAATGCTCGGTAGGCCAGTGGCTGGATCGTGACGCCAACAGCAGGGTTGCCAGTAGCGCGCCCAGCCCGGAGGCGCCGAGCAACTGACCCAGGCCGGCGGGGCCCATGCCAAATACATGCTGGGCATAGATCGGTAACAGCGACATGAACGGTGCCAGCCCCAGGCTGCTGCCCGCGACACTGATGAACAGCCAGCGCGCCGCGGGTGTTTGTCCGATCCAGCGTCTGGCTTGCTGGAGGCTGACCTGCGGCCCATGGGCGGCCGGTGCGGGCAAGCGTGGCATGCGCCACAGGCTGTAAAGCGCGGGTACGTAGCTCAAGGTATTGAGGGCAAAACACAGCGTGGCGCCGAATTGCGCGAACAATGCGCCGGCCAGGGGCGGCCCCAGCAAGCGCGCGGTATTGAATGACAGCGAGTTCAAGGCCAGCGCATTGCCCTGCAAATCCCGGATCTGCCAAAGACTGCCGATCAACGCCTGGCGAAGTGGAATTTCCACCGCATTGAGCACGCCCAGGATCAGCGCAGCCAGCAACACCACTTCAATGCCGGGCGTTCGCCACAGGCTCAACAACGCGAGGCTGGCGGCCAGCACCGAGGCCAGCGTCTGGCAAACCAGCAATAGCGGGCGTTGTGGATAGCGGTCAGCCCAGACACCGGCCAGCGGACCGATGAACAGCAGCGGCAACTGACCACAAACAACCACCATGGCCAACGCCCAGGCTGTGCCGGTTTGCGACCAGGCAAGCCACGACAGAACGGTTTGCTGCATCCAGCTACCGATCTGGGAAATGCCCTGGCCGATGAAGTAGCGCCGGTAATCACCATGGCCCAGTGCGCGGAACATATGTCCAAACATGCGCTTGCCCTTACGCAGTTAACCGTTGCAGGGCTTCTGCAAGGCTCGGGCCAGTCGGCTGTGCCGTGCTGTCGCAGGCATGGCGCAAAGCTGTGTCGCGAACCCGACAAGGACACCTCTTGGTCTTGTTCGCTACACCTCGCTTGTTGTTTGTGCGGTTTATAACCCTATGATTTTTATCGCTATCCAGTTGTCTTCAGGCTCTGGCATCTGCTTTGCACCTGAACCTTTGCAAGGTCGGAACATGCAACGGCTGCGGCCGAGGAGAGATGCCAATGATCACCATGACAGACAGCGCGCTGGCAGCGTTGACGCGATTCATGAGTAGTACCGCAAACCCCGTCGCAGGTCTGCGTATCCGGGTCGAGAGCGGTGGCTGTTCGGGCCTCAAGTACAGCCTGAAGCTGGAACAGAGTGGCAACGCTGATGACCAGATGGTTGATTACGATGGCATCACCCTGCTGATCGATGAGGCCAGTGCATCGCTGTTGGGCGGTGTGACCGTGGACTTTGTCGAGAGCATGGACGGCAGCGGGTTCACCTTTACCAACCCCAATGCCAACAGCAGCTGTGGCTGCGGCAAATCCTTCGCCTGCTAGACGGCAGGCAACCACGTCATTGCCGGCATCGTCGGCAACCCAGGATTCATCGGGAGATCAGCCGTCATGTGGGATTACTCAGAGAAAGTCAAAGAACACTTCTATAACCCGAGAAATGCGGGTGCGGTAGACAGCTCCAACGCTACCGGCGATGTCGGTTCTCTTAGTTGCGGCGATGCGTTGCGCCTGACCCTGAAGGTCGATGTGAAGACCGACATTATTCTGGATGCCGGTTTCCAGACCTTCGGTTGCGGTTCGGCGATTGCCTCGTCTTCGGCGCTGACGGAAATGGTCAAAGGCCTGACCCTCGACGAAGCCCTGAAGATCAGCAATCAGGACATCGCCGATTACCTGGACGGCTTGCCGCCGGAAAAGATGCATTGCTCGGTGATGGGTCGTGAAGCCCTGCGTGCCGCGGTCGCTGATTTTCGTGGCGAGGCGCCGGAGGCCGACCATGAAGAAGGGGCGCTGGTGTGCAAATGCTTTGCCGTGGATGAGGTGATGGTGCGCGACACCATCCGCGCCAACAGTTTGTCTAGCGTCGAAGACGTCACCAATTACACCAAGGCGGGCGGTGGTTGTTCGTCCTGTCATGAAGGCATCGAGCGGATTCTGGTCGAGGAGTTAGCCGCCCGTGGCGAGGCCTTCGTCGCGGCGCCGACCCGGGCCAGGGTGGGCAAGAAGACACAACTCGTCGTGCTCGAAATGCCAGTCGCCGAGGTCGCCGTTACTGAGCCGAGCGCCGCGTCGATGGCCTCCGCGCCCGTCAAATTGGGCACATTGCAGCGCATCCGTCGGATCGAGGCGGTACTTGAGGCGATACGCCCCAACCTGCAACGCGATCACGGTGATGTCGAGTTGCTGGACGTCGATGGCAAGAATGTCTACGTCAAGCTCAGCGGCGCCTGTACGGGCTGTCAGTTGGCGAGCATGACCCTTGGCGGTATCCAGCAGCGCTTGATGGAGGAGCTTGGCGAGTTCATCAAAGTCGTGCCCTTGAACTCGACCGAGCAACTTAAAGCGATGGAGGTGTGAGATGAAGGCTGTCTATCTGGATAACAACGCCACCACCCGCGTCGATGATGAGGTGGTCCAGGCGATGCTGCCGTATTTCACCGAACAGTTCGGCAATCCGTCCTCCATGCACAGCTTTGGCAATCAGGTCGGGCTGGCGTTGAAAAAGGCTCGGCAGAGTATCCAGAAGCTGATTGGCGCCGAGCATGATTCGGAGATCATCTTTACGTCTTGCGGGACCGAGTCCGATACCACGGCCATTCTCTCGGCCATCAGGGCCCAGCCAGAGCGCAAGACCATCATTACCACGACGGTGGAGCACCCGGCCGTGTTGGGGTTGTGCGATCACCTGGCCAGCGAAGGCTTTACGGTGCATAAGCTCAGGGTCGACAAGCGTGGGCGCCTGAACCTGGATGAATATGCCAGCCTGCTCAGTGATGACGTGGTGATTGTTTCGGTCATGTGGGCCAATAATGAGACCGGTACGTTCTTTCCGGTCGAACAAATGGCGCTGATGGCTGATGAAGCCGGCGTGATGTTTCATACCGATGCTGTGCAGGCCGTCGGCAAGATTGCGCTGGATTTGCAGCATTCATCCATTCACATGCTGTCATTGTCAGGTCACAAGTTGCATGCCCCCAAAGGCATCGGCGTGTTGTATCTGCGCCGTGGCACGCGCTTTCGTCCGCTGCTGCGGGGTGGTCATCAAGAGCGCGGGCGTCGCGCCGGGACCGAGAATGCCGCGTCCATCGTCGGGCTAGGGGTGGCTGCCGAGCGCGCATTGCAGTTCATGGCGCACGAGAATACCCATGTGCGCCGCTTGCGGGACAAACTCGAAGCGGCGCTGCTGGCGGCGGTGCCCTATGCATTTGTCACGGGCGACCCCGGCAATCGCCTGCCGAACACCTCCAACATCGCGTTCGAGTACATAGAGGGCGAAGCGATCCTGTTGCTGTTGAACAAGGTTGGTATCGCCGCCTCCAGCGGCTCGGCCTGCACCTCTGGCTCGCTGGAGCCTTCCCATGTGATGCGCGCCATGGACATTCCCTACACCGCCGCTCATGGCACGGTGCGTTTCTCGCTATCGCGCTACACCACTGAAGCGGAAATCGACCACGTGATCAGTGAACTGCCAGGGATTGTCGCGAAGCTGCGCAAGCTTTCGCCTTACTGGAGCGGCAACGGTCCGGCCGCAGAAAACGATCAGGGCTTTGCACCGGTTTACGCCTGAAACCTGCTGGCAGCGCTTTATCCCTGGAGTAACGCATGAACACAGTGATCATTGACGACACCACCTTGCGTGATGGCGAGCAAAGCGCGGGCGTGGCATTCAATGCCGATGAAAAAATCGCCATTGCCCGCGGCCTCGCCGACCTCGGTGTGCCGGAGTTGGAGATTGGTATTCCGAGCATGGGCGAGGAGGAACGCGAGGTCATGCGCGCCATCGCCGGGCTGGGCTTGCCGGCGCGCCTGTTGGCCTGGTGCCGGATGTGCGACAACGACTTGCTGGCGGCGCTCGACAGTGGCGTGGGCATGGTGGATCTCTCGCTACCGGTTTCCGACCTGATGCTCAAGCACAAGCTGGGCCGCGACCGTCACTGGGCACTGGGTGAAGTGCGGCGTTTGGTGGAGCGGGCGCGAATGGCCGGCCTGGAGGTCTGTCTGGGGTGTGAGGATGCATCCCGGGCAGATCTGGAGTTCATCGTGCGCATCGGTGAGGTCGCGCAGCAGGCTGGCGCCACACGGCTGCGTTTTGCCGATACCGTCGGGGTGATGGAGCCCTTCGCCATGTATGAGCAGTTTCGCTTCCTGTTCAAACGCCTCGATATGGAGCTGGAAGTCCATGCCCACGATGACTTCGGCCTGGCGACGGCCAATACCCTGGCCGCTGTGAAAGGCGGCGCCAGCCATATCAATACCACCGTCAATGGCCTGGGCGAGCGGGCCGGCAATGCCGCGCTGGAAGAATGTGCGCTGGCGCTCAAGCACCTGCATGGCATTGATACCGGCATCAATCTGCTGGGGCTGCCGTCGATATCGGAGGTGGTGGCAAAGGCTTCCGGGCGAGCCGTGTCGTGGCAGAAAAGTATCGTGGGCGAGGGGGTTTTCACCCATGAGGCAGGCATCCATGTCGATGGCCTGCTCAAACATCGCAGCAACTATGAAGGGCTCAATCCCGATGAGGTCGGTCGGCGTCATGACATGGTGCTGGGCAAGCATTCCGGCGCGCACATGGTTCAGGTCAGTTATCTGGCGCTCGGCATCAAGTTGCTGGACTGGCAGACCTCGGCATTGCTGGCGCGCATTCGGCGTTTCTCGACCCAGCACAAGTGCAGCCCCAGGGAACAGGATCTCTACACGTTCTATCGACAAATGTGTGCCGACAGCACGCAACTGACCGTGGGGTTGTCATGAGCCTGCTCAGTGAATGGCGCGAGGATCTCAGTTGCGTGTTCCAGCGGGATCCGGCCGCACGTTCACGCCTTGAGGTCTTGACCACTTATCCCGGCGTACACGCTCTGATGCTCTTTCGTATCAGCCATCGGCTGTGGTTGCGGGGGTGGCGCTATCCGGCACGGTTGCTGGCGTTCTTCGCCAGGCTTTTGAGCAATGTCGATATCCATCCGGGGGCGCGCATCGGGGCGCGGCTGTTTATCGATCATGGTGCCTGCGTGGTCATCGGCGAGACCGCCGAGATCGGCGATGACGTGACGCTCTATCACGGCGTGACCCTCGGTGGTACCAGTTGGCGCAAGGGCAAGCGCCACCCGAGCTTGGGCAATGGCGTGATGGTGGGGGCCGGGGCCAAGATTCTCGGGCCGATTACCTTGGGCGATCACGTGCGGGTCGGCGCCAACTCGGTGGTGGTCCAGGACGTGCCCGCCAACTGCACGGTGGTGGGTATTCCCGGCAAGGTGGTGAGGTTGCCGCAGGCCCACCTGAGCCCTTATGGCATCGACCTTGACCACCATCTGATTCCCGATCCGGTGGGCAAGGCTATCGCCTGCCTGCTGGCGCGTATCGATGTACTTGAACGCAAGGTTGAAGCAGGCAGCGGGCGTGTTGCCGCCGACACCTATGAAACCTGTGAGCCGGACAACGAGTTCTGTGAAGTGGACTGTCCCGGCGCTGCCATTGCCTTAGTCGCCAGTGCATTGCGCCGCAGCAGCAATGCCGGTTCGTAACTGATCCTTTCAATTGTCCGCACGGAGATACGAGCATGAACCTGAAGCCCATCTTGACGATGGATGAGGAAAGTCTTGATCAAGCCATGGCAGAGCTGGTTTCGGCCGAGGACTTCCTTGAGTTCTTCGAAGTACCGTTCGACCCGCCCGTGGTGCAGGTCAATCGCCTGCACATCATGCAGCGCTATCACGACTACCTGATCAAGGCGGGTGACCTGCAGCCGTACTCGGACCCGGCGCGTCGATTGATCTACAGCCATCTGCTTGACCGCGCATACAGCGATTTCGTCGCCTCCGATGCGCAGACCGAAAAGGTCTTCAAGGTCTTCAAGATGAACGAGCCGCAGGTCGCCTTCGTTTCCATCGACGATCTGTTGAGCTGAAGAGGGCAGTCCCATGAGCCTGCCTCTCTATGAGTACGGCGACGCGGTGCGGGTTATTCGCAACGTGCGCAACGACGGCACCTACCCTGGCGAGGACACCGGCACGCTGCTCCTGCGTCGTGGATCCGTGGGCTGTGTGTATGACGTCGGCACCTACTTGCAGGATCAGCTGATCTATCGCGTGCATTTCATGGACGTCGGCAAGATCGTCGGTTGCCGCGAGGAGGAGCTGATCCTGGCGTCCCTGCCTTGGGTGCCGAACCTGTTCGAATTCCGCGACAGCGTGGTTGCCCTCTGCACGCTGACTATTGGTGGCGAGGTAGTGGTGGCCAGGGGCGAGACGGGCAGCATAGAAAAGGTTCTGCGAGACGGGCAGCAGGGCATCGAATACCACGTCTGGTTCAGCAACGGTCGCACGCTGCAAGTCCCGGAGAAAAGCCTGGCGGCCAATAGCTCATCCATCATCGATGCCAGGGAGCAATTGTACGATGGCCAGTGATTACACACGCGATACGATGGCCCGCCACTACCACTTGCTCAGATACGCTCATGAGCATTTCGGCTGCTCGCCTTCGATCCTTGATCGTCAGCAGTTGCAAGAAGCGCAGCGTATTGTCAGTCGCCAGCTGTTGATCGAGGATGCGGTGCTGCGCAGTCCTGAGGCACTGGGGGTGGTGGTCACGCCATCCACGGTGGATGAGAGTTGGTTCATCATCGTCAACCGTTATGACAGCCGTGAGACCTTTTTCCAGGTCCTTGAAGACAGCTCCCTCAATGAGGCGCAGGTCCGGCTGATGCTGGCCCGTGAGTTGAAAGTCGACGCGATCCTGGAGCGAGTCTGCAAGACGATGATCGATATTGGCGACACCGAAGCCAGCCTCTATTACTACCACCACCTCGACAAGTTTGTGCGCCCGCAGACTCGGGAGGTGCAGCACATCCTGATTACGATCAACCCGCAGTTTCCGGAGAACACCCGGGAAGCCGCCTGGCAGCGAATCGCGGCGATTGCCCGGCGTTTGCACGATACGCCGGGGCGCTTTGGTGAGCAGGCGCTCAAGCATTCGGAATGTCCGACCTCGTTACAGGAAGGCCGCCTGGGTCGTGTCCAGGCCGGCGATCTTTACCCGGCTCTGGATGCCTGCCTGGCCGATCTCGAAGCCGGGCAACTGGGCGGGCCGGTGGAAAGTCCGCTGGGCTGGCATCTGCTGTATTGCCAGGCCATCCATACGGCGGCGCCCATCCCACTGGAGGATATCTTGCCGCAGTTGTTGGAAAAATTGCGCAGCCACCGGCGTTCGATCCATCAGCGGCGATGGCTGGAACGTTTGCTGCAGTCTGAGCACGCTTCGCGGAGCATCACCCATGGTTAAGCCGCCAACGCCTCGCTGTTCGTTTTGTGATGCGGAAAAATCCCCCGACGTGCCACTGATCGCCGGTAACGAAGGGCACATTTGTGCCGCCTGCGTGAATCTGGCTCATCAAGTCATCAGCAGTTGGGGACAGCACCGCAAAAATCAGAAACTGGCACCGCAACTGCGCACTCCCGCCGCTTACAAGGCGCATCTGGACGAGTCGGTGATCGGTCAGCAGGCAGCCAAACAGACCTTGTCCGTGGCGGTGTACAACCATTATCTGCGTCTGCTCAACCAAGGCAGCGAAGTGACCTGCCAGTTGGGTTCGCCGGTCGAACCAGAAAAGTCCAACATTCTCATGGCCGGTCCATCAGGTACCGGCAAAACCTTGCTTGTGCGAATGCTGGCGCGGACTCTTGGTGTGCCGTTCGCAACTGCCGATGCCACCACCCTGACCCAGGCCGGTTACGTGGGGGACGATGTGGACAGCATTATTTCGCGCTTGCTCGAAGCCGCTGACGGTGATGTACAGCAGGCGCAATGGGGCATCGTCTATATCGACGAAGTGGACAAGCTTGCCCGGCGCAACGGGGGTGGCAGCACCGCACGCGACATTTCGGGTGAAGGTGTCCAGCAGGCGCTGCTGAAAATGATCGAAGGCAGTGAGGTCCGCCTGGGCAAGTCGTCGCGTCGTGGCGATCAGGGTGAAGAGCAAGTGGTGGACACCACCAACATTCTATTCATCGCCGCAGGCGCCTTTTCCGGACTGGAAGAGTTGATCAGCCGGCGGGTTCAACCCAAAGGCTCCAGTATCGGTTTTCGTGCCGTGCCGCAGCAGCCACGTCCACCGATCAACGAACTGCTGGCCTCGTTGTTGCCTGACGACTTGCATGAATTCGGGCTTATTCCGGAGTTCATCGGCCGCTTTCCGATCATTACCTTCTTGCAGGAACTGGATCACGTCACGTTGCTGCGCATCCTGACCGAACCGCAGAACGCGTTGATCAAGCAGTACCAGCAATTGTTTGCCTATCAAGGCGTGACCCTGGATGTCACGCCTGAAGCGTTGTCATTCATTGCAACGCAGGCGCTGAGCCGCAAGACCGGTGCCCGCGGTCTGCGGGCGGTACTGGAAAATGTATTGCAACCGATCATGTTCACCATGCCCTCTCAGCCTCGGCTTTGCCGATGCACGCTGGAATTGCAACAGGACGAACAGGGCAGCGAGAGTTTGCAAGTGGTGCAGCAATTGATGGAAGAAGGCACGACTGGTGCCGAGGCGCGCGCGTTGTCGCAGCGAGAGCCGCAACCGACGATAAAGCGGGTCCTGGATTCGATTTAAAAAACGTAACTCACAGTGAATCAAGAGGTGAACAATGGCCAGGATTGGAGTTTTCTTCGGCACCAACACGGGCAAGTCGCGCAAGGTGGCCAAGCTGATCAAAAAGCGTTTCGACGACGACATCATGGCGGACCCGCTAAACGTCAATCGCACTACGGTTGAAGATTTTTTGCAGTATTCGTTCCTGATCCTGGGCACACCGACGCTGGGCGATGGCCTGTTACCAGGGTTGTCCGCTGATTGTGAGAACGAAAGCTGGGAAGAATTCCTGCCCAAACTGGACGACGCAGATTTCACGGGCAAGATCGTCGCCCTTTACGGGCTGGGCGATCAGGTGGGGTATGGCGATGAATTTCTCGACGCGATGATCGAGCTGCATCGCTTCTTCTCCAGTCGTGGCGCGACCCTGGTGGGTAACTGGCCAATCGAAGGTTACGAGTTCGAGCATTCCGAGTCTGTGGTCAATGGCGAGTTTGTGGGCCTGGCACTGGATCTGGACAACCAGAGCGGCCTGACTGAGCAACGCCTGGACAGCTGGTTGAAGATGATCGCCGGGGCATTTGATCTGCCCTGAAGGTGCGCAAGTAATCGGAAGGTCATGGCTAAGCGCTTGAATCCACGGGAAAGTTGTCCCCGTAAACCGGGGGTATGTCTGTGGATAACTTCAGGAATGTCAGTACGCGGGCGGTCTGGAGCTGGGTGATCAAAAAATGAGCAGATATTTCGCGAGGCATCAGGTGGAGGAGGTTATTGTGGGAACCGCCTTGGTGGCGATCGAGTGCGAAGCGCTCGCAATAGCTCGGGTGACTGATCCGACGCCATCGTCAGCAAGCCGGCCCCACAAAAACCTCATTTCAATTCAGTAACTGGGTTGTGTTTGATCCAGGATGGATTTACAGGTCGTACCGCACTGTCAGCAGCAACGTGCGCGGATCATTGATCGAGTAATAGCGCTGGCCACTGGACGGGATATAGCCCACCGACTGCGGATAGGCGCGGTCGAGGAGGTTTTTCACTGCCAGGGTGGTGGTCCAGTGACCATCCGGGGTGATGTAGCTGGTATGGGCGTTCCAGAAGGTCTGGGTCGGTACTTCCTGAATGTCGTCGTTCAAGGCGTTGGCGTAGGATTTGGTCTGGAACTGCGCATCGGTCCCCACCAGTACGGTGCCCGGAATGCCTGCCGGGACCGTGTAGTTGAGGCCGACGCTGGCATTCCAGCGCGGTGACAGCACCAGTTGTTTACCGTTGGCATCCACGCCTGGGCCGCTGGCGTTCTGGAAGTCGTCGTATTCGCTTTGCAGGTAGCCGACGTTGGCGCTCAGTTGCAGGTCGTCGGTGAGGGCGCTGAGGGTTTCCAGTTCGACACCATAGGTATGGGCACGGCCGACGTTGGTGCGCAGGTTGACGCCCAGTGACGGTTCGTAGGCGTTGGTCTGCAGATCCTTGTAGTTGTTGTAGAAGAACGCCACATTGGCGCGCAGGCGATTGTTGAAAAAGTCGCCCTTGAAGCCGGTTTCATAGGTGGTCACGTCTTCCGGCGAAAACGCCTGCTCGGCTGCGGCCTGGGTGGGGGCGCGGTTGTCGTAGCCGCCAGCCTTGAAGCCCTTGGCCACATAGCCGTACTGGTTCAGGTGTGGCGTCCACGCGTATTCGAAGCCGATTTTCGGGCTGGTGGATTGCCAGGAGTGGCTGTCGTCGGCGGTGAAGTTGGTGCCGGTGATCTGCCGCGTGGTGGTGATGCCGTAATTGGCGAAGTCGAAATTCTTGTGCTCCCGGGTGTAGCGCAGCCCGGCGATCAGCGACAGTTGCGAGGTCAGGTGATAGCTGCCCTGGCCATACAAGGCATAACTTTCGGTCTGGGTGGTGCTGTACTGGCCCTGGCCGATCACCCGTTTCTGTGCAATGGAGTAGGTGAGGTTATCGCGGTCGGCATCGAACTTCTCGCGGTACAGGTGCAGCCCGGTGGTGAAGCTGAATTTGTCGTAGTCGCCGTTGAGCTGGAATTCCTGGGTCGCGTAATCCTGCTTGTAGAGGATCAGGTTCTGCTGGATCAGCGCGGCCTGTCCGGAGTTGTCGTAATTGACTGGTTGATGGAACGCCGAGTAGGCGGTCACCGATTTGAAACTCAGGTGATCGTCGATGGCATAGATTGCCCGCAGCACCGAGCTGCCCTGGTCCAGGCGGTTCTTCGGATTGAGGCCGCTGTAGCTCTTGAATTTGTCGAATCGGCCATTGGCATCAAAGGGTGAATAACTGGTGGTATCGCCCCGGTCGAAGGTGCTGGCCAGGGTCAGCTGGATATCCCACGGCGAGTCGTCAGGCTTGAAGCGCAGTTTGCCGCGGTAGGACTGAATGTCGATATTGTTGACGTCCGAATGCCGGGTCGGGTCCGACACCGTGCCATCGCGGGTCAGGCGGGTCGCCGAGAAACTGCCGAACAGGGTGTTGTCGATCAAGGGGCCGCTGATCAGCAGGCGACCATTGGCGGCGTTGTAGTTACCGGCGCCAAGTTCGAAAAAACCACGGGTTTCCTGGGTCGGGTCACGGGTGATCACGCGGATTGCCCCGGCGCTGCTGTTGCGGCCATACAGTGTGCCCTGGGGGCCGCGCAGCACTTCGACGCGCTCGACATCGTTGAAGTCGAGCATCGAGGAAATCGCCCGGGGGATATACAGGTCATCGGCATAAACCGCCACGGCCGACTCCTGGATCGGGTCGGTCTCGCCGATGCCGCGAATGCCGTAGGTCTGGGCGCTATAGGAGATCGACTGGCGCGGCAGGGTCAGGTTCGGTACTTGCCCGGCGATGTCGCGCACGTTCTTGATCTGCTTGTCTTCCAGGGCCTTTTCGTCGAAGGCGGAAATCGCCACCGGAGTCTTTTGCAGGTCTTCGCTGCGATGCTCGGCGGTGACCGTGACCACGGACAGGGTGCCGTCCTTGCTTGGTTCGTCGGCCAGGGCCTGCTGGCCAAGGGTGCCAGCCAGCAGCGCCAGGGCCAGGCGGTTCAGGGGAAAGTGTGGCGTCATGGGTGTGCTCGCATAGGTGAAGGGGCAGTGTTTCTGGTTTTTTGGGTGCCTCCACCGGGTGCGGGGTCGGACGCTGTTGCAACTGAAAACTCAATAGCCGCGATTGATATCGGCGAGGTTATGCAGCGGTTGTTCCGCCAGATAGCGCTCGAGGTTGGCAATGAAGGTGTCGGCAATGTCCTCGCGGCTGCGGGTCGAGATGGCCGAGGTGTGAGGCGACAGCCGCACCTTGGGGTGGTGGTACAGCGGATGGCCATCGGGCAGCGGTTCCGGATCGGTGACGTCCAGGGACGCCAGGCTGATGCGCCCGTCATCCAGGGCTTCCAACAGCGCCTGCTGATCAAGCAGGCCGCCTCGGGCGATATTGATCAGGTGCAGGCCGGGCCTGGCACTGCCCAGCACATCGCGATTGATCAGGTGACGGGTCTCGTCGGTGAGAGGGGCGGCCACCACCAGATGATCGGACTTGGCGAACAGCTCATGGATATCCCGCGCCGCTTCCACACCCTCCACACCGAGGGGCGCAGCGTTACGACGCAGGGCAATGACCCGTATACCCAGAGCGCGGGCTTTCTGCGCCAGGCTTTGGCCAATGGCGCCGAAGCCGAGAATGCCCAGGGTGCTGCCCTTGACCGGCGCCAGCGGGGTGAACTGCCATTGCGCGTCGTGCACCCAGATCTGCGGCAGGCGTTTGGCCTCGGCGAAGATCAGCGCCAGGGCAAACTCGGCGAGGTTCTCGGCGGCATTGCCCTTGGAAGTGGTCAACTGCGGCCCGCGCAGAAACCAGGCGGGGTAGAAGTCGATGCCCGAAGACACCACATGAATCCAGCGCAGGCTGTAGGGCCAGCCTGCTGGCGGCGTGTCCGGGGCGGTATAGCCGCGCACATTGATCGGCCGGGCCAGCAATACCTGCACCTCTGCTGGCAAGTCGGTGGGCGTACCGGCGGGGATATCGATCAGGCGGATATCCGGGCGACGCTGGCGGATGACCTCATTGAAGTCCGGGTCCAGCTGGCTGGCGATAACGAGTTGGGGCATGGGGTGTTCCTTGGAAGACTGCAGGCATGGACCCTTGGCAGGGTAAGAGTAAATCTGTGGGAGCGAATTCATTCGCGAACGGGCCAGTGATGGCGATGCAAATGCGTCGAATGTATTGCCCTCTTCGCGAATGAATTCGCTCCCACAATTTGCATCTCACAGACGCAAGGTGATTCAGTAGGTTTGGCTTTGTTTTCCAGTCCGGGTGGTGAGGTTGTGTGCGCTGGCAATATCAGGTCGACAACAACTGAAACTGCCGGTCCCACAGCGGGCTGACATCCAGGCGTTGGCTCAACACACCCGCTTCGAAAAACAGATCGGCGACTTCCTGCTGCGAAGCAATCGCCTCTGCGTTCACCGGCAGCATCCGGTAGGGCTGGCTGCGGTTGCGGTAGACGTCGAGGAAGACTTCCTTGTCCACGCCAAGCAATTTCGCCGACTTGGTTGCCCAGGGTTCGGGGTTGTCGTTGATCCAGTCGAGGGTGCGGGCCTGGCGTTGCAGGTAGTCCTGGATTGCCCGCTTGCGCAGCGGGTCTTCCAGCGCTCCTGGACGGGCAGCGATCAGGTAGTTGCCGGACAGGTAGCCCAGCGCGGTTTTCAACACTCGGGCGCCGCTGCGGAATTTCGCCAGCTGGATGAACACGCCATAGATCACCCACGCGTCCAGCTGACCGCTCTGAAAGGCGGTGAAGCCGTCCTGTGGGGTCAGCGCCACCGGGGTAATGTCACTCATGGTCAGGCCCTGCTCCTTGAGGGCCTTGATCAGAAAGTAGTGGGCGGTGGTCGAGCGCACATAACCCACACGTTTGCCCCGCAGTTGCTGCACCGAGTCGAGGGTGGACTCCTTGGGGATCAGGATCACCTGATTGTTCACATCGCCTTGCAGCACCGCGATCAGTTTTGGCTCGCGATGGCTCTGGATGGAGAAGATCGGCGGGATCTCGCTCATGCCGCCGACATCGATACTGCCCGAGGCCAGGGCTTCGACGATCAGGTTGCCGCCGGCGAATTCGGCATAGTCGACTTTGTACGGGGTATTGTCAGTCCCGGCGTCGGTCGTGAAGTAAGAGTCTTGGCCCTTGTAGGTGGCGACCCCAAGGGTCAGCCCGGACAGGGAAGGTTCGGCGGCGAACAGCGAAGTGGGCGCCAGGGAAGACAGCCCGGCAACGCCCAGGGCAACCGAGCTGGCGCGCAGAAAGTCGCGGCGATTGAAGTGATGTGCAGTCATGGCAAGGCTCTTTCAGTGCGACCGATAAAGGGGCTGCTGAACCGAGCGAACAGGTCGCCACCCCCGGGAAATTGGCCTCCGCCTGGCAAGGGGTGGGTCTGGAAGTGAATTTATATCTATAAGAAAAGGCTGTGAAAGTCTTTTTGGTTATATAGTAATTATGTAATTGACTGATTTTATAGTCGGATAATATTAAAACTGCGCATCTTCTTCCGGCAGCCAGTCATTGGCCAGGCGCCAGGCATCCAGCCCACCAGTGAGGGCCTGGATCCGCGTTACCCCATGTTGGCCCAGTTTCTCGGCCAGCAGCGCTGCTGACAGCTCGTGGGGGCAGGCGCAATAGATGACCACGTCGGTATCGGCAAGGCGTTGCACCAGGTCGTCGAGGGGATCTTCCAGACTGACGTTGATGGCGCCGGGGATACCTTGCACGCCGCCATTGAAGCTGGGGCGCACGTCGAGGATTACGGGCAGGGTGTTTTCGCCATCCTGCAGGGCGCGCAACTCGTCGACGCTGATCCGTGGGATGCGTGCGGTGCGGCGCAGCAGTTGCACACGCTTGAAGTATTTCCAGGCGATAAACAGGGCCAGGGCTGCCGCAATGCCGATACCGGCGAGCAGGGCGTAGCGGGCCAGCAGGTCAAGTACGGCAGTCAGGGCATCGGCGAACAACTGGCCGATCAGCAGCGCGGAGCCTGCCCAGATAAAGGAACCGGCCAGGGAATAGCGAAAGAACACCGGCAGCGGCGTGCGGCTGATGCCTGCCACGGTGGTGACCAATGCACCGGCCCCCGGCAGGAACTTGGACACCAGCAGGGCGCGCGGGCCGATCCTGCCATACAGGTTCAGGCCCTGGCGCACGCAGGTGTCCTGGGACAGGGAGATTTTGCAGATGGTCCTCAGCAACGTCCCGCCATAGCGCTGGCCCGCCCAGTACCAGGCCAGGTCGGCGATCAGGCAGGCAAGCATCGCCAGCAACACACTTGCGCCCAGCAACGACGGATTCTGCATGGCCAGGGCCCCGGCGACGATCAGCGTCGGCCAGGCCGGGATTGGCAGGCCGAGTTGTTCGAGCAGGACATTCAGGAATACCAGCAGCATGCCGTGGCTTTCGCTCAGTTGCTGAAGATCGTTCATAGGCGGTTCTCGGGCGGACGGCGTGGTGCATTATGCCGCGTGCGCCGGATATTGAAATGATCCATGCAGGGGGAGAGAGCAAATCCTGTGGGAGACTCTATGTTTTGCTGTAAAGCCAGAACGGCCCGAATCCACACAGTAGCGCGTGCATATCGTCGGATCTGTGGGAGCGGATTCATCCGCGAAGGGGCCAGTACATCCAACACATTGGCGGCGTCCGGAATAAAGCTTTCGCGAATGAATTCGCTCCCACAGTAGCGCGTGAATATCATCGGTTCTGTGTGGGAATTCATTCGCGAATAGGCCAGTACATCCGACGCATTTGTATCGCCTGCACTACTGTTTTCGCGAATGAATTCGCTCCTGCGATTTGCTCCGGCCGGGTTGCGGGCAGGCAGCGCAAATAAAAAAGGCGCCCGCAAGGGGCGCCAAGGGAGGGACTTACAATGGTTGCAGCAGGTCCTTACATAAACATCATCCCGGCCTCGACCGCCGGGCCGACCGGCCAGATTTCCTCTGTGCCGATGGGGGTGCGAGAGGTGGCGGCGCGCCGTGCTTTCGGGCTGCCCGCCGGTATATTCATCTCCACCAGCGCCAGCAACTGGCCAGCGCGGTGGACGATTTCACTGAGTAGATTGACCGTGGCGTAGTCAGCGCTATCGAAGGCCTGATCCAGCCGTTGCTGGGTACTGCTGATCAGTTGGCTCAGGCTGCGGCTGCGTTCGTGCAGGGCGGCAAAGCAGTCACTGAAGTCGGCGTCGTCGAAGGTATGAGCGACCAGCACCGAGTTGGCCGCCTTGCGATCCAGGTACGACAGGCGCTGACTGACCAGGCGCAGAAAGTCCTGGCCACTGCGGTCCAGGTTTTCAAACAGCGCCTTGACTGCGCTGTAGGCCATTGCCCGCAACTTCCAGCGCACCTGCTGGATCACCGCGAGCAGTTCGGCGCTGACGTGCAACTGCTCGGTCAGCAGTTGCGCCAGGGCGGCCCGGGCCTCGTCGTCGACATGGCCGGGCAGGGCGAGATCCAGTGGCAGATCAGAGAAGCGGCGGGTCAAGGGCAGCATGTGGGAACTCCTGATTACAGACAGTATTTGGCCTGTCTGGCGTCCCAACCTCACTCGGGGGGCACCGGTTTACTGTTCAGTCACTCCTGTTTGGACAGGAGTGGCTGAACAGTAAACCGGTGCCCCAGGAGCGTCACTTGTACATGGGGGTGCAGGGCCTATACCTAGGTTTATACCGACCGGTTTATCGATAGCAGGTCGATTGGATCCCACTGCGGTGATGGCTTATGGCATATTGCAGCCCGCCTTGATGATCAACGCCAGTGGACTGCGATGACTGCTCCCAACGAAACACCCGCGACGCAATTCAGTCGCTACCAGAAGTTCGTCACCGGCCTTTTGGCCTTCCTGCAATTCGCGGTCATTCTCGACTTCATGATCATGTCGCCCCTGGGCGCCCTGATCATGCCGGCGCTGGATATTTCGCCGGGTCAGTTCGGCATGATCGTCTCGGCCTACGCCTTCAGCGCCGGATTGTCCGGGTTGCTGACGGCAGGCTTTGCCGACCGTTTCGACCGCAAGAAGCTGCTGCTGTTTTTCTACGGCGGCTTTATCGTCGGCACCCTGTGGTGCGGCCTGGCCGGAAGTTTCGAGGCGCTGTTGCTGGCGCGTATGGTCACCGGGATTTTCGCCGGGGTGATTGGTTCGATTGTCCTGGCCATTGCTGCGGACCTGTTCAGCCCGCAACTGCGCGGACGGGTCATGGGCTTCATCCAGACGGCCTTTGCTGCCAGCCAGGTGTTGGGCCTGCCCTTGGGCTTATACCTGTCGAACCACTGGGGCTGGCACTCTGCGTTCCTCGCCCTGGTGGTGATTGGCGGTATCGGCGGGCTGGTGATCATCCTGTTCCTCAAGCCGGTCAACGAACACCTCAAGGCGCCCCAGGAGCGCAGCCCGTTCATGCACTTGCTGCATACCGTCACCGAGGTGCGTTACCTGACCGCGTTTGCCGCCATGGCCTTGCTGACTACCGGCGGCTACATGCTGATGCCGTTCAGCAGCGCCTTTGTGATCAATAATCTGGGCATCGACGCCAGCCACCTGCCGACTATCTATCTGGTCACCGGCCTGGGCACTATTTTCGTCGGGCCGCTGGTGGGCAAGGCGGCGGACAGTCTGGGCAAGGTCCCGGTATTCATGGCCGGTTGCGTGATGACCATCATCATGGTGTTGATCTACACCCACCTGAAGGCGACCTCGCTGCCGTGGCTGATTCTGGTCAACGTGCTGCTGTTCCTCGGCATCTTCTCGCGGATTATCCCGTTCCAGGCCCTGATCAGTACGTTGCCGGAACCCAATCAGCGTGGCTCGTTCAATGCGCTCAACTCGGCGGTGCAACAGCTATCGGGAGGCTGTGCCTCGCTGGTGGCCGGGCATTTGATTGCTTTTGGCAGCGACGGCAAATTGCTGGGCTTTGAGACGATCGGCTACGTGATGGTCGCCACCACCTCGATTGCCGCAGTGCTGGTGGTGATCATTCAGCGCCAGACCCTGCGCCGTGGCGTGGTCGCAACGCGGCTGTAATCAGGCCTCGCGTTGCAGGTAGGCCTGGCGCAGACGCTCGCGGATATTGCTCAGGTGGGTATGCATGGCGGCCTTGGCTCCGGCCGGGTCGCCATTGGCGATGGTCTGATAGATCGCCTGATGTTCGTGACGCAGGCGCGCGTTGTATTCGCCGGGTTCGGTATTGCCCAATGCGGCGGAATTGAGACGGGTCCGTGGAATCAGCTCGGTGCCCAGGTGTTCGTTGATATCGGCGAAGTAGCGATTGTCCGTGGCCAGGGCGATCTGCTGGTGGAAGTCATAGTCCGCTTCCACCGCTTCGGCACGGCTCACATCGGCTTTATCGAGCGTCGCCAGGGCCGCGGCCATGCGTGCCAGGTGCGCCTCGCTGCGGCGGCTGGCAGCCAGCCCGGCAGCATCCACCTCCACGGCCATGCGCAATTCGATCACCGCCAGGACATCGTCCAGGGTGCGATCGGTCTGCAGCTGTGGCTGAGCAGCGATTTGCCCGACCACGAAGGTGCCGATGCCATGACGGGTTTCCACCAGGCCCAGGCACTGCAACTGGGAAATGGCTTCACGCACCACGGTACGGCTGACGCCGTGCTCTTCGGTGATGAGCTTTTCCGGCGGCAGCTTTTCCCCCACGGCAATGGCGCCGTCCTCGATCAGCCGGGTCAGTTCCTCGACCAGCATTTGTGCCAGGCTGCGAGAAGGGCGGCGGCCTCCGGGTATCGCGTTCATGGTGTTTCCTCTTTCATCAAACACAACACAAATTCATGATTCGAAATGAGAGTGTGTGGGAGCGGATTCATCCGCGAAGGCTTCGTTATGTTCTCCGACCTCTTCGCGAGTGAATTCGCTCACACAGACCCTTCTTCCCCGCGGCGTGCTCCAACGGAAAACGGCGCGACCCAAAGGTCACGCCGTTCCGTATGCAGCAACAATCAGCCGACGTTACGCGATCGGCTGGTCGCTCCACTCGCCGTTGACCAGGCGCTTGAGGCCCAGTGGGTTGGCGTTTTGCAGCGCGGCGGGCAGCAGGCTGTCCGGTTGGTTCTGGTAGCAGACCGGGCGCAGGAAACGGTCGATGGCCAGGGTGCCCACCGAAGTGCCGCGCGCGTCGGACGTCGCCGGGTATGGACCGCCATGAACCATGGCTTCGCAGACTTCAACACCGGTCGGGTAGCCGTTGACCAGGATGCGGCCGACTTTCTCTTCCAGCAGCGGCAGCAGCCAGCTGTACTGTTGCAGGTCGGACGGTTCACCGATCAGGGTGGCCGTCAGTTGACCGCGCAGGGCCAGCAGGGCCTGTTTCAGTTCGGCATCGTCAGCCGCTTCGATGACCAGCGTGGTCGGGCCAAAGACTTCTTCCTGCAGCAGTTCGTCGCCGTTGAGCAGCAGGCTGATATCGGCCTTGAACAGCTGGGCCTGGGCCTGTTTGCCTTCCTGTGGTTTACCCGCCAGGTGAGTGATGCCCGGGTGCGACAGCAGATGCTGGACGCCCTTGCTGTAGCTGCGCAGGCCACCGGCGTTGAGCATGGTTTGCGGCGCCTGGCCACCCATGTGCTCCTTGAGCTGCTCCAGGAACGCGGTGAAGGCCGGCGAACGCAGGCCGATCACGACGCCCGGGTTGGTGCAGAACTGACCGGCGCCCATGACCACGGAAGCGGCCAGGTCCTTGGCCACGGTGTCGCCACGGCTGCTCAGGGCTTGCGGCAGCAGAACCACCGGGTTGATGCTGGACATTTCTGCGAAGACCGGAATCGGCTGCGGACGCTCCGAAGCCATTTTGCACAGCGCATCGCCGCCGCTCAGGGAACCGGTGAAGCCGACCGCCTGGATGGCCGGGTGCTTGACCAGACCTTCGCCGACGCCGCTGCCGAAGATCATGTTGAACACGCCTTTTGGCATCTGGGTGCGTTCAGCGGCGCGGATGATGGCGCAGCCAACCAGGTCAGCGGTGGCCATGTGGCCGCTGTGGGCCTTGAATACTACAGGGCAACCGGCGGCCAGGGCCGAGGCGGTATCGCCACCGGCAGTGGAGAAGGCCAGGGGAAAGTTGCTGGCGCCGAACACGGCCACCGGGCCTACCCCAATGCGGTATTGACGCAGATCGACGCGCGGCAGCGGCTTGCGATCCGGCAGGGCCAGGTCGATGCGCGCACCGAGATAGTCGCCACGACGCAGGACTTTGGCAAACAGACGCATCTGGCCACTGGTACGACCGCGCTCACCCTGGATACGGGCAGCGGGCAGGGCGGTTTCCTGGCAGACCACGGCAACGAAATCGTCACCCAGGGCGTCCAGTTCGTCGGCGATGGCTTCAAGGAACTCCGCGCGACGAGCCGGGCTCAGTTGGCGGTATTCGGAAAAGGCGCTTTTGGCAGCCAGGGCAGCGGCGTCGATTTCTGCGTCGGTGGCCTGGTAGAAGCTGTACGGCAGGGCCTCGCCAGTAGTGGCGTCGAGGCTTTTGTGTTGCGGTTCGCCAAGGGCGCTGCGGGCGCCAGCGATGAAGTTATGGCCGAGAACGGTAGGCATCGGTATCTCCTGTTGTTTTTGACGGTGGGGCCGGTTGCACGTAACAGCGCAACAGGCGCTCATGCTGGGTTGCCGAATTGCAGTGGATCGCGCGTGAGGCAGCGCGGTTACTCGATAGTCAGCAGTCATCGTACAACCTCCCAAGAGGCTGCGCAACCGGGCATGTCGAGTCGAGGTTGTGAGCGGTGTCACACCCAGGCTCTTGCGGGCACTAAGCCTGGCGGTCACTGTCTCATGGTCTGGTTGGCTGGCTGGCCCGTCGCGGGGCTCTCTGATTTGGAATGAGGTTCTGCAGGAGCCGGCTTGCTGGCTGAAGCAATGTCACAGGCGATGACTTTATATTGGCTGATCCGCCGCCATCGCCAGCAAGTCGGCTCTTACGGGCCTTGTATTTGCTGTACGAGAGCGTGGTATCAGGCCGACCGCATAAACCCCACACGGATGTCGCAATGCACTTTATCTTGATCCCTCTGCTGTTATTGGCGGCTTTTTTGGTCTGGGTACTCCTGGCAATCCGCCAGAACGGGCTGATCTACAAGCGCGAGCACTACATCCGCCAATATACCTTGCCCGCCCATCTGTTCGAGATGTTGATGCGCCGTCACAGTCATCTGCAGATCAAGGACTGTCAATTGGTGGCCCAGGGCATGCGCCAGTTCTTCCTGGCGTATCTGAAGAGCGGGCAAAAATATGTGTCCATGCCTTCCCAGGTGGTGGATGACCTGTGGCACGAATTCATCCTGCATACCCGCGAGTACGAAACCTTCTGCAAAAAAGCCTTTGGCGGCCTGTTGCATCACACCCCGGCGGCGGCCCTTGGCAAGGAAGCCGCAGCAAAGGCCGACGCTGGACTGCGCCGCTGCTGGTGGTATGCCTGCCGTGAAGAAAATATCTTCCCCAAGAACGCCCTGCGCCTGCCGCTGCTGTTTGCCCTGGACGCCAAGCTCGGCATCGCCGATGGCTTCCACTATGTCGTGGACTGCACTTCGGTAAAGCGCGCGGGCAGTAACTCGACGGTGTACTGCGGTGGCGATTTCGCCACAGGCGTGGGTTCCGATGGCGGAGGCGATTCCAGTGGCAGCGATTCGGCCTCGGGCTGTGGCGGTGGTGACAGTTCCGGCGGTGACAGCAGTTCCGGCTGCGGCGGCGGGGGCTGTGGTGGTGG